>NZ_NHML01000020.1:0-162299 GCF_002165735.1 Rhodococcus sp. NCIMB 12038
CTTCTGCCGAGCCGTGGATTCCGCTTGGTAGGGCATCCGCAGCGCGATTCCGTCGACCTCGGCGAGCATTCGCTCGGTTTCGGGCGAGACGGACGCCCCGGTCAGCAGGTCGATGGTGAAGTTCGAGCCGGCTGCGCGGGCAGCGTGAATTCGGCCGACCAGTGCCGGGATGATCGCCTTCGGTGTGCCCGCACTGGCGAAGCCGCTGACCGCGACGGTGTCGCCGTGACCGATGACCTTCACCGCCTCTTCCGCCACGGTCACCTTCCGCCGGAATACCGAGTTTCGAATCCGGCTCGACTGCGACGCGGGGGCACTGATCTGGATGCTCACGGCGGCCAGTGTAGGAGCGCGGAATGTGATGCCGACACCCCCAAAAGGGGGATGTTCGCCAGGTCATAGGCTAGAACGCGCCGACGTCGTCGACGCTCGACCGTTCGTCGCAAGCGGCGTGCCGCTCGTCGGCCGTACCGGCTCGCCCGTCGAAACAGCACTCGAAGTCTCGCCGACGTGTGATCCTCGTCACTACCGCCTGGATGACCTATTGGATCCCGTTCATCGGCAACAGCGCCATGCCTGAGGTCCTCGACGGCACGGAGTCGTCCATCGGACGGAAGGACGACATCGCGGTCGGCGGAGTCACTCCTCGTGATGGTCCGGGTACGCCGTGACGGCGAGGAACCGGATGGGCAACCGCACGAGGTCGTTGGGACCGTGCAGGCCTTCGCCGTCGAGGAGCAGCGAGTCGCCCGGCCGCAGCGTGTACTCGGCCTCGCCGTGCCCGTAGACCATGACGCCCTCGAGCATGTAGAGCAGTTCGGTGCCCGCGTGCTGGAACAGCGGAAACGTCTCGCTGGCGTCGGTGAGCGTGACCAGCACCGGCTCGAGTCGCTTGTGCTGCCCGCGCAGGGCGCCGAGGAGTTCGTAGTGGTGCCCTACCCGGGTGCCGCGCCCGACGATGACCGCGCCGTGGCCCGCCTCGACGTAGACGGCGTCGCGGGCGGTGTCGGCACCCCGGAACAGGGAGGTCACCGGCACGTCGAGTCCGGCGGCGAGACGCGCCAGCGTCGACAGACTGCACGAGGTCTGCGAGTTCTCGATCTTCGACAGCATCGCCTTGGAGATCCCGACCTTGGCCGCCATGTCGCCGACGGACAGCCCGCTGGCCTTGCGGAGCGCCCGGACCTGCCGTGCGATCACCTTCTCCAGATCGGGCCCGGTCGGCGTATCGGACGGCACCTCCCGCTCGACGGGCGCGGGGTCTCCCGTGTCACGGTGAACCTCGGTCTCGGGTCGAGTCGTCACGTCCGCATCGTAACAGCGCTGTTTACTGTCAGGAAACCGCGACTCAGCGGCCCTCGGACGGCGAATCGGTGCGCATACGAGCAACAACCATGCGCGTGCGTGCAAGACGACGCCGCCCCCTCGCCCGCATGCTTGTGACAGCCATCACAACACCACCGGGAGAGTTGACGCCATGACCGCAGTACACGAGAACGTCAGTGCCACAGGGCTTCCTGATGGAACCGCCACGCAGCTGTTCATCGGCGGGCAGTGGCGTCCGGCGTCGGACGGCGGAACGTTCACGGACCTGAACCCGGCCACCGGCCGCCCCCTCGTCGACGTGGCCGCCGGAACCGGGCAGGACATCGACGACGCCGTCCGGGCCGCTCGCGCCCAGCTGAACGGTGAATGGGGATCACTGCCCGGCGCCGCCCGCGGACGGGTCCTCAACAAGGTCGCCGATCTCATCGAGCGCGACGCCGAGATCCTTGCCCGGCTCGAGGCCCTCGACGTCGGCAAGCCCGTCGGCCAGCCCACCATGCTCGACATCCCGATGGCGGCGGGCACGTTCCGGCACTTCGCCGGCTGGGCCGACAAGATCACCGGCCAGTCCATCCCGACCGCCGGCTACTTCGGCCAGCCCACCCACTCGTACACGGTCCGTGAACCGGTCGGCGTGATCGGCGCGATCGTCCCGTGGAACACCCCGCTGATGATCTCGGCATGGAAGATCGCCCCGGCGCTGGCCGCCGGGAACACCCTGGTGGTGAAGCCGCCGGAGGACGCACCGCTGTCGATCCTGCACCTCGCGACGTTGCTCGAGGAGGCCGGACTGCCCGCAGGCACCGTCAACATCGTGCCCGGCCTCGGGGAGATCGCCGGCGACGCACTCGCCGCCCACCCCGGCGTCGACAAGATCAGCTTCACCGGCAGCCCCCGCGTCGGCCGGATCATCGCCAAGCGCGCCGCGGACACGTTCAAGCGCACCACCCTCGAACTGGGCGGTAAGTCGCCGCAGATCATCCTCCCGGACGCCGACCTCGAGGCCGCCATCAACGGCACCGCGATGGGACTGTTCTTCAACCAGGGCGAGGTGTGCGCCGCGGGCACCCGCATCCTGGTGCACCGCTCGCTGTACTCGCAGGTCGTCGACGGTCTCGCCGCCGCCGCGTCCGCGCAGGTTCTCGGCGACCCGTTCGACCCGGCCACCACGATGGGCGCCCTGGTCAACGCGAAGCAGCGCGACACCGTCCTCGACTACATCGCGGCCGGACGCAGCGAGGGCGCCCGCGTCGCCGCCGGCGGTGGCCGTCCGGACGGGGACGGGTTCTTCGTCCAGCCGACCATCTTCGCGGACGCGAACAACGACATGAAGATCGCGCGGGAGGAGATCTTCGGACCCGTCGGCACCGTCATCGCGTTCGACACCACCGACGAGGCGATCGCAATCGCCAACGCCACCGACTACGGGCTCGCCGCCTCGATCTGGACGCGCGACGTGTCCCACGCCCACATCCTCGCCGGCAAGGTCCGGGCCGGAGCGGTGGCCGTGAACGGCTGGGCACCGATCGATCCCGCCCTCCCCTGGGGAGGCATGAAGACCAGCGGCACGGGACGCGAACTCGGCTGGGCCGGAATCGAAGCCAACACCGAGGAGAAGGTCGTCACCATCATTCTCTGATCCCGTACAGCATCGACGTCGTCGGACAGGAGCAGCAAACATGAAGACCCAGGCCGCAGTGTTGTGGGAACCCGGTCAGCCGTGGCAGATCGAAGAACTGGAACTCGACCCGCCGAAGCACGGGGAGGTGCTGCTGCAGTTGGCGGCGTCGGGGATGTGCCATTCGGACGAACATGTCCGGGACGGCAGCCTGCCGCTCGAGTACTACCCGTTCATCGGTGGGCACGAGGGCGCCGGTGTCGTGCTCGAGGCCGGACCGGGGGTCACCAGCGTCGAGAAGGGCGATCACGTCGCACTCGGATTCATCCCCGCGTGCGGGCGGTGCCGGCAGTGCGCGACCGGACAGTCCAGCATCTGCGACCTGGGTGCCCATCTGCTCGAAGGGTGGCAGATCTCGGACGGCACGGCGCGGCATCACGTTCGCGGCAAGGACGCTGCCATCCAGTGCCTGATCGGAACGTTTTCGCCGTACACGGTGGTCAACGAGGCGTCCTGCGTCAAGATCACGAAGGACATCCCGCTCGACAAGGCGGCGCTGGTCGGCTGCGGTGTCACGACCGGCTGGGGGTCGTCGGTGTACGCCGCCGGCGTCCAGGCCGGTGAGACCGTCGTGGTGATCGGCATGGGCGGCGTCGGGTGCGGGGCGGTTCAGGGCGCCGCGATCGCCGGTGCCCGGCACGTCGTGGTCGTCGACCCCTCGGAGTTCAAGCGGGAGCAGGCCAAGATCTTCGGCGCGACCCACACCGCGGCGAGCATCGACGAGGCACTCCCCCTCCTCCAGGACCTGACGTGGGGCCAGCTCGCAGACAAGGTGCTCATCACCGTCGCGAATGCGAGTGGCCGCATCATCGCTCCGGCGATGAGCCTGGTGGCGAAGGGTGGCACGTGCGTCCACGTGTCGGTCGGCGACGTCACCCAGAACGACGTCGATCTGAACCTGTTCGATCTGACGGCGATGCGCAAGACCCTCAAGGGCGCGTGGTTCGGGAACGCGAACATCCGGTTCGACATCCCGCACCTGCTCCGCCTGTACATGGAGGGTCAGCTGAAGCTGGACGAGATGATCACGAGGACATACACACTCGATCAGATCAACGACGGCTACGAGGCCATGCGGAAGGCCGAGAACGTCCGCGGCGTCATCATGTACTCGTAGGTGCTCGCACCGGGGGCGGTGGGGCGGCGTGCGCGCCGCCGCTCCCGGCGTGGTTCTCTGTCACGGACGCCCGATATGTCCGTTGATTCGTGATGGAGTGCCATGCCGTACGTGTTCCTGCTCGCCGCGATCGCCGCCGAGGTGTTCGGCACGAGCCTGCTGAAGTCCACCGAGGGTTTCACCCGGCTGTGGCCGACGGTCGGGTGCCTGGCCGGGTACGTCGTCGCGTTCCTGTTCCTGTCGCAGGCGGTCAAGACGGTGCCGGTCGGGATCGCCTACGCAATGTGGTCGGGGCTCGGGACGGCGGCGATCGTCGCGATCGGGGCCGCCTTCCTCGGTGAACCGCTGACCGCGACGAAGATCTTCGGACTGGGTCTCGTCGTCTCCGGAGTGGTCGTTCTCAATCTCGGCGGAGCTCATTGATACCGTGGTCGCATGATCGCTGGTGGGGCAGGAACACGTCGTGCCTAAGCTCGTGGATCACGACGAACGTCGGCGAAGCATCACCGCCGCCGCCTGGCGGCTGATCGCTGCCCGCGGTATCGAGGCCGCGAACATGCGCGACATCGCCACCGAGGCCGGGTACACCAACGGCGCGCTGAGCCACTACTTCGCCGGCAAGGACGAGATCCTCCGGACGTCGTACGAGCACATCTCCGAGGCCACCGATCGCCGGATCACCGAGGCGCTCGGCGACGCGACCGGCCTGGACGCCCTGCGCATCCTGTGCCGCGAGGTGATGCCGATCAACGAGGAGAAACTCCTCGAGGCCCGGATCGCCGCCTCCCTGTGGCCGCGGGCCATGTACGACGAGCAGATGGCCGCGACCAACCGGCGGACGATGGACCGCTGGCGTGAGCAGATGGCGATCTTCCTCGAACAGGCCCGCGAGGAGGGCACCGTCGGCGACATCGACGTCACCATCGTGGTCGAACAACTGCTCAACATGATGATGGGCATGCAGATTCTGGGTGTCCTCACGCCGGGCGAGACGTCGTCGGAGCGTCAGCTGGAGATGCTCGAGCGGTTCGTCACCACTCTCTGATTTTTCGTACGCTCGTCCAATTCCGTTGCTGCGGAGTCCGATAGCGCACCTTTGACCGGACGCCCAGTATGTCCGGATCCGAAATTCACTGTTTACACGAGGGCACCTCGGCTGTAACGTACGTCACTAAGCTTTTTATTCAACACCCGTAGAACCAAAGGATCGCGACATGCCCACCCTTTCCCCTGCGCGTATCGACCACCCGCTGTCGCTGCCGACCGTCGAAGAGATCGCATCGCTCCGCGAGATCCTCGAGGCCGCCGACGCGCTGACCGAGCAGACGCGATTCGTCTACGTCGGTCTCGAGGAACCGGACAAGTCGACGCTGTACCCGGCCGAGACGGGCGAGACCGATCGCCGATTCCGCGTTCTGCTGCACGACATCTCGTCCCCCAATGCCGTGGACGTCGTGGTGTCCGTGACCCAGCGGTCGGTCATCAGCTCGGTCACCCTCGACGCCACCCGCGACGGTCAGATGCCGGTCCTGGACGAGGAGTTCGAGCTCGTCGAGCAGGTTCTGTCCGCCGACGAACGCTGGCTCGCCGCACTGGCCGCCCGCGGACTCGACGTCGCCGACGTCCGGGTCGCTCCCCTCTCGGCCGGCGTCTTCGACTACCCCGGCGAGACCGGCAAGCGGATCCTCCGCGGGCTCGCGTTCCGCCAGGACCACCCGAAGGACCACGCCTGGGCCCACCCGATCGACGGGCTCGTCGGCTTCGTCGACGTCATGAACCGGACCGTCACCGACGTTCTCGACCTCGGCGCCGTCCCGATCCCCGAGGAGTCGGGCAACTTCGACGACCTCGCCGTCACCGGCCCGCTGCGCACCACTCAGAAGCCCATCGAGATCACCCAGCCCGAGGGCCCCAGCTTCGTCGTCGACGGCAACCGCGTCGACTGGGAGAAGTGGTCGTTCCGCGTCGGCTTCGACGCCCGCGAGGGACTGGTCCTCCATCAGCTCGGATTCGCCGACGGCGACCACATCCGCCCGATCATCCACCGCGCGTCCATCGCCGAGATGGTCGTGCCCTACGGCGACCCCTCACCGGTCCGGTCGTGGCAGAACTACTTCGACACCGGCGAGTACATGGTGGGCCGCTACGCGAACGCCCTCGAACTCGGCTGCGACTGCGTCGGCGACATCACCTACTTCGACGCCGTCATCGCCGACGAGTTCGGCAGTCCCAAGACGCTGAAGAACGCGGTGTGCATGCACGAGGAGGACTTCGGCGTGCTGTGGAAGCACACCGACCTGTGGGCCGGCTCGGCCGAGACGCGCCGCCAGCGCCGCCTGGTCGTCTCCTTCTTCACCACGATCGGCAACTACGACTACGGCTTCTTCTGGTACCTCTACCTCGACGGCACCATCGAGTTCGAGGTCAAGGCCACCGGCGTCGTCTTCACGTCGGGTCACCCGGGCGGCGACTACCCGTACGCCTCGGAGATCGCCCCCGGCCTCGGCGCCCCGTACCACCAGCACCTGTTCAGCGCCCGCCTCGACATGATGATCGACGGCGACCGCAACTCCGTCGAGGAGGTGCAGACCAAGCGGGTGAAGATGGGCCCCGGGAACGTGCACGGCAATGCGTTCACCCTCGAGCGCACACCCCTGACGAAGGAATCCGAGGCGCAGCGCCTCGCGGACAACAGCGTCGGACGGGTGTGGCACATCAGCAACCCGAACAAGCTGAACCGTCTGGGCAAGCCGGTGGCGTACGCGCTGCACCCGGAAGGGCAGCCGATCCTGCTGGCCGACGACGACTCGTCGATCGCGGCGCGGGCGACGTTCGCCACCAAGCACCTGTGGGTCACGCAGTTCGACGAGAAGGAACGTTACGCGGCAGGCGATTTCGTGAACCAGCACTCCGGTGGCGCCGGACTGCCCAGCTTCGTGGCCGGCGACCGCGATCTGGAGAACGAGGACCTCGTCGTGTGGCACACGTTCGGTCTCACCCACTTCCCGCGACCGGAGGACTGGCCGATCATGCCCGTCGACTACACCGGATTCACGTTGAAGCCCAACGGCTTCTTCGACCGCAACCCCTCCCTCGACGTGCCCCGCACGACGTCGAAGCACTGCTCGACCGGAGGCAGCAGCTGCCACTCGGACGGAGGCACTCATGTCTGACACCACCACGGGTTCCGGAGCCGGCAAGCTGCGCGGATCCATCGGCGTCGTCGGGATCGTCTTCCTCGTCATCGCCGCCGCCGCTCCCCTCACGGCGATCGGCGGCGCCCTGCCCGTCATGATCGCGATCGGCAACGGCGCGGGTGCCCCGACCGCCTATCTCATCGCCGCGCTGGTACTGCTCGTCTTCAGCGTCGGATACGCGGCGATGAGCAGCCACATGGTCGACACCGGCGCGTTCTACGCCTACGTCGCCAAGGGTCTCGGCGAATCCTGCGGGCTCGGGGCCGCCGGCCTCGCGTTGCTGACCTACACCGCCATCCAGGCCGCCGTGTACGGCCTGGCCGCCGCGACCATCCAGGGACTGGTGGTCCAGTACGGCGGACCCGACCTGCCCTGGTGGATGTGGGCGCTGGTCCTCATCGCGCTGGTGGCCGTGCTCGGATACCGCAGCATCGATCTGGGCGCCAAGGTGCTCGGTGTCCTCCTCGTCCTCGAGATCGGCATCATCCTGGCGCTGTCGTTCGGTGTCCTGGTGCGGGGCGGGGCCGCGGGTATCGACTTCGCGTCGTTCACCCCGACGTCGTTCTTCAGCGGATCCCCCGGTGTCGCATTGATGTTCGCGATCGCGTCGTTCATCGGCTTCGAGGCGACCGCGATCTACGGCGAGGAGGCCCGCAACCCCCGGCGCACGATCCCGATCGCGACGTACGCCGCCGTCATCGTCATCGGGCTGGTGTACGCCCTGGCCAGCTGGGCCGTGGTGCTCGCGTTCGGCAGCGACAACGTCTCCGCGGCCGCTGCCGCCGACCCTGCCGGGTTGACGTTCGCCGCGGCCGCGCAGTTCCTGGGCGGACCCGCCGCCGACGTCATGGCGATCATGCTCGTCACGAGCCTGTTCGCCGCGCTGCTCGCGTTCCACAACGCCATCTCCCGGTACGTGTTCGCCCTGGCCCGCAAGGGTGCGGCCCCGCGGGCACTGGCCCGCACCCACCCCAAGCACGGTTCCCCGCACGTCGGCTCGATCGCCCAGACGATCTCCGCGACCGTGGTCGTAGGGGTGTTCGCACTCGCCGGCGCAGACCCGGTGTTGCAACTGTTCACCTGGATGGCGGGTCTGGCCACCGTGAGCATCCTCGTGCTGATGGTGCTCACCAGCGTCGCGATCATCGCGTTCTTCGCCCGTACCCGGCTGGACACCCGGCTCTGGCACACCCGTATCGCCCCCGTGCTCGGATGTGTGGGCCTGGTGGCCGTCACCTGGTTGGTGCTCGACAACTTCACCACTCTGATCGGCGGGTCGGCACTGCTCGCGGACATCCTGCTCGCCGTCATCGCACTGTTCTTCGTCGCCGGACTGGTCGTCGCCCGGGTCACCCGGCAGAGCCGCGCCGACGTCGCGCAGCACCGCGAACTCACTCCCACGATCTGAGTCCGACGATGTTCGAGATCCCTGCCGTGCACGCGGCGATGTTCGTCGGAGCGGTCGGTGCCCTCGTCCCGATGTGGCGGGCACACGGAACCGACTGCCGGGTCCGGATCGCGCACGCCGCGATGGCGCTGTCCATGGTCGCGATGATGATCCCCGGTGTGCCGACAGGGATTCACCTGCTCGAGGGTGCCGTCCTCGTCGGCCTCGCCGTGTTCGTCACCGGCGAGAAGATGCACCGCCGGACCGCGGTTCCCTGCGCGGTCGACCTCACGGCCATGGGTGTGCTGCTGCTCCTGGCGCCGATGTCCGCTGCCACCCCGGCGGCGTCGGCGCCCGCACCCTCCGGCCACCACCACGGTGGCGCAGGAATCTCGACCGGCTGGCTTCCCCTCGTCGTGCTCGTGTGCTGGGCACTGTCGACCTTGTATCTCTACCGCTCCACCCCGCGCCGCGAGCGTTCCGGCGTCAAGACCGCGGCGTCGGGTTCCGCACTGATGATCCTGGGCATGGCTCCGATGGCCGTCTGACCGCCCTCCCACCGACAGCACCCTGGAGGAACCGATGAGTTACGCCGATGCCGTCTACACCCGCGGCAAGGTCTTCACCGTCGACGAGGACTTCACGATCGCCACCGCCCTCGCGGTCCGCGACGGACTCGTCCACGCGGTGGGCACCGACGCGGAGATCGAAGCCCTGATCGGACCGGACACCGTGGTCACGGATCTCGGTGGGAAGACGATCCTCCCCGGAATCAACGATTCACACCTGCACGCCATCGCCTACGGACTGGACACGCCGCCGTTGTCGCTCGACGTGTCGTTCCCGGCCGTCCGGTCGATCGCCGACGTCCGCGAACGCGTGCGGGAGGCCGCCTCGGCGGCCGAGGACGGCACCTGGATCATCGGAACGGGCTGGGACGACGGCTATCTCGACGAATGCCTCGCCGAGGACGGGCGGACGCCGACCCGCTGGGACCTCGACGACGTGTCCCCGAACAATCCCGTGTTCCTGCAGGACTTCTCCCGGCACACGTCGTGGGTGAACAGCGCGGCGCTCGCCCTCGCCGGGGTCGACGAGACGACCCCGCTACCGCCCGGCAGTCTCATGCCCACCGGCGAGGACGGCCTGCTGACCGGCATCGTCATGGAGGGAGCGCAGGCCCTCGTGCAGCGGGTTCTGCCGGCCCTTACCCGGGAGCGCCGGGAGGAAGCACTCCGCTCGGCGATCTCGATCCTGCAGAGCGAGGGGATCACCAGCTTCACCGACCCGGCGATCGGCCCCGGTGGCGAAGCCCTCGCCGGCGGCGCGATGGGCGCCGAGGGCCTGTCGGTGTACGCCGACCTCGCCCGCCGCGGAGAACTGGGCGCCCGCGTCAATCTTCTCCTCCTGCCCACCGGAATGTCCGGGTCCGCCGAGGATTTCGGGAAGAACCTCGCCGACATCGAGGTCCCGGACACGGTGGACCCGCGGATGTTCCAGGTTCTCGGGGTGAAGGTGTTCGCCGACGGCATCCCGCCGAGCAAGACCGCGTGGATGCACGAGGAGTACGTCGGCGGCGGCTGCGGTTCCCTGTGCGTCGGCGGCGACACCGACGAGCGGCAGGTGTACGAGGTGACCGAGATGGTCCGCATCGGCCACGAGGCCGGCTACCAGATCGGTGTGCACGTCACCGGCGACCGTGCCATCGACACCGTCGCCGAGGCGATCATCGCCGCACAGAACGCCCACCCCCGCGACGATGCCAGGCACTACCTGATCCACGGCGATTTCATCAGCGAAGCCACCCTGAAGCGGCTGGCCGAGAACGACATCGGCGTCAACATGAACCCGACGATCAAGTGGACCATCGCCGACCTCGAGGTCGGGGTGGTCGGGACCGAACGTGCCGCCTACGAATGGCCGTACCGCAGCGCCGTCGAATCCGGGGTGCACCTGATGAGCAGTTCCGATGCACCGGTCACACCGCCCGACTGGCGACAGGGCATCTCGACGATGATCCTGCGGGAGAGCAAGGCCAGCGGCGCGGTGAGCGGACCCGACCAGACCATCGGGCTCGCCGACGCCGTCCGGACCTACACGATCAACGCGGCCTGGCAGGACTTCGCCGAGGACTGGAAGGGGTCACTCGAGGCCGGCAAGGTGGCCGACCTGTGCATCCTCGACGGCGACCTCGAGACCATCGACCCGCACGACATCCCCGCGATGCAGGTCGTCACCACCGTGCTGGGCGGGAAGGTCGTGTTCGAGCGCGTCACGGAGAGTGTCGTGTAGGCCGGACACCGACGAAATCCGAACGGCCGGTTCACCACTTCTGCGGTGAACCGGCCGTTCGGCGTCCGGCATGTCACTGCGTCCAGGCGGCCTCCGCGATCCAGTACTCGCTTCCGTCGGCGCTGATTCCGCGTTGCCAATCGGTGGTCCGCCGTAGGTTCGGCTCGACGCGCGCGGTGGCCACGTCGGCGCCGTCCGGTCCGTCCTCCCGCACCTGCCAGTGCACCCAGTTCACTTCGTTGCCGTGCTCGTCGTGCACGAACAGGTCGACGTGATGCCAGCCGTAGCGGTGGGTGTCGGCGTAACAGGTCAGGAATGTGCGATGGTGATGCGAATAGTCCACGAGGTACCTCCGGGGCCGCGGTGGTTTTCCCATAACGCTAGAACCGGATCGTGCTCAACGGAATCCAAGAAACCTTTACCCCTGTGCATTTGGTCGCTCAGCGGTTGGGTCGACCGGCAGCGTGAACGTGAAGACCGCCCCGTGCGGATCGTTCTCGCGCGCGGTGATCGTCCCGCCCTGGCGGGTGATGATGCGGTGGCTCAGCGCAAGTCCGATGCCGTGGCCCGTGGACTTCGACGTGAACGCGCCGTCGAAGATTCGGCCGTCCGGGACGTGCGCGAGACCCTTGCCGTGGTCCTCGACGCTCACGACGCCCTCCGTCGCGGTGGCCTCGGTGCGGACCGTCACGATGCGGTCGGCCGCCGGCCACTCCGCCATCTCGTCGATCGCGTTGAAACACAGGTTGAGGATGACCTGCCCGGTGAGCACCCGCTCGCACACGACGGCGACCGGTCCGGGCGCGCGGAGGTACTCGACGTGAACGCCCTTCTGCCGCGCGCGGATGTCGACGAAATACGCGCACTCGTCCACGATGTCGTTGAGGTCGACGATCTGCTGGGACTCCTCGAGTTGCGTCACGTATTCGCGCAGGCTCCGGACGATCTGATTGGCCCGGTCGATCTGCTTGCGCGCCTCTCCGAGGCCCCAGCTCACCTCGTCGCGACTGCTCTGCCCGTCACCGAGCCGGCTCTGCGTTCCGGCGATGAAATTGGTGGCGGCCGCGAGCGGCTGGGCCAACTCGTGTGCGATGGCCATGGCCATGTCGCCCATCGCGTTGTAACGGGCCAGGTAGTTGAGGTACTGCGAGTCCCGCTCGTGCTCCTGCTCGGTGCGGACGTGCTCGGTGACGTCGTGGAAGAGCAGCAGGTGCCCGCTCAGATCATTCTCGATCGCAATGTGCTGGCAGCTTCCCGCGTGCCAGCGGCGCTCCTCGGCTGTCAGTTCCACCTCGTAGCGCAGGCTCTGGGAACCCCCGTCGGCGGTCGTGAGATACAGGGCCCGGCGCACGCTCTCTCGTGACTGCCCCGCCCGGCAGAACTCCGTGAAACGTTCGCCGACAAGCGATGCCACCGGGACCTTCAGGAGTTCCGAGGCCGCCTCGCTCGCATACGTGATGCGGCTGTCGTCGTCGAGGACCAGGATGCCTTCGGCCATGTTCCGCAGGAACGCGGCCAGGCGGGCCTCGGTGCGGCTGAGGTCGGCCTCGGTGCGCGTGAGGTCGCGACGCATCGACGTTTCCTGCTCGATGTCGCGGAACTGCACCATCACCACGGTCCGGGCGCTCAACTCGACCCGGATCGCGATCGCCTCCGTCAGGACTTCCCGCCCGCTCTTCGCGCGATACGCCCATTCGGTGACCGCCGCCCCGTTGTCGACGGCCTCCTGCAACCACCGCCGTCCCACCGACCGGCGGTAGCGCTTCGCCGGGGAACTCATGTCGGGGGCCTTGAGCGGTTTGAGTTCCTCGACCGTGAACTCGAGCAGTTCCGACGCGGCCCTGTTGGCCCAGAGGATGTCCTTGGTCGCCGCATCGTGGACCAGGACGCAGTAGCGGAGCGACTCGACGAGTTGTTCGTAGTCGGACGGCGCGAGATCGGACAATGCGGCCTCCTTGGGCTCAGGTCGAGTCTACTGAGAGTGCAGACCGCGGACACGATAGGGAAATCCTTTACTCCGAGGCGACATCTCTGCATGTCTGCGGGAGGAAGCACCGATTGAGTGATGCCCGCCACCGCAATAGCGTCGAACTCGACACGAAACACGCCACACCCCTTCTACTTCGCGTCGATCGGAGTATTTGATGACCACCACCGCACCGACCCTCGACACGACGGACACCGCCGCGAACGGGACGCTGTCGTTCGAGGACGTCCTCGAGCACGTCGCCCTGCGGCGGGAAGAGTTCGCACGCCAGAAGTTCGTGCCGCGCGACATGATCGACGAGTTCAAGCAGGTCGGCATCTACCGCGCCGCGACCCCCCGGCAATTCGGCGGCGACGCACTGCCCCCGAGCGAGTTCCTGCGGATGATCGAACGAATCTCCGCGGTGGACGCGTCGGCGGGCTGGGTCGCGAGTTTCGGCTCCGCCCTCGTCTACTTGGCGGCGCTGCCCCTCGCGACGCAGGCCGAGTTGTACAAGGACAGCCCCGACCTCGTCTTCGCCGGCGGTCTGTTCCCGGTGCAACCCGCCGAACAGGTGCCGGGCGGCCTGAAGATCAGCGGGCAGTGGAAGTTCGCCAGCGGATGCAAGGGCGCCGACATCCTCGGTGTGGGCATCCGGGGCGGCGACTCCACCGCGGGCAAGCCCCGCACCGCCCTGCTGTGGCCGAAGGACGTCGAGATCGTCGAGAACTGGGACGTGGTCGGCCTCTCCGGTACCGGAAGCCACGAACTGAAGGTCGACGGCGTCGTCGTGCCCGAGGACTGGACGTTCATCCGGGGCGGAACCCCCACCGTCGACGAACCCCTCTACCGCTATCCCTCCATCGCATACGCCGCCCAGGTGCTGGCCGTCGTCAATCTCGGAGTGGGACGTGCCGCGCTCGACTACGCGATCAAGGTCGGTGCGGGACGCACCGGCATCACCGGGGCGCCCAAGCTCGCCGACCGCGCCTACTACCGCATCGACCTGGCCAAGGCGGAGGCGACGCTGCGGTCCGCCCGCGCCTTCTTCTACGAGGTCACGGACGAGGCGTACGCCACGGTGGTCGCGGGCGATCCCGTCCCGGAAAAGCTTGCGGCACTTCTCCGCCTGTCCTCGACCCACGTCGCCAAGGCGGGAGCGTCCGCCGTGCACACCGCATTCCAGTTGTCGGGCACCGGCGCGATCTACGACGGCAACGCGATGCAGCGGTACATGCGCGAGGCACTGGTCCCGCCGCAGCACGCCTTCCTCGGCGACGGCATCTACGACAGCGCCGGTGCGGTGCTCATGGACATCCCGCCGTTCCCCGGCTTCATCTGAGCACCGGACGCACCCCGACCACCACCGACCCTTCAGGAGTACAACCATGACCGCACCACTGAGAGTGCTGTTCTGCATCGGCATCAACCAGAACTTCTTCGACCTCCCGACCGGCCAGGGCGGCCTGGTGTGGAAGGCGTTCTCCGGGATGATGGACGCGCTGGCCGAGACGCCCGGCGTCCGGGTGATCGGAGACATCGACGACGACAGCCACATGGTGGGACCGTCGGACGGCTGGCCGTGGACGTGCTACATCCTCGCCGACGTCGACACCCAGGAGACCGTGAAGGACGTCTGCAACCTCTTCCGCACCACCACGGTCGGCGAGTACACGCTGTGGCGATACGCGAAGATCGAGGCCCGCATCGGCCGCGCGCTCACCGTCCGCGAAGACGTCGACCTCGGCGTGTGAGCGACATGCACCGTGCGGACGCGACCGAGCGCATCGAGACGCGTGAGGCCGTTCACCGGGTGATGTGCCGCTACATGGAACTGTGTGACGTTCCGTCCGTGCAGTTCTCGGCCGAAGAACTCGGCTCCCTCTTCACCGCCGACGCGGTGTGGGAAGGCGTCGGCAGCGACTACGCGCACAAGTTCGGCAAGCGGCAGGGCCGCCGGGAGATCGTCGGAATGCTCACCGCGTACCTGCCACCGAACTCCCATTTCCGGGGAAATGCGCACCTGCTCGGCAACGAGCAGATCGACGTGGACGGACCCACCGCGCAGGGGCGGTGGGTCATGCAACAGCTGTCGCGGTACGAGGACGAATCGGCCGAACTGCTCGTCGCCCGCATCACCGCCGAGTGCGAAGTCCGGGACGGCACAGCCCGGATCCGCCACTTCACGACCGAGAAGCTGTTCGCCACCCGCCTCGACGAGGCACCGCGACTGCTCGAATCGAATTGAAAGAGAATGTGATGACCACTTCGCTGGATCCCACAGACGCCGGTTTCACCGCAACCAACTTCGCGGACCTCGCCACCGACGACCGCGTGGACGGATCGCTGTACACCGACCCCGACATGTTCGAGGCCGAACTCGAGCGGATCTTCTACCGCACCTGGGTGTGGGTCGCCCACGAGAGCGAGATCCCCGAGGCCGGAAGCTTCAAGATGGCGACCATCGGCAGGCAGCCGGTGATCGTCAACCGCGACCGCAAGGGCAACTTCAACGTCCTGCTCAACCGGTGCCGCCACCGCGGGGCCAGCGTCTGCGAGGTCCCCAAGGGCAAGGCAAACGGGTTCACCTGCCCCTATCACAGCTGGTCGTACGCCCTCGACGGGCGGCTGCGCGGAATCCCCTACCCCGACGGCTACGACGAGGACCTCGACAAGAAGGATCTCCCGCTGCAGAGCCTGCGGGTGGAGTCGTACGCGGGCATGATCTTCGCCAGCTTCAACCCCGACATCGAACCCCTCGACGACTTCCTCGGCGACGCGAAGGTGTGGATCGACCTGTTCATGAAGCAGGGTGCCGGCTACCCGATCAAGACCCAGGGCGAGCACTGCTTCCGGTTCCGCGGCAACTGGAAGATCCAGTTGGAGAACACCACCGACGGCTACCACTTCCCGATCGTGCACCGATCGTGGATGTCGTCCGTGGACGCCGAAACCGCCGACATGCTCTCCTTCATGACCGACGACAACGCCGTCACGCACGCGCTCGGCAACGGTCACAGCGTCGCCATCATGGTCCCCGAACATGTCGACCTGGACCACGACGACGGCACCGAGAAGATTCAGGCCCGCTTCGACCACATCGTCGAGGAACTGTCGAAGACGATGCCCGCCGACCAGGTGCGCCGCATCGTCCGGTCCATGCACGGCGCCGGGTTCAACCTCAACCTCTTCCCCAACGTCGCGATGTCGATGTCGTTCTTCCGGGTACTGCGCCCGATCGCGGTCGACGAGACCGAGATCCGGCACATCGCCCTCGGCATGGACGGCGGACCCGAGATCGTCAACCGCGAACGTCTCCGCATCCACGAACATTTCCAGGGCCCGTTCGGATTCGGCAGCCCCGACGACTCCGAGGCCTGGGACCGGGTGCAGCGCGGCTCCCGCGGCGCACCCGGAATGCCGATCATGGTCAACCGCGGCCTGAACCGCGAAGCACTCGACAGCGACGGGCACCGCACCTCGCACGTCACCGACGAAACCGGAATGCGCGAGGCCTACGCAATGTGGAAGAAGATGATGACCGATGAGCACTGACCTCCTGACGATCGCACTGTCCGACACCCGGGTACTGCAGGCGATCGAACTCGTCTGGCACGAAGCGGCCCTGCTCGACGCCAAGGACTACCAGACCTGGGACGCCCTGTGGACCGACGAAGGCCGGTACGTCATTCCCATCGACCCCGACACCGACGACTTCGACGGATCGCTGAACATGGTCAACGACGACACCCGGATGCGGCGCATGCGGATCGAACGGTTGACCTCGGGGTACTCGATGTCCGCGCTCGCCGCGGCCCGCACCGTTCGCACCGTCTCCCGCTTCACCGTCGAGGACCGCACCGAGGACTCGATCACGCTGAAGTCCGCGCAGATCCTCGTGGGCTTCAAACGCGACGACCAGCAAACCCTCGCCGCCGACGTCACGCATCGCATCCGCGAAACCGAGGCCGGGCCGAGGCTGGACCTGAAGGTCATCCGGCTCGTCAACTCGCAGGCCGCGGTCAACGCCTCCGGCTACCTCCTCTGACCTTCCCATCCAGAAATAGGAGTTCGACATGGATCACGTCGCAGTAGTCACGGGCGCCGGACGCGGACTCGGCGCCGCCATCGCCCGAGTGTTGCACGACCGCGGATATCGCGTACTGGTCGCAGACATCGACGAGGCCGCCGCGAAAGAGACTGCGGTGAACCTGGATTCCTCCGGGAACACCGCCGTCGCCGCGGTCCTCGACGTCCGGAAGAAGCCCGACTTCGAGTCCCTGCGCGACCGGGTCGTCGACCTCTGGGGTGGGGCGGACGTTCTCGTCAACAATGCCGGCCGTTCCCAGACCGGCTCGTTGATGAACATTGCGCCGGAGGAGTTCTCGGACATCGTCGAGATCAACCTCAACGGCGCGTTCCTCGGCTGCCAGGTGTTCGGGAGTCACTTCGCCGAACGCGGCTACGGCCGCATCGTCAACATCGCCTCGCTCGCCGGCCAGAACGGCGGCACGGCGACCGGGGCCCACTACGCGGCCGCGAAGGGCGGTGTCGGAACGCTGACCAAGGTCTTCGCCCGGGAACTCGCACCGTCGGGTGTCACCGTCAACGCGGTGTCGCCCGGACCGCTGGACCTGCCGGTGGTGCGCGAGACGGTGCCCGCGGACAAACTGGCGGCCATTCTCACCACCATCCCGGTGGGCACACTGGGGTCGCCCGAATTCATCGCCGAGACGGTGGCCCTCCTCGCATCTCCGGCCGCCGCGTCGGTGACCGGAGCCTGCTGGGACGTCAACGGCGGCCTGTACATGCGCTGACCCCCGCTCGAGGGCGACGGGTCGCAGCACCGGAGGAAGAATCACCATGAGCATGTTCACTGTCACTGTCGCGGAAGTCGTCGAGGAAACGCCGGACATCAAGTCGTTCCGGCTGGTCCGGGCGGATGGTGCACCGTTCGATCCGTACCCTGCGGGCGCCCACATCGACATTCTCGGACCCACCGAGGTCCTCACCCAGTACTCGTTGTGCAGCCCGCCGCACGAGTCCGACTCGTATGTCGTCGCCGTCAAACGCGAGACCGGCCCGCGCGGTGGCTCGGCCGCCCTGCACGATCACGTGACGACCGGCAGCGAGTTGCGGATCAGCGGGCCGCGGACACTGCTCACGCTTGCCGAGGACGCCGATCGGCACATCCTCGTTGCGGCGGGGATCGGGCTGACGCCGATGCTGAGTCTGGCGTTCGCGTTGCATCGGCAGGGGCAGCGATTCGACCTGCACTACTTCGCGCGGACGAGGGCGCAGGCCGCGTTCGTCGACCTGTTGGAGAATTCGGATTTCCGGCAGGACGTGCACCAGCACTTCGGCCTCACGCGGGACGCCCAGTTCTCGGCGCTCGAGAAGATCCTGGCGGACGCGTCCGCCGCCACCCACGTCTACACGTGCGGTCCCGAAGGTTTCATGGATCGGGTGCGCCTGCTGGCCGAACCGGCGGTCGGCGAGGATGCGGTCCACGTCGAACACTTCGAGGCGGCGACGCCTGCCGCGACCGAATCGGACACGGCGTTCGAGGTGGAACTCGACACGGGCGAAGTGTTCGACGTACCGGCCGGAAAATCCATCGCCGACGTACTCGAAGAGAACGACATCGAGATCGACACCTCGTGCCGGGAAGGGATCTGCGGCACGTGCGTCCTGGACGTCCTCGAGGGCGAACCCGACCACCGCGACAATTGCCTCACCAAGAGTGAGAGAAAGGCGGGAGACAGAATTGCCGCGTGCGTGTCGCGCGCGAAATCCGCGCGACTCGTCGTCGAGCTTCCCTGAACACTGTCAGGTCACGGAGAGTCCGGCCTGCAGAATGTCGCGCACGAGAACCGCAATGCTTTCTGCTCCGGTCTTCTCCTTGATCCGAGTGCGATGCACGTCGACCGTTTTCACGCTGATGCCCAGCTCTTTGGCGATGTTCTTGCTCGGCAGACCGTCGAGCACGAGTGCGAGAATTTCCCGTTCCCGCACCGTCAGCGCGTCGATTCGCCCCTGCAATTCCGTTCGGTTGCGGCGCTCACCGAATCGTTGCCGCGCGACCCGGAGCGCATCCTGGATCACGTCGAGCATGTGCTGCGGATCGTAGGGCTTCTCGATGAACGTCAGCGCACCCCGCTGCAGTGCCCGCACCGACATCTTGATGTCACCGTGCGCCGACACGAAGATGATCGGAATCGGGGATTCGTCGGCGAGGAGTGTCTCCTGGAGCTGGAATCCTCCGACTTCCGGCATCCGGACGTCCAGGACGAGGCAGGCCGGGATGTCGCGGCGGTACTCGTCGAGGAACGACTGCACCGACAAGTAGTACTCCGACGTGATGTTGACCGAATCGAGCAGCCACGCAAGCGATGCGCACAACTCCTGATCGTCGTCGACGATGTAAACCCGCGTTTCCTGCTGCTCCATCGAATCCTGCCTCGCACAGATGACTTGCTTCCCCGTCCAGTCAACACCGACCGTAACGGAAGCGACAGCCAACTGAAGAAATCCCCTACCCGGGTACGCGACTTACTGCGAGAAAGTAGCGTCGCCGCCAATGTTCCAGCGCACGAGCGCGTCATATCCTTTTCTTCAGGATCGCCGGCGCCACGTGGTGACACGAATTCCCGTTCCGACTCACGGAGGCTGAAAATGCCCGAACTCACTCCCATGCAATTGAACTTCCGCACCGCCATGGCGAATCTGCCAGCCGCGGTCAACGTCGTGACGACCGACGGCCCCGCCGGGCGCTGCGGAATGACCGTCACCGCCGTCTGCTCGGTCACCGACTCCCCGCCCACGGCGCTCGTGTGCGTGAACCAGAACAGCGCGATGCACAACGTGTTCCGGGAGAACGGCCGAGTCGGCATCAACGTGCTGTCCGGCGACGACGAAGAACTGGCCATGCATTTCGCGGGCGCGACGAAGGTGGCGATGGCGGACCGCTTCCAGTGGGACATCTGGGAGGAGGACACCGGCGACGGTGTCCCGATCCTGCGCGCCGCCCATGTGGTGCTCGCGGGCCGGATCGCCGACGTCAAGACAATGGGATCGCATTCGGTGATGTTCATCGAACTCGACCGCGTCCGGACGCGCGAACAGGGCGACAGCCTCGTCTACTTCCAGCGCAAGTTCCACCGTTTGTCGGTCCCGGTCGAGTCTCCCGACTGGTTGTTCTACGACGAGTGGTCCGATCCGATCACCGTGACACCCGCCCTCGTTCCCGCCGCAGCCGGAGGTAGATAGACATGGACACCTCGTCACCGCCCGAACGCCTCCCCCAGGACCTCGACCTGCAGGAGCTCGCAGATACCCGCGCCGCCCTGACGTTTCGTCTCAGCGCCCTGGTCCTCGCCCTGTTCCTGCCACTGCCGATTCTCGGCGGGTTTACCTCGTTGCTGGACGGCGTCGTGTTCAGCGGCGTCACCGTGGCGTGGCTCTACGCCGTCGCGCAATTCGCCGTCGCCATCGTCGTGGCCCGGTATTACATGGCGCGTGCCGCCGAACTCGACGCTCGAACCGCCTCCCTGGCGAAAGGATAACGCGCCGTGAACCTCGTCTCTGCGTCACTCTTCGCGGCGCTCGTCGCCGTCACCCTGATGATCACCGCGTGGGCGTCCAAGCGGAACAAGTCGGCGGCCGATCACTACGTCGCGGGCGGCAGCCTCACCGGTCGCCAGAACGGTGTCGCGATCGCCGGCGACTTCATCTCTGCCGCCTCGTTTCTCGGTGTCACCGGTGCGATCGCCCTGACCGGTTTCAACGGGTTCTATCTCGCGGTCTTCGTGCCCGTCGCGTTCGTTCTCGCGATGCTGCTGATCGCCGAGCCGCTGCGCAACCTCGGCCGCTTCACCCTGGCGGATGTCCTCGCCACCCGCTTTCCCGGCAAGGACGTGCGCTCGATGATGGCGCTCAGCACGGTGGTGATCAGCGTGGTCTACCTCGTGTCGCAGCTGGTCGGCGCCGCACTGCTCGTGTCGCTGCTGTTCGACCTCGACTACGCGGTGGCCGTGCTGATCATCGGAACACTCACCACCGCATACACGCTCGTCGGTGGCATGCTCGCCACCAGCTGGATCCAGATCATCAAGACCGGTCTGCTCATGGTGTGCGCCGTCGTGCTGTTCGTTCTCGTGCTGGTGCGCTTCGATTTCAACCCCTTCGGCCCGTTCAGCACCGCGCTCGCCGAATTCGGTCAGTCGTTCGTCGCACCGCAGCGGACGTCGGGCGCGGCGTCGTTCGACCAGTTGTCGCAGACCGTCGGACTCGTTCTCGGCGTGCTCGGCCTGCCGCACGTCATGATCCGATTCCTCACCGTCCCGAACGCGAAGCAGGCGAGAACGTCCGCCTACACAGCGATCTGGATCTTCTTCGCGTTCTACCTGCTCGTTCCCGTGCTCGGTTACGGCGCCGCCAAGCTGGTCGGGGTCGAGGTGATCAAGTCCGAGAACCGCGGCGGCAACCTCGCGGTCGCGCAGCTCGCGGAAACCGTCGGCGGCGGCGTGCTGCTGGCGTTCGTCGCGGCCGTGGCGTTCGTGACCATTCTGGCCGCGCTGTCCGGCCTGGTGATCGCGACGTCGGGTGCGATCGCACACGATCTGTACGGGCAGGTGATTTGCAACGGATCGGTGTCGGCGAAGGCTCAGCACCGCGCGGCCCGGGTGGCGACCGTGGCGACCTGCGTCATCGGTGTCGCCATCGCGTTCGCGGCGCAGAAGCAGAACGTCGCGTTCCTCGCGTCGCTGGGAATGTCCATCGCCGCATGCGCGAACCTGCCTGCCCTGCTGCTGACCATGTACTGGAAGCGCATGACGGCCCGTGCCGTCATCTCCGGCATCGTCGTCGGGCTGGCGCTGTCGATCACCGTCATCCTGCTCAGCCCCGTCGTCCAGGGGCCGGACTCCATCCTCGGATTCTCGAACCCGGCACTCGCCGTGGCGCCCCTCTCGCTGGCGGTGTCCGTCGTCGTCGCGCTGCTGTCGGCGCCGTCCGGGGAGACCAAGGCACAGGCCGACCGCCTCTTCTCGGTGATGCGCACCCGGGCGCTCACCGGACAGACCGAGACGAAGAACGACGACACGATGGCGGCGATGCAATGAAGACGGAAGTGCAGTCTCCCGGCCCACTCCGGGACCTGACCGAGCAACTGTCGTCGGGCGGAACGACACCGATCGACGTGGCGGAGGCGGCGCTCGCGCGGATCGCGGACCTGGACCCGGCAATCCACGCCTGGGCCCACCTCGATCCCGACGCGGTGCGGTCTGCGGCCGCCCGGATCCAGTCCAGCGACCCCGGCGGCGTGCTGTGGGGTATTCCCGTCGGCGTCAAGGATCTGATCGACGTCGCCGGTATGCCGACGCGCTGCGGCAGTGAGCTGCGGAGCGCGGAAACGGCGTCGACGGACGCCGACTGTGTGGCCCGTGCGCGTGCTCTCGGTGCGCTCCCGGTCGGCAAGACTGTAACCACCGAGTTCGGGTACTTCAAGCCCGGCCCGACCCGCAATCCGCGCGCCGTGGACCACACCCCCGGCGGGTCGTCGAGCGGTTCGGCGGCAGCGGTGGCCGCGGGCATGGTGCCGCTGGCGTTCGGCACGCAGACCGCGGGATCGCTGACCCGGCCCGCGTCGTTCTGCGGAGTCGCGGGTTTCGTCACCGCCCACGGCGAACTCCCGACCGCCGGCATCACCGGATTGAGTCCCCGACTCGACACGGTCGGGCTGCTGGCACGCACCGTGTCCGATCTCCACTTCGCGTGGACGGCGCTGCGCGACGGCACCCGGGCGCCCGCTCTCGAGCCTTCCGCGCCGCGCCGGCTCCGCCTGTGGAGTGGGTTCGAACTCGGCGAGGTGTCCCCGGACATGACGGCGGCGCTCAGGACCACCGCGGGTGCCGCGCAGTCCGCGGGTGTCCGGTGCCGGGAGGTCGACGCCGCCGCGGCCGTCGTGGCGCTGACGGAACACCACCACACGGTGATGGCGTACGACGCGGCCCGGGAACGCGTCGCCGAGGCGGCGCAGCCAGGCGAGATCAGTGCACCCCTCGCCGAATTGTTCGCCGCGGGAGCCCAGACCACCGAGGCGCAGTACCGTGCCGCCCTGTCCGGAATCGCCGAGACCCGACGGTTGCTGCTCGCGTCGCTGGACGAGGACGAGGCCGTCCTCGGACCCGCGGCGCTCGGCGGCGCTCCCCGCGGTCACGACGCGACGGGGACGCCGGTGCTGAGCCGACCGTGGCAGGCGATGGGCCTGCCCGTGGTCACGATCCCCGGCAAGCGCGACAGCGCGGGCCTGCCCCTCGGATTGCAGCTGATCGGGCGCCCCGGCGCCGAGCAACGCCTGTTCGAGACGGCGGCGTGGCTGGAATCCGTGCTCTGACACCGCGCACGGGCGGCGTCAGCCGACGAAGATCGACGGTTGGCGATCCCTCCACGGCGCCGCCTGCTCCAACTGCGCGGCCACCTGCAGCAGCAGATCTTCCCTGCCGGTGGCCGCGACGAGTTGGATCCCGATGGGGAGGCCCTCACGGCTCAGCGCGAGCGGCACGCTGATCGCGGGGTTTCCGGACACGTTGAACGCGGCGGTGAACGGACCGAACTCGAAGATCCGGCGCAGCCACGAGCGCACACTGTGCCCGGGGTCGTCGTAGTCGAGGGTGCCGTGCAGCACCGGCAGCCACGCGACGGTCGGGGTCACCAGCAGGTCGAATCGGGTGAAGAACAGCCCGATGGCACGGGTCACCCGGTGCTGCGCGTCGAGTGCGGCCGCGACGTCGAGAGCCGTGAACGCCTGGGTCTCCTGCAGCACCGCCCGCGAGACCGCCTCGAGCAGAGCAGGATCGGGTCTTCGCGGGGCGCGGAGGATCGCCGCACCGGTGGCGACGGCGGTGAGGGTCGACGCCTCGACGACATCCTCCGCGTCGAACTGCGGGCAAGTCTCGGTCACGGTGTGGCCGATCCATTCGAGGGTCTTGCCGGCGGCGACCGTGGCCGCCGACACCTGCGGGTCGACCGGACCTCCGCCCCACGGCTCGGCCGTCAGGGCCACCCGCAGCCGGCCGGGATCGGCGTGCATCGCGTCGCCGTAGCGACCGGACTGCGCCGGGGCGGTGTACTTTTCACCGATCGGCGGGGCCGCGACGGCGTCCAGCAGATGGGCCGTGTCGCGGACCGTCCGGGTGAGGGCGAACTCGTAGATGTGCCCGAACCCGGCCTCACCGACCAGTGGGCCGCAGGGGATTCGGCCGCGGCTCGGTTTCAGACCGACGAGCCCGCAGCACGAGGCAGGCACCCGCAGCGACCCGGCGCCGTCGTTGCCGTGCGCCAGCGGAACCGCCCCGGCGGCGACGAGCGCCGCGGAGCCACCGCTGGACCCGCCGGTGCCGCGATCGAGCGCCCACGGATTGCGCGTCGGCCCGTACCGCACCGGTTCCGTCGCGAAGTTCAGCCCGAATTCGGGTGCGGTGGTCTGACCGAGCGCCACGAGGCCGGCGGCCCGGAACCTGGACATCAGTTCGTGATCCACAGCGGCGACGGCGCCGCGGATGCTGCGGCTGCCGAGGGTGAACGGCACACCCTTCGCGAACGGGCCGCTGTCCTTGACGACGAACGGCACCCCCGCCAGCAGGCCGTCGGGTCGGTGATCCAGCGCCGGATCGAAGGGCGGCAGGGTCAGTGCGCCGAGGTCGGCGTCCGCCTGTGCGATCGCCGTTCGCGCAACGGATTCGACCTCCGCCGCCGTGACGTCGCCCGCGCGGATCAGCGCACGCAGACCGACGGCGTCGAGCCGGGCGTATTCGTGCAATTCCAGCGGTCCCACTCCTCAGGTCGCGACGACCGATCCAGTGTGACCTGCGGGGCCGCGGCGCGCGACCGAATTTTGCGCCGACCTCACACGCTGATCGGCAGGAGTTCCTGTTCGCGGAACGCTCGCGGCGATACCCCGTACGTGTCCTTGAACAGCCGTGAGAAGTGCGAAGAGTTGACGAGACCGTACCGGGCACAGATGGTTCCGATGCTGTCGCCGCGGAAGCGCGCGTCCTTGAGATCGCGGCGGCTCTTCTCGAGCCGGCGGTGACGGATCCACCCGGCCACCGTGTGCCCGTCCGCCTCGAACATCTTCTGCAGGTGCCGCGTCGACACGTGGTGGTGGGATGCCACCGTGGCGGTGTCGAGTGCGGGGTCGTGCAGGTGTGCGTCGATGAACGACTTCACCCGGAGCAGCAGTGTCGCGCCGGGAGCGGTGGCGTCGGCGGGTGCCTCCGACTGCACCGCCGCACTGAGCAGGTCGACGACGGCGTCCTCGACGAGGGGGGTCGTCGGCATCGTGCCGGTCACGACGGAGTGGTGGAGGTTGGTCAGGAACGGCGAGACGAGCGCGCCCATCCCGCTGCTGCCGCGGATGCGGCGCGCCGACGCGGTGCCCAGTTCCCGCGAGGCGATGCGCAGCATTTCGCGGGGAAACATGAGCACGAACATGCTGAAGTCGCCGGCGAAGTGCAGGTCGTACGGCTTGCTGGTGTCGTAGACCGCGAAATCGCCGGGCCCGAGCACGGCCTCACGGTCGTCCTGGACGATGACGCCGCGGCCCGACAGTTGCAGACCCACCTTCACCAGGCCGGGGTCGGATCGCTTGATGGACGTGCGGGTCCGCCGGACGTCCACCGCCCGTCCCCCGACCTCGCTCAGCTGCAACCCGCCCAGCGCGGTGCTGCGCAGGGTCCCGGTGAACCTGGTCTCGCCGTCCTCGGCGGTGGACACCACGGCGAGCGGGACGAACGCCGTGGAGACGGCCTGCCGCCAGTGCTCGAACTGCCCGTCGTCGTCACGCGCGTGTTCACCACCGAGACGCACCTTCGATCACCTCACAGAGCGGAGCGGTTGTCGATCAGTCGCCGTGCCTTGCCGAGCGACCGCTCCAGTGCGCCGGGGGCCACCACATCCACCTTCACGCTCACTCCGATGCGGTTCTTGACCAGCTTCTGGAGTTCGGCGGCGGAACGGGGATGATCGGTGGCGGACGCATCGGGGCGGGCTTCGACTCGTACGGTCAGTTCGTCCATCCTACCGGGGCGGTCGAGGATGCACTGGAACTGCGGGGCCAGCGCGGAGACGGTGAGGATCAGTTCCTCGATCTGGGTGGGGAACAGATTCACTCCGCGCAGGATGATCATGTCGTCGGTGCGCCCGGTGACCTTCTGCATCCGCCGCACCGACCGTGCCGTGCCCGGCAGCAACCGGGTGAGGTCGCGGGTGCGGTAACGGATGATCGGCATGGCCTCCTTGGTGAGCGAGGTGAAGACGAGTTCGCCCTCCTCGCCGTCGGGCAGCACCTCTCCGGTGACCGGGTCGATGATCTCCGGGTAGAAGTGGTCTTCCCAGATGTGCAGGCCGTCCTTGGTGTCGACGCATTCCATCGCCACACCGGGGCCCATCACCTCGGACAGTCCGTAGATGTCCACGGCGTCCATGTTCAGCTGCTTCTCGAGTTCGGTGCGCATCTCCTCGGTCCACGGCTCCGCCCCGAACACCCCGGTCCGTAGCGACGTCTTCGACGGGTCGATGCCCTTCTTGATCATCGCGTCAACGATCGTGAGCATGTACGACGGGGTCACCATGATCGCGTCGGGTTCGAAGTCCTCGATCAGCTGGATCTGGCGGTCGGTCATGCCCCCGGACATCGGGATCACCGTGCAGCCCAGCCGTTCGGCGCCGTAGTGCGCGCCGAGGCCGCCCGTGAACAGGCCGTACCCGTACGCGACGTGCACCTTGTCGGACGGCTTCACGCCACCGGCCCGCAGACTCCGGGCGATCAGGTCGGCCCAGTTGCTGATGTCGTTGGCGGTGTACCCGACCACCGTCGGGCGGCCCGTGGTTCCGGACGAGGCGTGGATGCGGGAGACCTTCTCCTGCGGCACCGCGAACATCCCGAACGGGTAGTTGGCCCGCAGGTCCGCCTTCGCGGTGAACGGGAACTTCGCGAGATCGGACAGGTCCTTCAGGTCGCTCGGGTGAACGCCCGCGTCGTCGAACGCCTTCCGGTAATGCGGAACGTTGTTGTACGCGTGGAGAAGTGACCACTGCAGACGTTCGAGTTGCAGCGTCGAGATCCGGTCGCGCGTGGCGAACTCGATGTCCTGCGAGGGGGTGGCGATACTGGTCATTCTAGTCTCCGGGGTGGGCGGGCTGGGTAAGGTCAGGCGTCGAAATCGACGGTCACGTCGTCGCTGACCGGGAAGGTCTGGCACGTCAGCACGAAGCCGGAGTCGACCTCGTAGTCCTCGAGCGCGTAGTTGCGTCGCATGTCCACGTCACCGCACGTGATCTTCGCGCGGCACGTTCCGCAGACGCCGCCCTTGCAGGCGAACGGAAGGTCGGAGCGGTACTTCTCGGCGGCGTCGAGGATCGACTCGTCCCGCGGCAGCGTCGCCGTGGTCGAGCGGCCGTCCAGGACGAGGGTCACCTCGCTGCTCGGTCCGGTGACACCGGGTTCGCGGTGCTTCTCCATCGGCGGCGGGACGTCGTCGACGAAGAACAGTTCGTGGTGCACGCGACTCTTGTCGATCTGCAGTTCACCGAGAACCGTCTCGGCGTCGGTGACCATCCCGAATGGGCCGCACAGCCAGAAGTGGTCGATGTCGGCGAGCGGCACGATGGACGTGAACAGGGCACGCAACCGGTCGGCGTCGAGGCGCCCGGTGAACAGTTCCACCTCGCGGGGCTCGCGGGACAGGACGTGCACCACGTCGAAACGCGACCCGTACATGTCCTTGAGGTCCGCGATCTCCTCGGCGAACATCACCGAGCGGGTGCGCCGGTTTCCGTACAGGAGAACGACTTCGGCCTCGGGGTTGGCGAGCATCGACGCGGCGATCGACAGCATCGGGGTGATGCCCGATCCGGCGGCGATCAGCACGTGCCGACCGCCGGCATCGGGGTCGGCGACGAACGATCCGCTCGGGCCCTGCACCTCGATCCGGTCGCCGGGCCGGACGTCGCGGACGAGCCACGTCGAGAACAGGCCGTCGGACACCTCGCGCACACCGACCCGCGGCGCGGAACCGGCAGGCGCACAGATGGAGTACGAGCGGCGGTGCTCGACGCCGTCGATCGTGCGCCGCAGGGTGAGCGACTGGCCGGGGCCGAACGCGAACTCGTCGGCGAGGTCGGCGGGGACGTCGAACGTGACCGCGACCGCGTCGTCGCAGAGGGATTCGACGTCGGCGACGGTGAGCGTGTGGAATGCCCTGTTGCGCAACGCCGCACCGGGCTTCGGGGACACCGCAGTGGTCATGATCAGATTTCCTTCACGTGATCGAAGGGTTCGAGGCAGTCGAGGCACCGGTACAGGGCCTTGCACAGCGTCGCCCCGAATTCCGAGTCGAGACGGGTGTTGGCGGAGTGGCACACCGGGCACGTGACGGCCCGCGGCTTGACGGTGAGGGTCAGCGGGACGGGACCGGACGTCCGCAGAGGCGCGGGCCCCGGCGTCGAGTAGCCGTTCTCGCGCAGCTTGCGCCGGCCGTCGTCGCTGATCCAATCGGTGCTCCACGGCGGCGTGAGGACGGTCCGGACCTCGACGCTGCCGAAGCCGGCGTCCTGCAGGGTGTGCTCGATGTCGTCGCGCATCGTGGCCATTGCGGGGCACCCGGAGTAGGTGGGGGTGATGGTGACGACCACCGATCCGTCGGCGTGCTCCTCGACGTCGCGGAGCACTCCCAGATCGGCGAGCGTGAGCATCGGCATCTCCGGGTCCAGGACGGACTCGGCGAGGCGGCGGGCGTCGCTGCGCACTGCGGTGGTCATGTCACCACACTCCTTCCGGATGGGCCCGGGCCACGCTCTGCATCTCGGCGAGCAGCAGTCCGAGGGCCTCGGTGTGCAGGCCCTGGCGTCCGGCCCGGCCACCGACGGTGCCGACGGTCCGGCCCGTGGGGGCGGTGAGCTCCGCGGCCTTCAGCACCTGAGCGAGCACGGTGTCGAATTCCTCGCGAAGGTCCCGCGGGTCGACGCCGACACCCACGCCCGCGAGGGCGAGTTCTTCGGTGGTCGGGGTGAAGAGTTCGTCGACGTACGGCCACACCCGGGCGAGGGCGTCCCCCATGCGCGACTTCGACTCCGCCGTACCGCAACCGAGCGTCACCACCCACCGGGCGGCGTAGTCGCGGTGGTAGGTGAGTTCCTTGACGCCCTTCACGGCGACCGCCGCGAGAACGGGGTCGCGGGAGGTGCGCAGGCGGTCGAACAGGGCCAGCCGCCACGTGGCGAAGACCAGCAGTCGCGTGACGGTCTGCGCGAAGTCGCCGTTGTCGAGTTCGGTGAGACGGGTGTTGCGGAACCGGTTCTCGTCGCGGAAGAACGCGAGCGCGTCTTCGGCGGGAATCGGGCTCGTGTCCGAAATGAACGGCACCACCGACGCGTCCGCGGCGGCCGCCCGGGCGAGCAGCAGTCGCGCCTGACCGAGCAGGTCGAGGCCGACGTTCGCGAGCGCCACCTCTTCTTCGAGTTCCGGTGCGCGCGTGCTCCACTCGGCGAGCCGCTGCGAACTGATCAGCGCGTCGTCGCCGAGCATCAGGCAGTATCCGGCCAGTGCGGCGAGGTCGACGTCACCCGGAACCGTGGTGTCGACGCCGGCCAGGGGGTCGTCGAAGCTGGTGCCGAAAGCCCACTGGCCGTGGCTGTCTTCGTCGACGAGGCCGTCGTAGGCGTTGTCGTGGTCGGTCATCGGTACATCCTCGGAATTCTCGTCGGCCTGCGAAACGGTCTGGGCCGGATCACATGTGGGGAACGTTGTCGGGGATCTCGTAGAACGTGGGGTGCCGGTACACCTTGTCGCCGCTCGGCGCGAAGAACGGGTCCTTCTCCGACGGGCTGGACGCCACGATCGCACTGGACCGCACCACCCAGATGCTCACACCCTCGTTGCGGCGGGTGTAGACGTCCCGCGCGTGGCGGACGGCCATCTCGTCGTCCGCGGCGTGCAGGGATCCGACGTGGACGTGGTTGAGTCCGCGCTTGCCCCGCAGGAACACCTCGTACAGGGGCCAGTCCGCGCGCACCGCGGTGTCGTCCGTGCTCATCGTGCGTTCTCCTTGTTGCTCTCGCGGCGGGCGAAGGCCGTTGCGGCCTCCCGCACCCACGCCCCGTTCTCGTGTGCTGCCCGCCGGTTGGCGACGCGCTCGACGCTCGAGGCGCCGTTGCCCTTGATCACCTGCATGAATTCGCTCCAGTCGGGTTCCCCGAAGTCGTGGGCGCCGCGTTCGGCATTCCACTTCAGGTCCGGATCCGGGAACGTCACGCCGAGGACCTCGGCCTGCGGGATGGACATGTCGACGAACCTCTGGCGGAGTTCGTCGTTGGTGTGCCGCTTGATGCGCCACTTCATGGACTGCTCGGAGTTCGGCGACTGGTCGTCCGGCGGTCCGAACATCATCAGCGCCGGCCACCACCACCGGTTCACCGACTCCTGCACCATCTCCCGCTGGGCGTCGCTGCCGCGCATCATCGTCATCAGCAGTTCGAAGCCCTGCCGCTGGTGGAACGACTCCTCCTTGCAGACCCGGATCATCGCGCGGGCGTACGGCCCGAAGGAGCTGCGGCACAACGGCACCTGGTTGCAGATCGCGGCGCCGTCGACCAGCCAGCCGATGACGCCCACGTCGGCGTAGGTGAGCGTCGGGTAGTTGAAGATCGAGGAGTACTTCTGCTTGCCCTCGATCAGCTTCTCGGTGAGGTCGGCGCGGTCGGCTCCGAGTGTCTCGGCGGCCGAGTACAGGTACAGGCCGTGCCCGGCCTCGTCCTGGACCTTCGCCATGAGGATCGCCTTGCGACGCAGCGACGGCGCGCGGGTGAGCCAGTTGCCCTCCGGCTGCATGCCGATGATCTCCGAGTGCGCGTGCTGCGCGATCTGCCGGATCAGCGTCTTGCGGTAGCCGTCGGGCATCCAGTCCCGGGGCTCGACCCTCTGGTCGGCTGCGATGGTGTCGTCGAAGAGCGTTTGCAGCTCATCGGAAGCGTGTGACGTGGTCATATGTCCTACCTCTATTACCGAATGATCGGTTGGTATCAAGTATGCATGTCAGCCCCCGCCCACACAAGGGCGGGAGCCGAATTACGTCAGTGTCCTTCGAAGGTGGGCGTGCGTTTCGCGAGGAACGCGTCGACCGCACTGCGGTGATCCTTCGACTGTCCGAGCGCCTCCGCGGCCTCACGCTCCCGCTCGAGCGCTTCTGACAGCCCGGTGGACGCCGCCGAGACCAGCGACTTGACCTGCGCATACGCGGCCGTGGGGCCGTCGGCGAGCTGCCGCGCCAGCGCGGCGGCCGCCTCCCCGAGTTCGGCGTCGGGCACCACCCGGTGCACCAGCCCCCAGTCCAGCGCCTGCGCCGCGGTGAACCGGTCGCCGAGCATCATCAACCCCGTCGCACGGCTCGCCCCGAGCGCCTCGACGAGCGTGTGACTGAGGCCGGAGTCCCCGGCCAGGGCGATGCCGGTGAACGCGGTGGCGAACTTGGCGCCCTCCCCCGCGATCCGGATGTCCCCGGCGAGGGCGATGCCGAGACCCGCCCCGACACACGCCCCGTTGATCGCAACGACCACCGGCACCCGGACCCCGGCCAGGGCCCGGAGCAGCGGGTTGTAGTGCTCGGCGACGGTGTCCATGGCGTGCGCGGGATCGGCCTCGAGTCCGGCCACGTGCTCGGCCAGGTCCTGGCCGACACAGAAGTTCTTCCCCTCCGCCGCCAGCAGCAAGGCACGCACACTGTCGTCGCCGGCCACCTTCTCGACCGCGGCGAGCAACTGTTCCTTCACCGCACGGTCCAGCGCGTTGGACGCGCCCGCCCGGCTCAGGGTGATGGTGGCCAGTCCCGCTTCTACGGAAAGTCCGATCACGTCGTTACTGCTCATGAGAATGCGCCTCCTGCTGGTTGTGGTGGGTGGCCTCTCAGGACCAGGTGTAGAACCCTTGACCGGTCTTGCGGCCGAGTTCGCCGCGGGCGACCTTCTCGCGGAGCAGGGCGGGCGGGGCGAACCGCTCGCCGAGGGTCTTCGCGAGGTGTTCGGCGATCGCGAGCCGGACGTCGAGGCCGACGAGGTCGGTGGACCGCAGCGGCCCCATCGGATGCCGGTATCCCAGCTCCATGGCCCGGTCGATGGACTCGGCGTCGGCGACGCCCTCCTCGAGCATGCGGATGGCCTCGAGCCCGAGGCACACCCCGAGCCGGCTGGTGGCGAAGCCCGGGGAGTCGTTGACGAGCACCTCGGTCTTGCCGAGCAGGGACACCCACTCGCGCACCGTCTCGACCACCGCGGCATCGGTGGCGGGGGCCCGCACGATCTCCACGAGCGTCGACGCCGGGACCGGGTTGAAGAAGTGCATGCCGATCAGGCGGGCCGGATCGTTCAGCACGGCACCGAGTTCGGCGATGGAGATCGAGCTCGTGTTGGTAGCGATGACGGTGTTGGGAGACACGGTCTTCTCGACCAGCGAGAGGACGCCGAGCTTGAGGTCGACCAGTTCCGGCACCGCCTCGACCACCAGATCGAGAGCGGGCGGGAGCGCGTCGGGCGCCTCCACCGTCGACACCCGTCCGAGGATCGTCGCGGGTGCGGCGTCGCCGAGCTTGCCGCGCTCGTGCGCCCGGTCGAGTCCGTCGGACACCCGCTGCAGGGCGGCCTCCCGGTTACCACTCTCGGCGATGGTGACGGTGGAGCCGAGGGTGGCGAAGACCTGCGCGATGCCCGCGCCCATCCGGCCGCCGCCGACGACGCCGACGTTCTTCGGTGCTGTGTTCGTCATTTCTTCTTCTCCAGAAAGGCCGTCATGCGGTCGTGTTTGTCACTGCTCTCGAACAGCACCGCCTGGGCGATGTCGTCGGCGAACGGGTGCGAGCCCGGTGCGTCGACGATGATCTTGGTGAGCTTCAGGGCCAGCGGCGCCGAGCGGACGATGCGGTCGATCGCCTTCTCGGCGGCGGCGACGTGCTCGCCGGCGGGGACGACGTCCATCACGAGGCCGTGCCGCAGCGCCGCGTCGGCGTCGAGGTTCCGGCCCCCGAGCAGCACCTGCTTGGCGACGGACTTGCCGACCAGTTCCGGCAGCCGGTAGCTCGCGCCCGCCGCGGCCATGATGCCCAGCCCGGGTTCGGGGTTCCCGAACACCGCGGTCTCGGTGGCGATCCGCAGGTCGCAGGCGTAGGACAGTTCGGCGCCGCCGCCGAGCGCGTATCCGCTGACCGCGGCGACGGTGGGCATCGGCAGCTTCGCGATGCGGTCGAACAGCGTGCGGTTGATGCCGGCGAACGCCTCGTCGCGGCCGCGCTCGCGCAGTTCGGCGATGTCGGCGCCACCGGCGAAGTGGTCGCCCTCGCCGGTCAGCAGCATCGGCTTGGGCGTCGCCTCCAGCACCGCGCACACCTGGTGCAGTTCGGCGATCATCTCCGAGTTGATCGCGTTGCGCTGCGCCGGCCGGTGCAGCGTGACCACCATGCGGTCGTCGCGGTCCTCGACCTTCAGCGTGTTCACGGCGCCTCGATCAGCATCGCGACGCCCTGGCCGACGCCCACGCACAGCGTGGCCAGGCCGCGGCGGGCGCCTTCGCGTTCCATCCGGCCGAGCAGCGTCAGCAGGATCCGCGCACCCGAGCAGCCCAGCGGGTGGCCGAGGGCGATGGCACCGCCGTCGGCGTTGACGATCGACTCGTCCAGCTTCAGCTGCCGGATCACGCCGAGCGACTGCGCGGCGAAGGCCTCGTTGAGTTCGGCGGCGCCGAGGTCGGACACCGACCAGTTGGCCCGGGCCAGCGCCTTCCGGGTGGCCGGGACCGGGCCGAGTCCCATGACGTTGGGGGCGATGCCTGCGCTCGCGCTGGTGACGATGCGGCCGCGGACGGTCAGGCCGTACCGCTCCACGGCGGCCTCGCTCGCGACGACGAGGGCCGCGGCGCCGTCCGACAGCGAAGACGAGGAACCGGCGGTGACGATGCCGTCCTTGCGGAAGACGGGTTTCAGCTTGTCCAGCTTCTCCAGGGTGGTTCCCCGGCGCGGGGTCTCGTCGGCGGTCAGTTCGCCGTCGCGCAGCGGCACCGGGACGATCTCGCGGCCGAACCGGCCGGCGTCGACGGCGGCGATGGCCCGCTCCTGGCTGCGCAGCGCGAACGCGTCGCTCTCGGCGCGGGTGATGCCCTCGAGCGCGGCGACCTCCTCGGCGGTCTCGCCCATCGACAACGTCACCTTGCGGACGTCCGGTCCGGCACCGGCCGGAACATCCGCGTCGGTCGCGGTGAACCGCGGGTTCGTGAAGCGCCAGCCGAGCGAGGTGTCCGCCACCTCCCCCGGACGCGCCCACGGGGTGCCGGGCTTGGCCATCACCCAGGGTGCGCGGGTCATCGATTCGACGCCGCCGGCGATCACGATGTCGGCCTCGCCGCTGCGGATGGTGTGCGCGGCCGACGCGACGGCGGTCAGACCGCTCGCGCACAGCCGGTTCACCGTGTAGCCGGGGACGCTGTCGGGCAGGCCCGCGAGCAGCACGGCCATGCGTGCGACGTCACGGTTGTCCTCGCCGGCCTGATTGGCGGCACCGAGGATCACCTCGTCGACGGCGTCGCCCGGGATTCCGGCCCGGCGGGCGGCCTCGGCCACGACGAGACCTGCAAGGTCGTCGGGGCGCACTCCTGCGAGCGCTCCGCCGTACCGACCCTGCGGGGTACGGGCTCCGTCCACCAGAAACACTTCGGCCACAGTCTTCTCCTTCACGGGGGTGCCGTCTATTAATAACCGAATCTTCGGTCGGTACGCAAGGGCAGGTCGCGATGGGAAACTTCACATCCTCCCTTGACAACCAGTGGGTAGAGCGACGATTCTATTAACCGACCGAACGTACGGTGAAATGGAGTTGTCGTGAGCAAGTTACTGGAAAGCTACGCCGCCGGACGCTGGTACACCGCGCCGGACGAGGGAACCCCGCTGCTGAGCGCGGTCGACGGCTCCGAGGTGGCGCGCATCTCCGCGACCGGTCTCGACCTCGGCGAGATGGTGACCTACGCCCGCGAGGTGGGCGGACCGGCCCTGGCGAAGCTGACCTTCCACGAGCGCGCCGCCGCCCTCAAGGCGCTCGCCCTCACCCTCATGGCAGGCAAGGACGAGTTCTACGCCCTGTCCACCTCGACCGGCGCCACCAAGCGCGACTCCGGCGTCGACATCGACGGCGGCTTCGGCACCCTCCTCAGCTACGCGAGCAAGGCCCGCCGCGAACTCCCCAACGACACCGTCTACCTCGACGGAGCGTTCGAACAGCTGGGCAAGAAGGGCACGTTCCTCGGCCAGCACGTCTACACGTCCCGCCGCGGGGTCGCCGTTCAGATCAACGCGTTCAACTTCCCCGTGTGGGGCTTCCTCGAGAAGCTCGCCCCCGCGTTCATCGCCGGCGTCCCGTCGATCGTGAAGCCCGCGAGCCAGTCGGCGTACCTCACCGAACTCGTGTTCCGTCGCATCATCGAATCCGGGCTGCTGCCCGAGGGTTCCGTCCAGCTACTGTCCGGGAGCGCCCGCGGGCTGCTCGACCACCTCGGCGGACAGGACTCCGTCGCGTTCACCGGCTCCGCCGACACCGCCGCCACCCTGCGGGCACACCAGAACGTCGTCGCTGAGGGCGTCCACTTCAACGCCGAAGCCGACTCGCTCAACGCGTCCATCCTCGGCGCCGACGTCGAACCGGGCAGCGAAGAATTCGATCTGTACGTCAAGCAACTCGTCACCGAGATGACGGTGAAGGCCGGCCAGAAGTGCACCGCCATCCGGCGCGCCCTCGTGCCCACCGTGCTGATGGACGACGTCATCGCCGCGGTCGAGGCCCGGCTGACCCGCGTCGTCGTCGGCGCCCCCGACGCCGACGGCGTCACCATGGGTGCGCTCGCCAGCCTCGAACAGCGCGACGAGGTGCTGAAGTCGCTCCGCGGACTCACCAAGTCGGCGCAGATCGTCGTCGGCGACCCGGACAGCTTCGAGGTCGTCGGCGCCGACAAGAAGACCGGCGCGTTCCTGCCGCCGATCCTGCTGCGCTCCGACGACAAGGACGCCACCGAACCCCACGACATCGAGGCCTTCGGCCCGGTCAGCACCGTCATCGGATACGACGGCACCGACGAGGTCATCGCACTCGCCGCCCGCGGCAAGGGCAGCCTCGTCGCCTCCCTCATCACGCGCGACTCCGCACTCGCCCGCGACATCATCCTGGGCCTCGCCCCGTTCCACGGCCGCGTCCTCGTCCTCAACCGCGACGACGCCAAGGAATCCACCGGCCACGGCTCGCCCCTGCCGGTCCTCGTCCACGGCGGACCCGGACGCGCAGGCGGCGGCGAGGAACTCGGCGGCATCCGCGGCATCCTGCACCACATGCAGCGCACCGCGGTCCAGGCCACGCCCGACATCCTCACCGCGGTCGGGAACAAGTGGGTGACCGGCTCGAAGCGCAACGACGACGGCGTCCACCCGTTCCGGAAGAACCTCGCGCAGTTGCGGATCGGCGACACCATCGTCGGCGGCCCCCGTCAGGTCACCCTCGCCGACATCGACCACTTCGCCGAGTTCACCGGCGACACGTTCTACGCGCACACCGACCCCGAGGCCGCCGCCGCCAACCCGCTGTTCGGTGGCATCGTCGCCCACGGGTACCTGGTGGTCTCCCTCGCCGCCGGCCTGTTCGTCGAACCCAACCCCGGTCCCGTCCTCGCCAACTTCGGCGTCGACAACCTGCGGTTCCTCACCCCCGTCAAGGCCGACGACAGCCTCACCGTCACCCTCACCGCGAAGCTCATCACCCCGCGCAGCAGCGCGGACTACGGTGAAGTCCGATGGGATGCAGTCGTCGTCAACCAGGACGGCGACCCCGTCGCAACGTACGACGTTCTCACCCTCGTCGCCAAAGGAGATGATGCATGAGCTTCAAGGTCGCCGTCTGTTACGGCCAGCCCGATGACCCCGACGCGTTCGACGCCTACTACCGCGACACCCACATGCCGCTGGCACGCAAGGTCCCCGGCCTGTCCGACTTCACGTGGGGCAAATGCAGCGCCCTCGACGGCGGGAAGCCGCCGTACTACGCCGTCGCGAGCCTCGTCTTCCCCGACGCCGAGACCATGAAGTCCGGTCTGCAGTCCGAGGAGATGAAGCAGGCAGGAAAGGACGTCCGCAACTTCGCCACCGGCGGCGTCACCATGTACGTCCAAGAAGAAGAATCCGTCTACAACCAGTAGGAGAAACATGACTGTCGACGCGTCCGCGGAATGCCGTATCGCGCGGGAGATGTTCGAGGCAGACAACGCGTCCCGGGCGCTCGGCATCCAGATCCTCGAGCTCAGCCCCGGTCACGCGGTCGCGTCGATGGTCGTGGGTGAGACCATGGTCAACGGTCACGGCATCACCCACGGCGGCTTCGTGTTCACCCTCGCCGACACCGCATTCGCGATGGCGTGCAACGGGTACGACACTGCCGCCGTCGCCGCCCGCGCCGACATCCGGTTCCTCGCCTCCACCCGCCTCGGCGACACCCTCGTCGCCGAGGCCGTCGAGCGCGCACGCTACGGGCGCAACGGCCTCTACGACGTCACCGTCCGCCGCGGCGACGACGTCATCGCCGAGTTCCGTGGCGACAGTCGATGCCTGCGGCCCGTGAGTACTTATTAACGTTCCGCGGTTAATAAGTACTCACGGGTGCGAAGCGCATACTCGCCCGATCTCCAGCGCAACCCAGACCGCACCGTCCGGTCCGACGGCGATCCCGTGTGGTTCCGAAGACGGTGTCGGCAGGTCGTATTCGGTGATTGCGCCGCCCGACCCGATGTGCCCGATCCGGTTCGCGCCCCATTCGGTGAACCAGCAACCGTCGTCGAGGTCGGCGACGATGGCGTGAGGTCGGGCCGAGCGGTCCGGTAGCGGGAACTCGTCGATTCGGCCGTCGACGGTGATCCGGCCGATTTGCCCGGCGCCGATCTCGACGAACCAGAGTGCGCCGTCGGTTCCGCGGGTGATCCCCACGGGCCCGGCGGCGGGAGTGGGCAGAGAATGCACCGCGACGTTGCCGTCGGTGTCGATACGGCCGATCGCGTTCGCCTGGTTGAGGGTGAACCACAGCGCGTCGTCCAGGCCCGACGTGATCGCGGAAGGGAATCCGCCGTCCGTAGGTAGCGGAAACTCGGTGATCTGTCCGTCGGTGGTGATCCGCCCGATTCGGTCGGCGCTGGTCTCGGTGAACCACAGGGCATCGTCCGGGCCGGTGACGATGCCGAACGGGCCGCTGCCGGCGGTCGGGGTCGGGAAGGACTCAGTGGTGCCGTCCAGCGTGATCCGCCCGATCCGGTGATCACGGAATCGCGTGAACCACAGGGCGCCGTCGGGGCCAGGTGTGATGATCGTGGGTCCACAATCGGCGGTGTCGAGCGGATAGGAGGCGACTTCGCCGTCGACGGTGAGGCGCGCGATTCGGCCGGCGTGGACGAGCGTCAGCCAAAGGGCGCCGTCGGGTCCGCACGTGATCGCATACGGACCCGACTTCTCGTCGGCGACGGGGAACTCCTGAATTCTCGGATTCATCTCCGCCACCGTAACCGCAGCCGTGAGTACTTATTAACGTCCGGCGGTTAGTAAGTACTCACGGGCGCAGCATGCTTCCCGCGCTCGGTCGCTGCTGCCGCGTCGCGCGCGGCGCGTTCGGTGGCGGCGGCCTCGATGGCCATCGCGTGGTCGACCGCGTGCGGCGCGATGCCCAGGTTGTCCAGCGTGTCCCACAGGCTCGACAGCGCGGCCTTCGGGTCGAGGTAGTACTCCGATTCCCGGACGCGCCAGAACGTCCAGCCGCACCGCTTGAGTTCCTGCTCGCGTTCGAGGTCCGCGATCCGCTGTTCCTGGGTGGTCGCGAAGGCGTCGCCGTCGCATTCGACGGCGAGTCTCATGGTGCCGCCGGTGACGACGAGGTCGATGCGCCGATTGTTCACCTCGACTTGGGAATTGACGTGGTAGCCGCGTTCGGCGATGTCGTTGAACACCCGCTGCTCGAGGAGGTTGTCGAACGGGGGGATCCGCACGTCGCGGTCGACGTCCTGCGGCATCGGGTCGGCCGGCGCCGGCGACGTCGACATCATGTAGCTGAGCAGGGAGTTGCGCAGGTCGGCCCGCTTGAGTTCGTCGACGGTCACGGAGTGGAACAGCCACAGCTGATCCTGCGCCCGTGTCGCCGCGACGTTGAACCGCCGCTTGTACTGGTTCGCGGTCAGCGGTGCGAAGTTCTGCTCCGGTCCCACGACCATCGACAGGAAGACGACGCTCCGTTCGTCGCCCTGGAAGTCCGGCGGTGTCCCGACGCGCAGTCGCCGCTGCTCCCACTGTTCGATGCCGATGCGTTTGACGAGTTCGGTGCGGATGGCGTCGACCTGGGACTGCCCCTGCAGCACGACGATTCCGAACGTCTTGCCGTCGTAGCGCGGGTCGACGAGGCATTCGATGAGCTGATCGACGAGGGCGGCGGCCTCGACGTGGTTGGCCAGCGTCGCGTCCTTGCCCGACACGAAGGCGTCGGATACGTACGTATGTTTCAGCGGCGGAAGCCGATCCGCGCCGAACTGCCGCACCGGGACCAGCGGCAGTTCGCCGTAGAACTGGGTACTCGACCAGTTGATGATCTCGGGCATCGAGCGGAAGTGCTCGCGGAGCCGGACCACCTGCCCGAAGCTGGTGCGCAGAATCGAGAACAGACTCGACCGCGGCGTGAGCGTCGCCTGTACGTACTCGGGGAGGTCGGGCAGGTACGCGTCGAGGCGGGTGAACACGTCGTCGAGGGTGCCGCTGGTGGGGATGTCGGCGGGGGCGCACTGCTTGTCGTCGCCGACGACGATGACCCGCGGCGCCAGCCACAGCAGGAACAGGTTGGTGATGTCGGCCTGGCTCGCCTCGTCGACGATGACGACGTCGAAGCTGCCCGGCACGGGCGGGATGGACGCGAGGACCTGCTGCAGCGGCATCACCCAGGCGGGCACGGAGCCCTGCGCCTCCCGCATCGCGGATCGTGCTGCGCTGCGGTACTTCTCGGCGTACTTCCCGGCGCCTGCGCCGATGCTCGAGATGTGCTCGCGGTACGTCTGCAGTGCCCGCACCTGGTCCGCGGTGAGGTGTTCGAGGCAGTCGCGCCAGGCGGTCGCCGCCGCGAGCCGCGCCGTGAGGTGCGCGAGATCGGCGTCGACGGCGTTGAGTTCGGCTTCGAGTTCCTGCTCACGGCCGGCCCGGTGCTGTTCGGTGACCCATTGGCGGGCGCGGCGCCAGGCCCAGGCCTCCGACATCTGCCAGCTCATCTCGTCCCACTCGGTGAGCGCCGCCGTCCTGCGCACCAGGTCGTACAGTGCCGGGGCGACGGGTGAGAGCCGGTCGGACAGTTCGTCGAAGGTCCGCTGATCCTGCTGTTCGACGCGGGCGATCGCGTACCGGGTGAGAGCCTCCGAGAGGGCGGCGTTGTCCGCCTGGTCGAGCGCCGCCACCAGGGCGGTGCCTTCCGGCGACGGTCCCGCGTCGACCTCGGTGGAGACGGCCGAGACGATGGCGTCGAGTTCCGCACGCGCACTGTCGACGTCGGCGCGGGTAGTGATGGCCTCCGCGGCCCCGGCGACCGCGACGGCGTCCGCGAGGTTGCGAATCCGCGGCGCATTCGGGGACAGCGCGAACAGTTCACGGGCCAGCGCGTCGCGGGCGACGAGGAGCGCGCGCACGCGGGCCACCCGGCCGACGATCATGTTGAGGCTGTCGACCTGAACGGCACGAGACCCGTTCATGTCCACCGGAATTCGCAGATCGGCCAGCAGGGTCGCGGCGGTCTGCGCGGCGTCATGGGCGCGCAGGTGCTCGGTCACCAGCCGCACCGTCGCGGCGGTCGTGGCAGGGACGCCGTCGACGGTGGCGTCGAGGCCGAGTTCCTCGACGGCCTTCTGCTCCTCGCTGCGGCGGAAGCGGGCCTTCCACTCGACGGCGCCGGATTCCAGGGCGACGGCGAGCGCACCCACCGCTTGCAGGGCGGGTCGGGTCATGACGGCGCACTGGACGTCCTGCGCACCGATGTACCGGTCGGCGGCGGCGGCCGCCTCGACGATCGCGGGCAGAGCGTCCAGCCGACCCCACAGGTGGGTTGCCCGGCCGGACAGGACGGTGTCGGCGAGGCTCTGGAACTGGCCGTCCAGGTCGAGGACGTCGTGCGCGCGGGCCTGCAGTTCCTTGCAGTGCCTGCGAATGGAGTAGGCGGTCTCGGGCTCGACGCCGCCGAGGACCTCGAGCAGATGCGCCGACTGCGGGGTGTCGATGGGGATGCTGGTCGACGCCCGCGAGCAGAGCCGTTCGAGTTCGGCCCGGTTCGGCAGCAGGGAGTCCAGCGCGGGAAGCGTCTGGCGTGCACGCTGCGCGCGCTCGGAGGATGCGGTCACGCACAGCCGGCGCAGGGTCTCGACCTCGGTGCCGGTGAGGGGCGGTTGCTCGGTCAGCAGTGGCCCGGGAAGCCACTCGAACGCGTCCTGCAGGCCCATGACCTTGCGGACGATGGTGGCGGCGGTGCCCTCGTAGCCGTCGGCGACGGCGTCGTGCTGGTAGGTCTCGGACTCGCGCAGCGCCTTCACCTGCTCGAGCACATCGGCCCGCTTCTGCACGGCCTCGTCCCGCTGGGCGCGGAGGTCGGCGATCTTCTGGCCCTCGCTGTGCGGGTTGAACGACGACTTCCGTTCGGCGATGGTCGCCACACTGCGGGTGAGCTCGTCCGAGCCGCCGCGGGACAGGTCGGTGATCGAGACGCACAGTTCCTGCATTTCGGGCGGGAGTTTGTCCCTCAGGACGCGGAGCGCCTGCGCCTTCTCGCTCGTGACGAGCACCCGCTGGCCGCGGGCGAGCAGCGCCGACACCAGGTTCGCGATCGTGTGGGTCTTGCCCGTCCCGGGCGGGCCCTCGACCACCACTCCGCTGTCGCCGCCGAGCCGCTCGATGATCTGCGACTGCTCGGCGTTGGCCGGAAGCGGGAAGAGCGGGTCTTCGGCGAGAGTGGAGGAGGTGGCGGCGCCGGTGCGCTCGAGCCACGACAGCCGGTCCGCCGGTTCGATCGCCTCGACCAACTGGGCGAGCCCGAGCGGGACGGTCGCGCCGTCGCCGTCGAGGTGGGAGATCATCTGCTCGTAGTACTCGACCAGGGCGAACGCGCTGCGCTTGCGCAACACCAGGGCGGGCGACAGCGTGACGGTGCCGTTCGCGTCTTCGGCCGGCTGCCGGACGTCGTCGCGCACGTCCACGTACGCGGTGAGCGATTTCGGAGCCCACTCCGCGAGCAGTGTGCGGACGCCGTCGCTCAGCGGCGATGTGGCGGTGTCCTGCAGTCGCTTCTGCAGCGGCATCGCGTGCGCGCTGTCGTAGACGTCCAGTCCGGTGAACAACTGGGAGTCCTCGAGCCGGGGCTGGGAGCCCGCGATCAGCCGCACCAGCAGATCACCGGTCCGCGGATCGCGGTGGATGCTCGCCGACTGGGTGACCAGATGGGTCTGGACACCGTCATCCGGGCCCGCACCCGCCAGGGTCAGCAGACCGGACGCGAGCACGAGTTCGATCGACTCGGGGCGGGCGTTCAGCTCCTGCAGCATCCGCTGCAACGACTGGTACAGATCGGCGTGCGGGCGACGCTCCCGGTCCGCCTTCGCCCACGCCTGCCACCGCGGCACGTACGCGTCGAACGCCTGCCGGACGTCGTACGCGCGGCGCACGTCGTATTCCTCGTCGGAGTCCTCGGCGTACGCGTCGGACGCGTTCAGCTCGAGGTCGGACCGCGAGCTGTCGGCGCGGGCCGACGCGTCCACCCAGCCGGCCAGGACGGTGGGAAGGTCCGGCGGATCCTCGACGCCGATGAGGGGCACGCGCAGGACGATGTCGCCCTGCACTGCGTCGGGATCGAGTTGGATGGTCCGGCCGTCCTGATGCAGCCATTCGACCTGTTCGTGCTGGTCGACGCGGAGAACCGGCTTCGTGCGAGCCCGGACGATCTCACGCAGGAACTGCAGCAGGCGCTGGACGCGGCCTGCGAGCTCGGCGTCGTTTTCGGGACTCGACAATGTAAACCTCTGCGAATTCTCGGTAATGACGTGCGCTTGCCCCCGCCGTGCACACTATCGGGTCGAGGGGGTGAAGTTCGAGGCGTCGTCCCCTGTCAGAGGGACTGGACGGTCGCTCGAGGCGCGAAACGAGCCTCCATTCGTACCGACTGGTCCCTACTATTCATTCATGACGGTGACGCGCATCACGAAGCTGGCGGCGGTGATCGCGACCGTCGCACTGACGGTGCTGGGAGGTGGTCTCGTGTCGGCTGCCGCTCCCGCGCCCGGAGCCAGGGTCACGGCCTCGGCCGACGGGTTCGCGCTCGACGGGCAGGCGTGGTGGCCGACCGGGTTCAACGCCTACCAGTTGGCCACGAACTGGTCGGTCAATTGGGGTTGCGGCGCGATGGTCGATCTCGACTCCTACTTCTCCGCGCTGCCGCCGCACTCACTGACCCGTTTCAACCTCTTCCAGGCGCTGGCGATCAACCGCTTCACCGGACAACTGGACTTCGGGCCGATGGACGCCGTGTTCGCGGCGGCCGAGGCGCACGACCAGATGCTGATCCCGGTTCTCGCACCCCAGGACGGGGCGTGCGAGGACGGGGTGTTCAAGGGCCGGCAGTGGTACGTGGACGGCTGGACGACGATGACGCCGGGCGCGCCCCGCACGCTGATGAGCTTTCAGGATTGGACGCGGACCGCCGTCGACCGCTTCCGTGGTTCGCCGTCGCTCGCGGCGTGGGAACTCGTCGGGGAGCCGGAGACGAGCACGTGCACCGACGCCGACTGCTCGTGGTGGACCCGGTCGTGTGAGCCCGGCGCGGCGCAGGTGCTGCGTGATTTCTTCGACGCCGCCGGCGCCGAGGTACGGGCCCGTGATCCACGCACGCTGATCACGGCCGGATTCACCGGCGGCGGCCAGTGCGGAACCCAGGGCGACGAGTACCAATTCGTCTCGGCATCACCGTATGTCGACGTCGTGCAGTACCACGATTACGGCGCCGACGGGGTTCCGCTGCCCGGCGATCAGTGGAACGGACTCGGACGGCGCCTCGAACAGGCTGCGGCACTCGGCAAACCGCTCCTGGTGGGCGAGATCGGCGAACTCGCCGGATCATGCGCCGCCACCACGGACCGGGCGTCGCACATCGGCGCCAAGATCCAGGGGCAGCGGGACGCGGGCGCGGCCGGGGCGCTGCTGTGGGCGTTCGTGCCGGACCCCCGGCCCGCCGAGTGCACGTACGACATCGGCCCCACCGACCCCCTGTGGGGCGTGATGGAGCAATTCGGGAGCTGGGGTTCGGGCACCGCGCCCGCCGCCACGTAGGCCACACCTCAAACGAGCCCAGGGGGCGGAGTCCGGCCGGGGACACGGCGACCGCACGGCGAGAACGGGTTTCAGGCGACCAAGACGCGGACGGTCAGCGTCCGCCGCGGCGGAGGGTGACGCGATAGGTGTAGTGCTCGGGCAGGAAGTAGCTGACCGCCAACTCGACCGTCCGCCCGTCCGAGTCGGAGTAGAGGCGGTCCACCCGCAGCATCGAGTGCCCCTCGGAGCAGCCGAGTTCGCGGGCCACGTCCGCCGGCGCCGGCGCGACGGTGATCGATTGCGCGGCCTCGGTGATGGGGCTCCGCAGGTGCGGTTCGAGCAGTCCGATGATCGTCTGCGAGGTGACGGCACCCTCGGACATCTCGGGTGCGTCGGCGACGAACCGGGCGATCTCGTCGGGCAGGTAGACGGTGGTCAGGACAAACGGGGTGTCGTCGTGGCGTCGCCGGAACACGACCGTGTTGACGAGGTCGGTGTCGAGGCGGAGCCTGCTCGCGGCCTCGATGTCGACCCGGCGGCGCAGCGGCGTGACCACCTCCATGGTGGTGTCCGTGGACAGGTTCATCAGATCCTCGATCGACCCCAGCTGCCGCAGGTATCGGCCGTCGGACTCGGCGGCGAACGTTCCCCGGCCCGGGACCCGGTAGACGATGCCCTCGGCCACCAGGTCCTGGAATGCGCGACGAACGGTCTGCCGGCTGACGCCGTGCTGGTCCGCGAGCTCGAATTCGGTGGGCAGCTTGATCCCGCCGCTGTACTTGCCCGCAGCAATGTGCTCGCGGAGCTGCCTCGACACCAGTTGGTACGCCGGCTCCGTGTCTCGTTCTCTACCGTTCATCGCGCACCGATCCTACGTGCAGGTTGCCGACTAGATGCCGCCTCGCGACACCAACTGCGAGACGATGACGTTGCGCTGGATCTCGTTGGTGCCTTCGCCGACGATCATCAGCGGGGCGTCCCGGAAGTAGCGCTCCACGTCGTACTCGGTGGAATAGCCGTAACCACCGTGAATACGGACGGCGTTGAGGGCGATGTCCATCGCCACCTCGGACGCGTACAGCTTCGCCATCCCGGCTTCCATGTCGCACCGGTCGCCGCTGTCGTACTGCTCCGCCGCGTGCCAGGTGAGCTGCCGGGCCGCGGTCAGCTTGGTCGCCATGTCGGCGAGGTAGTTGCCGATCGACTGGTGCTTCCAGATCGGCTGACCGAAGCTCTCGCGCTGCTGCGCGTAGGCGAGGGAATCCTCGAGCGCCGCCGTGGCCACACCCAGCGCACGGCAGGCCACCTGGATGCGCCCGGTCTCCAGGCCCTTCATCATCTGGCCGAACCCCTTGCCCGGGGTGCCGCCGAGGATCGCGGTAGCGGGGGCGCGGTACCCGTCGAACGACAGCTCACACGTCTCGACGCCCTTGTAGCCGAGCTTCGGCAGATCCCGCGACACCGTCAGTCCGGGGCCGTGCTCGACCAGGACGATGGAGATGCCCTTGTGCTTGGGGGTCGCCTGCGGGTCGGTCTTGCACAGCAGCGCGATCAGCCCGGACCGGCGCGCGTTGGAGATCCACGTCTTGGAACCGGTGATCACCAGATCGTCGCCGTCCGCCTTGGCGTTGGTGGACATGGCCTGCAGATCCGAGCCACCGCCGGGCTCGGTCAACGCCATCGTCGCGCGGATCTCGCCGGTCGCCATCTTCGGCAGGTACTGCTGCTTCTGCTCTTCCGTGCCGTACAGCGACAGCAGTTTCGCGACGACGGTGTGCCCGCCCATCGCACCGGCGAGGCTCATCCAGCCGCGGGCCAGTTCCTGCGTCACCTGCGCGTAGCAGGGCATCGACACCGGTGATCCGCCGTACTCCTCCGGGACCGCCAGACCGTAGATCCCGATCTGCTTCATCTGCTCGATCCACTTCTCGGGGTACTCGTTGGCGTGTTCCACCGCCTGCACGGTCGGCTTCACGTCGCGATCGATGAACGCGCGCACCGTCTCGACCAGGTACGACTCTTCCTCGTTCAGCTTGGCCATGAATCCACCTCACACTTTCCGCAACATTTGTACGGCCATAATCCGACATTGTCTGCCTAAAGTCAACGATCGGTCTTGACATGACCGCTGCGTCGCTGCCAGCATCAGCAGCGCAGCCGCATCAGGCTGGCCGTACATATCCAGCCCGACCCGGGCTCCCGGACCCTAGGAATGAAGCATCGTGCAGACCCTCACCCGCAGGCGCGCCGTTCTGGTGGCCCCCGGATCCGACGAGCGCAAAGCCGTCAAGGCGCTCCGGTCGACTGCCGACGAGGTGGTCCTCGACCTCGAAGACGCCGTCGCCTCCGCCAGGAAGGCCGAGGCCCGCGACCTCGTGCGTCGCCTCGTGCTCGAATCGGACGGCTCCCGGGCCGTCGCGGTCCGCATCAACGCGCTGACCACGCCGTGGGCCGAGGACGACCTCGCCCTGTGCGCCTCCCTCGGCGCCGCGCTCACGAGCATCGTGGTTCCCAAGGTGGAGACGGCGCAGGATCTGGTCCGCGCCGATCAGGCGCTCGCCGGTACCGGCATCGGGTTGCAAGCTCTCGTCGAAACCCCGGTCGGCGTGCAGAACATCGCCGACATCACCCGCGCCGTCGACCGGCTCGAGTCCGTCATCATCGGCTACGCGGATCTCGGGGCTGCCCTGGGCCGGTCCCGCTCCGCCCTCCCCGAGCACTGGCTCGCGATCCAGGACGGCATCCTCGTCGCCGCCCGCGCCGCCGGAATCCAGGCGATCGACGGCCCGTTCCTCGGCATCGCCGACGACGACGCCTTCCGCCACTCGGCCGCATGGACCAGCGCGCTCGGCTTCGACGGAAAATGGGTCATCCATCCCGCCCAGGTCGAGTCGGCTGCCACGGCCTTCACCCCCACCGACACCGCGGTCGAGGACGCACGACGCGTCATCGACGCACTCGCCGCCGCCGAGGCCGCGGGCGCCGGGGCGGCGCAACTCGACGGGCAGATGCTCGACGAGGCCGTCGCAGTCGCGGCACGCCGCGTTCTCGCCCAGGTAGGTGCACAGTGACGATCACGCAGACTTATGTCGGTGGACCGTACTTCGACGAACTCGAGGTCGGGCAGGCATTCGACACCGCCCCCGCCGTCACCCTCACCAGCGGTCTCGCCGCCGCCCATCAGGCCATCCTCGGTGACCGCCTGCGGCTGCCCCTCGACGCGCACCTGTCCCGGGCCGTCACCGGGTCCGCGGAGGCAGTCGCGAACCCCGGCCTCGTCACCGACGTCGCCATCGGACAATCCACGCTGGCCACCCACCACGTGAAGGCCAACCTGTTCTACCGCGGCCTCCGTTTCCACCACTTCCCCCATCTCGGCGACACGCTCTACACGCGCACCGAAGTGGTGGGACTGCGGGAGAACTCGGCAAAACCGGGGCGCAAACTCACCGGGCTGGCGGCGCTGCGGATGACGTCCACCGACCAGGACGGCCGCACCGTCCTCGATTTCTACCGCTGCGCGATGCTCCCGTTGAGCGCGAACCCCGACGAGGACCGCGTCCGTAAGTCCGACGACCTGTCCGCGATCGGGCCGCAGTCCGAGCAATCGTTCGCCGCCCCCGAGGGCTGGGACCTCGCCCGTTACCGCGACAAGGTTCCCGGACAGCACTTCTCGGCCGACCTCGCCGGATCCGTGCTGCGGAGCAGCGGCGACGTGGTCTCGAGCGCCCCCGAACTGGCGCGCCTCACCCTCAACATCGCGGCCACCCACCACGACGAACGGGTCGGCGCCGACGGACGGCTCGTCTACGGCGGCCACACCATCGGCATCGCGCTCGGGCAGGCCACGCGCGCCCTGCCGAATCTCGTCACCGTCCTGGGCTGGAAGTCCTGCGACCACACCGGTCCCGTCCACGAAGGCGACACCCTCACCAGCGAACTCGAAATCGAGAGCGCCGAGGAGTTGCCCGGCGGCGGCGGAGTACTGCATCTGCGTTCACTGGTGCTCGCGCACAACGCCACAGCGTCCGACGTCCCCGTCCTCGACTGGCGCTTCACCGCCCTCATGGCCTGACCTCCACCATCAAGGAGCATCTCTCGTGACCGCCCACACTCCCCTTGCCGGACTTCGGATCGTCGAGGTCTCCAGCTTCATCGCGTCCCCCCTGTGCGGACTGACCCTTTCCCAGCTGGGGGCCGAGGTCATCCGGATCGACCCCATCGGCGGCGCCGCCGACTACAACCGCTGGCCGATCACGGGCGACGGCGAGAGCATCTACTGGACCGGACTCAACCGCGGCAAGCGGTCCGTGGCCGTCGACATGCGCAACCCGGAGGGGCAGCGGCTCGTCCAGCAACTGGTCGCGGCCCCCGGAACGGGCGGCGGAATTCTCGTCACGAACGCGGGAGGTCGTGACTGGCTCTCCCACGACACGCTGAGCGCGCTCCGCTCCGACGTCATTGCCCTCGAAATCCTGGGTGGCCGTGACGGTTCCCCCGGCGTCGACTACACCGTCAACGCCGGGCTCGGCTTCCCGTCCATCACCGGTCCCGCCGACCACGCCGGCGTCGTCAACCACGTCCTCCCCGCCTGGGACGTGGCGTGCGGGCTGTACGCCGCGCTGGCCGTCGCGTCCGCCGCCCGTCACCGCGACGCCACCGGCGAGGGCACCCGCATCTCCCTGCCGCTCGAGGACGTCGCGCTCGCCACTGCCGGCACCCTCGGCTACCTCACCGAGGTGCAGATCAACGGCACCGGCAGGCAAGGGACCGGAAACTCCGTCTACGGCACGTACGGAACGGATTTCACCACCAGCGACGGCGCCCGCTTCATGATCGTGGCCCTCACCCCACGGCACTTCCGCGACCTCGTTGCCGTCACCGGAACCACCGCCGCCGTGGAGGCACTCGCCACCGCACTCGACGCCGACTTCGCGCGCGAAGCCGACCGCTTCACCCACCGCGACGTCCTCACCGCACTGTTCACCCGCTGGTTCCGCGAACACACCGCAGCCGAAGTGTCCGAGGCACTCTCGAAGACGTCCGTCCTCGCCGAGCGCTACCGCACGTTCGAGGAACTCGTCAAATCCGGCGAACTCGAGGACAACCCGATGTTCACCCCCCTCGACCAGCCGCGGATCGGCACCTACCTCGCCTCCGGCCATCCGGCATCGTTCGACGGACACCACGCCACCGTCGCACCCGCCTCCGCCGTCGGCGACGACACCGGCAGCGTCCTCCGCGACCTCCTCGGCAGCTCCGACTCCGACGTCGCCAAACTCCTCGACAGCGGCATCGTCGGGGGGAAGTGACCGTCGGGGGACCTTTCAGTCGTCGCAGCAGTCGCAGGCAGGACCGGCGCCGGCACCGGAGGTGGTGACCGGCGCCGGGCAGCAGGTGTCGCCCTGCCAGGCGTTGATGCCCTCCTTGACCGCGATCGCGGCGATGACCAGGGCCGCGATCGGGTCGGCCCAGGACCACCCCAGCAGGGAGTTGAGCAGCAGCCCCACCAGCAGGACGGCGGACAGGTAGGTGCACAGCAGGGTCTGTTTGGAATCGGCGACCGCCGAGAGGGAGCCGAGTTCGCGTCCCGCGCGCCTCTGCGCCCACGACAGCACGGGCATGATCGCGAGACTGACTGCCGCCAGGGCGATCCCGACGATCGAGTGCTCCGCTTCGCCGATGCCGAAGAGGGAACGGATCGCGTCGACCGTGACATACACGGCCAACGCGAAGAACGAGAACGCGATGATCCGCAGCGTCACCCGCTCCCGCGATTCCGGGTCCTTCCCGGCGAACTGCCAGGCCACGGCCGCCGCGGAGGACACCTCGATGACCGAGTCGAGGCCGAATCCGATCAGCGCGGTCGACGACACCCGCGCGCCCTCGCTCAGCGCGATGACCGCCTCGAGCACGTTGTAGCTGATCGTCGCGGCCACGAACCACCGGATCCGCCGCCCCAGGACCTGCCGCCGCTGCGCGGTGAGAGCCGTTCGCGTGGCGGGCATTCCGAGTTCCGACGCCATCAGCAGCAGCCGTCGGTCTCGGCGTCCGGGCAGCAGGACGGATCGACGGCCAGCACCAGGCCGATCAGGTCGTCCAGCGCGCGCCCGATCCGCGGATCCGCCAGTTCGTACCGCGTCCGCCGCCCCTCCGGCGCCGCGACGACGAGGCCGCAACCACGCAGGCAGGCCAGGTGATTCGACAGGATCTGACGCGATACCCCGATCTGTTCGGCCAGCTCGGACGGATACCCGGGCCCCGACCGCAGGCTCAGCAGGATCTGCGTGCGCGTCGTGTCCGACAAGGCGTATCCGAACCGGGCCAGCGCGTCGCGGTGGATCACCATCTCCATGGCCCGACGATACAGCGATTCCTGTATTCAGGAAACCCTGAACTCTTGATCCTGTCGTTGCGGCGGCTGGGCGGGCCGGTGCCGGCGCCCCATCGTCATCCGGCCGAGAATCCGGTCACGCAGGACGAACGTGTGGAACAGGATGGCGCACAGGTGCGCGGTGAACGCTGCGAACAGTAGGTACCCGAGCACCGTGTGGGACTGCCGCAACACCGAGTACAGATCCGGATCGCGGGGAGCGATCGCGGGCAGACTCAGCTGCGCGGTGAGGGCGATCGGGAACCCGCCCGCCGACAGCATCGCCCACCCGGTGACCGGTTGCAGCACCAGGAGTCCGTAGAGCAGGCATTCCGACCCGGTCGCGACCATCCGCTCGGCGGGCCGCATCCCGGCGGACGGCGGCGGACGGTGGAGGATCCGGTTGCCGATGCGCACGACCGCGAGGACGAGAATCGCGAACCCCAGCGGTTGATGCACCGTCCGCAACAAATGGTAGGCGTCCAACGACGCCACCATCGCGACGCCGAGGAAGAGTTGTGCGATCACCAGGATCGCCATCACCCAGTGCAGCACCCGCGACGTGAACGCATACCGTGTCGGGCTATCGCTCATCGGGCACCTCCGAAACATTGACTCGACTCGGCGATTTCGGCTCACCGGACCGCCGGTTGAACGATTCCGCGTAGACCGCGGACCGTGCACTGAGCAGTGGATCATCCGACGGCGCAATGCCGTTCGGCAGTACGAGCGGATCGAAGTTGACGTCCCGCGCATTGTCCGGCGCTTCGGTGTCGATCGCATCGACGGTCAGCGTGCCCACGTCGAGGGTCTTCCTGTCGGCCGGCCACGGTCGGGTGGCATCGTCCGTCGAGTCCCCCGCCTCCCCGATCGTGAGGATCATCCGCCAGCGCAGTGGTCCTCGCGTGACGTCCCGGACGAGGGCGTCGAACAGGTAGTCGCGGCCGGACTCCTCCTCGGCGCCGGGATGCCGGACAGGTTGCTGCGGCACCAGCTTCCAGCGCACCGGAACCGTGCCCCCGGAACGGTCGGTGCACCGGAAGGCATTGAGCCCGTGAAATGTGCTGTCCCCGAACCCGGAAGTGCGAGGCTGTTGCCGGATGACGTCCATCGCCGCCGCCGTCTCGGGATGGCATGCCAGGAACGAGGCCATCGCGGCCGGATCGGGCTTGCCCGTGTCCGGGACCTTCTTCGAGGCGAGCAGCCGATCGCGGAAACCGTCCGGCGTGCGGTCGGGAAACACCGGACTGTCGATCATCGCGGTCCGCCATTGCTCTCCCTCGGGCAACCGGAAGACCAATCCCAGACCGCGCACGGTGTCGGCGGCGTCGACGGCGTCGGGCAGCCCGCCCGACAACGAGAACCGCCCGGTGACGGGGTGGCGGCCGCCGGCCCGGAAGACGCTCGCCGTGGACACCGCGGACCCGGCGCCGGTCGGCGTGAACCACCCCGTGGCACTCACGCCCTTCGCGTGGTTCCGCCGGAACCCCTCGTGCCGGCCGAAAACCTGCTCGAACCGATCGACGAACTGCGACGGGGTGACGCTGTGCGGGGTCAGCCGGCCGCCGGCGAACAGGAACCCACCGACGTCCACCGCGGCGATCGCACCGACCGCCGCCATGCCGATCAGGGCGCTACGCCGGGTGACGCTTGCCCCTGACCGACCACCGACCGAGGGTTCGTGACCGTCACCCCTGCGCGGCATCGACCGTCACCACGTGCCACGTCCCCTTGACCCCGTCTCCGCTCGTCACTCCGGGGGCCGTGTCCTTGGCGAACCGGTAGAGAGGATGACCGTCGTAGGTCGCCTGCTCGACGCCATCGGGACGCGTCGTCGTGCCCACCGTGCCCGGCAGGATGGAGTTCGGGTTGGGTACCGGCGTGCCTTGTGTCGGCGGCCAGATCTCGGCACACGGGCCCACGCACTTCACCAGGTCGGCGGTGTCCTCGTCGAAACGGTAGAGCGTGAAGCCGTCGCCGTCGGTCAGCACGGTGCCCAGCGCGGTCTCCCGCGTGCCGAGCGTCGGCGCTGCATCCGCTGCATCCGCTACGCCGGTCGTCGGCGCTGCGCCTTGCATGCTGGTCGTCGCATCCGCCGGGGCCTCGGCCGCCTGGCTGCAGCCCGACATCAGGGCAACCGCAGCGCCCGCGCAGGCCACCGCGAGAATCGCTCGCTTCGCGATCATCAGATCTCCGTTCTCTCTTCGATGCCGCCCGCCGATCGCGGACGACGCCGGGGAGTACGGACCGCGGGCCGGCCGCGTTCACGGCGGCCGCGAACTTTCACGAAGACGCTGGTGGAGAATCGACGGTGAACGCCGCGGCACTCACGTCCGTACACCCTGGCGGACGTCGGGCGGGCCGACGACATTTCCGGTGTTGCAGGAGGTGAGGTCGTGCGGCTACGCATGTCGCGCAAGCGGGCGGAGGAGTCGGTCGGGAATTTGGCCGACAACGCGGTGTTGAGGACCGTCTACGACGATCACGCCGGCGAACTGTTCGCCCTCGCCTACCGCTCGCTCGGAGACCGGGGACGCGCGGAGGAAGTGGTGCAGGAGACGTTCCTCCGCGCCTGGCGCGGCGCGGACCGGTACGACCCGCAGCGTTCCACCGTCCGGACCTGGCTGTATGCCATCTGCCGCAACGTGGTGATCGACGCGAGCCGGGCGCGGGCCGCCCGGCCCCAGCTCGCCGACACCGAGCCGCCCGACGTTCCGGTGCCCGAGCGCCCGCTGGAACAGTTGCTGGTGGGACTGCAGGTCGAGGAGGCGCTGCGGCGACTGTCCGAACAGCATCGCGTCGTACTCGTCGAGATTCATCTGCGCGACCGGTCCACCAGCGAGGTCGCGGCGGAACTCGGCATCCCCGTGGGCACCGTGCGCAGTCGGGTGTACTACGGGCTGAAGGCGCTCAAACTCGTACTGGAAGAAATGGGGTGGCACGGTGACCAGTGATCGCTGCCGACAGATGCACACCTTGCTGGGCATGTACGCGCTCGGGCGCCTCGACGACCACGAAGCCGTGGCGGTACGCGCCCACCTGGACGGATGCCCGGACTGCCGGGCCGAGTTGATCGAGCTGACCCCGGTGGCCTCGGTCCTGGGGCAAGCAGACCCCGACCGACTGCTCGAGCCGCCGCCGGCGCCGTCCCCCGCACTACCCGGCACGATCCTCGCGACGCTCGACCGCGAACGCAGCCGGCAACGGCACCGCCGGGTCGCGATCGTCGCCGCGGCCGCCGTCACCGCTCTCGGACTGCTCACCGGCGGATTCTTCCTCCGCACCCTCGTCCCGAGCACCCCGCCCGGACAGCCGGTGGCCTTCACCGCGCCCGCCGCGGGCGTGGAGGCGTCCGCGCGGGTGGAGAACCGCGCCTGGGGAACCGGGATCAGCCTCGACGTCACCGGACTCCCCCAGGGCAGCACGTACAACGTCTGGCTGCAACGACCCGACGGAAGTCGCATGAACGCAGGCAGTTTCATCGCCGGCGGCGACCGGAAGATGTCGATGAACCTCGCCGCGGCGCTACCGATGTCCGACGCCACCACGCTCGGCGTCAGCGCACCCGGCGACGACACCGCCATTTTGCAGGCACCGCTGCACCCGTAACGGTGCCATCGAATCGCTTCGCAGGAAACTCACAGCTACCTCGATCCGGGTACCCAGTTCCGTCGCCGATCCTGGGTATCCGGGCGACGTGCCCGCACTCCACGACCGCGCGCCCGAGGGACAGCCCATGCGAACCGAACCGATCCCCATCGAATCGCCAGTAGCGCCGTATACGCGGCACAGCGATCGGAGTCGCCCGGATCGTCACACCGCGGAGCGGTTCACCGCTCGGCAGTTCGATGCCGGCGTCCGCTATGGTGCCGGCGTCTCGCTCTGGCTCAGTCTCCTGGTGGTCTGTTACTGGTGGACGGCCGACGGCGGTATCGAGGATCTCGTGGTGCCCGAGACCGCGCTGATGTCCGTTGGGCGCCTCGCCGGGCTGGTTTCCGCCGACCTTCTCCTCGCGCAGGTCTTCCTCGTCGCGCGTATTCCGATCCTCGAGCGCGCCTTCGGTCAGGACCGGCTGATCGGGTTACACCGCATCGTCGGATCGACGTCCGTCGCGGTCATGGTCGGGCATATCTGCATCATCACCTGGGGATACGCCGGTGGCGACCTCACCCGGAGTCCGGCGATGCTGTGGGACTTGACCGTCGACTATCCCGGGATGTTGTTGGCCGTTGCCGGTACTGCGCTGTTGTTGATGGTCGTGGTCACCAGCATCCGGTGGGTGCGGGACCGGCTGCGCTACGAGAGCTGGCACCTGCTTCATCTCTACGCGTATCTGGGCGTGGGACTCGCTGTTCCGCACCAACTCTGGACCGGTCAGGAGTTCCTCACCTCATCCGCGGCGACGGTCTACTGGTGGACCCTGTGGGCCCTCGCCGTTGCGGCCGTACTCGTATGGCGCGTCGGTCTTCCGTTGTGGCGCAATGCACGACACCGGCTGCGCGTCACCGCCGTCGTTCCCGAAGGCGACGGTGTCGTCTCGGTTCACCTGTCCGGACGCCGACTCGACCGTTTGCCCGCGTCCGCGGGCCAGTTCTTCCACTGGCGATTCCTGAGCGGCCCCGGGTGGACCCGGGCCAACCCCTACTCACTCTCGGCCGCCCCTGACGGACGCAGCCTACGGATCTCCGTCAAAGCACTCGGCGAGGGCAGCTCCCGCGCCCACACCCTGGCGCCGGGTACACCGGTGCTGTTCGAAGGCCCCTACGGGCGGTCCTCACGCCGCACCCACGGTACGCGGCGGGTTGCACTGATCGGGGCCGGCGTCGGCGCGGCCCCACTACGTGCCCTGGCCGAAGAACTCGACTATCGGCCCAGGGAGGCGATCATCCTGCTGCGCTACACCTCCGAACCGTTGTTCGTCCGGGAGCTCCAGCACCTGGCCGAGCGACGAGGTCTGCAGATCGTGTGGCTCCCCGGCCCACGGCGGTCCCCCACGTCGTGGCTCGGCAGCGGCATGGACGAGATCGACGATCTCACCGCACTGACCCAGTGGATACCCGACGTCGCCTCCCGCGAGGTCTACATCTGCGGTCCGCAGCCGTGGACCGACGCGGTTCACCGCACAACCCGCGCGGCCGGCGTCCCCGACAGCCGCGTCCACTCCGAAACCTTCAGGTGGTGACCTCTCGATGAAACGCATCGTCACATGGCTGCTGAGCACGATCACCGCGGGTGTGCTGCTGTTCGGGTACCACACCTCCACCGAGGGCCCGATGGACGCGACGCCCGACACCGTCGTCGCCTCCACCTCCCTACCCGGAAATCTCGGACCCACAGGGTCCTCCGAGCCCCCGGAACCATCCGAACCGACTGCCGCGGACGGCGACCCTGCACCGGAGTCCTCGTCCACGATCACCGGTTCCACAGCCCAGACCCGTTGGGGTCCCGTGCAAGTGCAGATCGTAGTGTCGGGCGGCACGATCACCGACGTGACCGTTCCGCAGTATCCGGACGGCAACGGCAAGGACCAGCAGATCAATGCCCGCGCCCTGCCCGTGCTGGTGGACGAGACCCTCGCCGAACAAAGTGCGGACATCGACATGGTGAGCGGTGCCACCGTCACGAGCGCCGGCTATGTGCAGTCGCTGCAGTCCGCTCTCGACGAGGCGGGGCTGTGAGCGTCGACACCGTGCCCGGGTCCACATCCGATTCGATGCGCTGCAAGGCCACGCAGCGCTATGTCCAGCACGTGATGGGGATGCCGATCAGTCTGGCGATGCGGGGACGGCACGCCGCCGATCGCCGCGGCCGCCAGGCCTGGACCGACGCACTCGCCTCCTTGCGTGCGACGGATCAGCTCTTCAGCACGTATCGACCGGACTCCTTCCTTTCCGCAATGATCCGAGGAGAGAAGGGAACCGATCAACTGCCCGCCGCGGTGGCCGAGGTCTTCGCGCTCGGCCACCGCGCCGAACGCGAATCCGGTGGCGCCTTCGCGATCCGCCGACCCGGACCCACCGGCGAGATCTTCCTCGACCCCGACGGAGTCGTGAAAGGCTGGGCGGTCGAGCGGGCCGCCGAGCACCTCCGGGCACTGGACGCCACCGACTTCTGCCTCTCCGCGGGCGGCGACATGACCTGCCGCACCCTCGACCCCGACGCGGCGCCGTGGCGCATCGGAATCGAGAACCCCTTCGACACGCGAACTCTCATTGCCACCGTGCCCGTGCACACCAGTGCGGTCGCCACCTCCGGCACCGCGCACCGCGGCAACCACCTCGTCGATGCCCGCACCGGCGAGCCTCCCACCGGCGTCGCCTCGGTCACCGTCATCGCCGACACATTGACCTGGGCAGACATCGACGCCACCGCCGCCTACGCACTGGGCGAACACGCCGCCGACTGGCTCGACACCCGGCCCGGACGCTCCTACCTGGTCGTCTGGGCGGACGGAACCACCAGCCGCGCAGCAACTCCCGCTGACCGGTAGCGGGCTTCGCGGACCGTTCGACCAGCAGTGGAACGAAATCGCGCACCGCCCCGCGTCGAAGGTCGCGCGCGATCTGCTCGACCATGTCGCGCGGCACGTCGGCGTGCTCCACGGCAAGCCGGTCGCTCCCGGTGTTCACCACCGTGTGCTATTCAGGGGCATGAGTACGTCACTGGACGATCCGCCCGTCGGGGCCACCCTGGCCGCCATCCGCGCCGTCGCGCCCAAGCTCGCGCCGAGCGAGCGCCGAGTGGCGGACGTGTGCGTGGAGCGTCCCCGGGACGTGGCGTGGTGGTCGGCAGCCGACGTCGCGGAACACGCGGGGACGTCGAACGCCACCGTGGTCCGGGCGTGCCAGAACCTCGGATTCAAGGGATTCCAGCACCTGCGGATGCTGCTGCTGCGCGACCTCGGGGCAGCGAACACGCCCGCGGCGGATGCGGAGCCGGGCGCACAGGTCGGCGCCGGGCTGCTACGAGCCGTGTTCACCGAACTGGCCACCGACCTCGGCGGCGCACTCGCACCGCTCGACGAGGAGGCGTTCGACCGGGCGGTCCGCGCGCTGGCCGCGGCGGAGCGGGTCCTTGTTGTCGGGAACGGCGGCTCGGGCCCGTCCGCGGCGGCCGTCGCGGTCCGGTTCATGCTCAACGGACGGCCCGTAGAGGCGCCGAGTGACGCCGTGATCCAGCAGCTCACCGCGGGGCAGCTCACCTCGCGGGACGTGCTGCTCGCGGTCAGCGACAGCGGGCTCAACTCCGTCACCATCCGCCCCGTCGAGGCGGCGCGGACGGCGGGGGCCACGGTGATCGGGGTAACGAGCTACGCCAGGTCGACACTGGTGGAGTTGTCCGATATCGCGCTGGTCGTCGGGGGCGGAACCGGGCCGTGGGGCGGGCTCGGTGCGTCGGCGACGGTCGTGCAGGTCGCGTTCCTGATCGGACTGCAGATCGCAGTTTGCGAGGCGAGGGGCGGTTCGGCGGAGGCGGCGGCCGCGACATTCAAGCAGATTGTGCCGCTGATCAATCCGTGATCGGCCGGGACGTTGCGCCAAGCATCACCGATGCTTGGCGGTCCGTTCGGCCCGCGTTCACTTTAGCCTGGCTAACTTCCGCTGAAACCAAAATTCCCGATTCGACGTGATCGGGTAACAGCATTTCATCGGGAGAAGGCCATGGGCAGGATTCGAATCGAGAACCTGAGTCGCACATTCGGAGGCGTCACCGCCGTCGACAACATCGACCTCGACATCCGGGACGGCGACTTCCTGGTCCTACTCGGGCCGAGCGGCTGCGGGAAGACCACGCTGCTGCGCATGCTCGCGGGCCTGCTCGAACCCACCAGCGGCCGGATCCTCCTCGACGACGAGGACATCACGATCGCGCCGGCGCGGAGGCGGGACGTGGCGATGGTCTTCCAGAACTACGCCCTGTACCCCCATCTGAGCGTCGCGAAGAACCTCGCGTTCCCGCTGCGGGTGAAGAAGATGCGCAAGGCGGACGCCGCCGAACGCGTCGACGCCGTCGCGCAGCAACTCGACATCGCTCACCTCCTCGGCCGCAAGCCGAAGGAACTGTCCGGCGGACAGCGGCAGCGAGTGGCCGTCGGCCGCGCCATCGTCCGCAATCCCAAGGCGTTTCTCATGGACGAGCCGTTGTCGAACCTCGACGCCAAACTGCGGACCGCGACCCGCCGCGAACTGACCGAACTCCACCGGCGTCTCGGCGCGACCTTCGTGTACGTCACCCACGACCAGGTCGAGGCAATGACGATGGCGACGCGAATCGCGCTGCTGAACAACGGGGCCCTCGAACAACTCGGCACCCCGGAGGACGTCTACGACAGGCCCGCGTCGGTGTTCGTCGCCGGCTTCCTCGGCAGCCCGGCCATGAACCTGATCGACGCCCGGGTCCGCACCGTCGGCGGCAGCGTCGTGGCCGCCACAGACGGCGTCCATGCTTCGCTGTGGCCGGGACAGACCGAGGGCCGCGACATCGTCCTGGGGATCCGCCCCGAACACCTCCGGATCACAGAGCCTGGCGCCGACCTGCCGGTGCGACTGTCGGTGGACGTGACCTCCGTCGAGAACCTCGGCAGCGAGCAGGTCGCCTACTGCGAGGTGGGTGGGTCCACCGTCTGCGTGCGGGCACCGCGACCGATCGCGTTGCGCCCGCACCGGTCCGCCGTCCTCACCGCCGACGCTGCGCACCTGCACCTGTTCGACCGCGCGACCGGTCGCCGCCTGGAATGGGTGGATCTGCCCGAACACACCGACCTTCCGTCTCCGGTTCACCCCGCGGTGAACCGTTCCACCACCGAATCTTTCGCAACAGGAGCAGTGTGATGCGTAGAACGAAACTCTCGGCCGTCCTGGTGGCGGCCGTGGCCATGGCCACCCTGGCCGGTTGTGCCACCGGCGGGGCTGCCGCCGGGCCGGGGGGCAGCGATCAGCCGGTGCCCGAACTCGACCCGAACCAGCAGGTGGACATCGTCTTCGAGTCCTACAACCTGGCACAGGCAGGCCTGTGGTCCGACACCATCAACGGGCTGATCGCCGACTTCGAGTCCGAGCACCCGAACATCCACGTGAAGGGACAGCCGCCGCAGGGCGGCGGCGCCGTGGGTTCGGGCACGGCGAGCAGCGTCCAGACCCAGATGCTGGCCGGCTCGCCGCCCGACGTCGCCCAGCTGACCTTCGACACCCTCGACTTCGCCGTCAACCAGCTCGGTGCGAAGTCCCTCGACGCGGTGGCAGGCAAGGATGCCGTGCAGGCGAACTTCGCCGGCGCGCACCCGTTCCACCCGCGGGCGGCGACCCTCGGCGACTGGAACGGCGAAACGTACGGTATTCCGTACGTGTTCTCCACCCCCACTCTGTTCTACAACGCGACGGCGCTGGCAAAGGCGGGACTGCCCGCCGACGCCGACCTGTCCACCTGGCCGAAGGTGGCGGCCGCCGCCAAGGCCGTCACCGCCGCGACGGGCAAGCCCGCACTGTCGGTGTCGTGCTCGGTGAAGGGCGGCAACTGGTGCATGCAGGCCCTGTTCCGTTCGGCGGGCGGCGACGTGCTGTCGCCGGACCGCAAGACCATCGAATTCGGTGAACCCGAGGCAGTTTCGGCCGTGACCGCGCTGCGTCAGATGTACGACGACGGCGTGCTCGCCAACATCAGCTCGGCGACGCAAGCCGAAAGCTTCGCCAAGGGCGACGTCGCCATCCAGTTGCAGACGTCGGCCGTGCAGGGCATGTTCATGAAAGCGGCGACGACGGGCGGCTGGGAGTTGCGCGCAGCCCCGATGCCGGCGTTCGAGGGACGGCAGGCGGTGCCCACCAACTCCGGGTCGGCACTGTTCACCTTCTCCCAGGACCCGGTGAAGCAGCGGGCCTCGTGGGAGTTCATCAAATTCATGACCAGCGATCACGCCTACACCGAGATCTCCAGCAAGATCGGCTACCTGCCGCTGCGGACCTCGCTGACCCAGGACCCCGCCACCTTGAAATCGTGGGCCGACGGCAACCCGCTCCTCGCCCCCAACCTGAGCCAGCTCGACCGGCTCGAGCCGTGGAAGTCCTACCCCGGCAACAGCTACGTGCAGGCCGACGACATCCTCGCCCAGGCCATCGAGGACGCGGTCTTCTACGGCAAGGATCCCGCGCCCACCATGGCGGCCGCGCAGCAGCGCGTGCAGGAACTCATCCAGTAGTCACCTATCCCTCCGATCGAACGAGACGCGACCCATGACCAGTACTCTTCCGGCGCCCCGACACCATCGGCGCTTGAACCTGAACGGCACCTACAACTTTCGCGACCTCGGTGGGTTCGCCACTGCGGAGGGCGCGATCACCAGATGGAACAAGCTGTTCCGCTCGGACGCGCTGCACCGACTCGACCAGGACGCCCGCGACGCCCTCTGTGCGCGCGGCCTCGCCCTCGTGATCGACCTGCGCGAACAGCAGGAGTTGGACGAGAGTCCGAGCGCGCTCGACGGCGTCGGGCACCGCGTCCTGCACCTGCCCGTCTTCGACGGCGCACTCGACCCCGACCGCCCCAACCTGGACCTGGCGGTCGTGTACCGGGAGATGATCGGACGCCACGGCGGCCGGCTGACCCGTGCGGTCCGCGCGATCGCCACCTCGGGTGACGAGCCCACCGTGGTGCACTGCACCGCCGGCAAGGACCGCACCGGTCTGGTCGTCGCGCTGACCCTCGCCGCGGTCGGTGTCGACCAGCGGGACATCGTCGCGGACTACGCGATGACGGAGATCTTGCTGGCCGGGGACTGGACCGCCACGATGCTCGAGAAGATGCGCACCCGCGGTCTCCCCGACGGTACCGACCACCACATGATTAATGCCAGCCCGGCGGCACTCATGCAGGCGACGCTGGAGTCGATCACCGACTCGCACGGCGGCGTCCGCGAGTACCTGCTCGCCCACGGCATGACCGCGGCCGAACTCGACGACCTGCGCGCCGCGCTCGTCGCCTGACCCCCCACCTTCTTCGAGGAGTACCACCGTCATGTCCCAGTACGGCCCACCCGACCACTACATCCTGCATCTGAGCGACACCCACTTCGTCACCGACGGTGACCTGCTGCACGACTGCGTCGACAGCGACGCCAACCTCTCCCGGCTGTTCGAGCGGCTCGAGAAGACCGGCCAGCGCCCCGAGGCCATCGTGTTCACCGGCGACCTCGCCGACATGGGCGAGCCCGAGGCGTACGTACGGTTGCGCCGGATCGTCGAGCCCGCCGCCGAACGTCTCGGCGCGAAGGTGATCTGGGTGATGGGCAATCACGACGCCCGCCCGGCCTTCCGGAGCGGCCTGCTCGACTCCGAACCCACCCAGGACTCCGTCGACGCCGTCGTCGACGTCAACGGGCTGCGGATCATCGTTCTGGACAGCACGGTTCCGGGGTTCCATCACGGTCTGATCAGCGACGAGCAGCTCGCATGGCTCACCGAGGTGCTCGCGGAACCCGCGCCGCACGGCACCCTGCTCGCGTTGCACCACCCCCCGGTGCCGAGCCTGCTCGACGCCATCGAGCAGGTGGAGTTGCAGGATCAGCATCGACTCGAGACGGTGCTCGCAGGGACCGACGTCCGCGGCATCCTCGCCGGCCACCTGCACTATTCGACGACGTGCACGTTCGCCGGGATCCCTGTCTCGGTGGCGTCCGCGACCTGCTACACCCAGGACCTACTCGTCGACCAAGGCGGTCTCCGCGGTCAGGACGGCGCCCAGGGTTTCAACATGGTGCACGTCTACCGGGACCGCGTCCTGCACACCGTTGTTCCGCTGGAGGTGTCGCCGACCGTCTACGAGATGTCCGCCGAGGAGATGCGCGCGTCGATCGAGCAACTCACCACCGGCGCGGTGCGGTAGTCCGATGTTCGTCGAAGTCTCCGCCGTGGCCGCGCCGGTCACGCCGTCCGATACGGACCGCGCGGCCACCGTCCGCCCGTCCCGTACCGGCCGCGTGGTCCGCGGTCTCACCCCGTACCTGTACCTGCTGCCCGCCGTCGTGCTGCTGATCGTCTGGATCTACAAGCCGCTCGCCGAAACCTTCGGGCTCTCGTTCTACAAGTGGAACATGGTCCCCACCAGCCCGAAAACACCGGTGGGCCTGGACAACTACACGCGGGTGCTCGCGCTGCCCGAACTCCATCAGGCACTGCGCAACACCGTCGTGTACGTGCTCGCGTTCATGGTGTTCTCGTTGCTGCTCCCCGTGGTCGTGGCGCTGCTCTCGAACCGGGTGTCGGGGCGGGCGAAGACCGTGTACCAGGCGTTGATCTTCGTCCCGTTCCTGGTCACACCGGTTGCCGGGAGCGCGATCTGGCGCTGGCTGTTCAATCCCGACGGCGGCACGATTCCCCGGGTCGCAGCAACGCTGGGCTTCGAACTGGGGAACGTCTTCCGTGAACCCTCGCTGGCGCTGGCCGGTGTGGTGCTCATCGTCGGGTGGCAGATGCTCGGATTCGGTGTTCTCGTTGTCTCCGCCGGGCTGGCCGGCATCAGTCCCGACTACGCGTCGGCGGCCGCTCTCGACGGCGCCTCGCAGGCAACGATCACCCGCCGGATCATCCTTCCGCTGTTGTCGCCGACGTTGGTGTTCCTCGGACTGATGACGATCCTCCTCGGGGCGCAGTGGGCCTACCCGATCATCGACATCGTCACCCAGGGCGGACCCAGCGGCGCCTCCACGAACATCTACTACCTGCTCTACCAGTTCGGGTTCCAGAACTTCGACGCCGGACTGTCCGCCGCCGCGGGAACGCTGTTCTTCCTCGGCTTCGGGCTCATCGCGATCGTGTTCGTCCGCCTGTCGGACCGACTGAGTTTCTACGACAACTGAGATCGAGAACGAGGACCACTCATGACATTTGTACTCGTCGACGGGCCGGCCAACCCCGCGGTCGCCACGACCGCGGCACCCCCGGCTCGCGATCCCGGCGACGCTCCCGTCGCCACTCGCTCGCTGCCCCGGCTTGCGACCGGTCACGTGGTCCTCGCCGTGGTGACCCTCTTCAGCGTGTTCCCGGTGTACTGGATGTTCGCCACCGCGTTCCGCGCGCCGGAGGACGCGTTGTCCATCAATCCGGTTCCCTCGCCGTTCTCCCTCGCCAATGTCCGCTACGTGTGGGAAACCCTGCCGATGGTGTCGATGCTCGGCAACACGTTCGTCATGGCATTCGCGATGGCAACGAGCCAGTTGGTGGTCGCGATCCTCGCCGCCTACGCGTTCTCGCGGTGGACGTTCTTCGGCAAGCAGGTGCTGTTCCTGCTGTTCGTCGGATCGTGGCTGGTGCCGTTCCAGGTGACGATGATCCCAAACTACCTGCTGATCTCACAGATGGGTCTGCTCAACACCGTGGCGGGCATCGTGATCCCCAACCTGTGCTCGGCGTTCGGGGTCCTGCTGATGCGTCAGCACATGGAGGCGTTTCCGCGGGAACTGCTGGACGCCAGCCTCATCGACGGACAGAACTCGTGGGCCACCCTGTGGAAGGTGGTGCTGCCCAACATGAGACCGGCGCTCGCGGCACTGGGCATCATGCTGTTCATCTCCGCCTGGAACGAGTACCTGTGGCCCTCGCTGGTGATGCGGCAGTCCAATGCCGTGGTCCAGATCGGAATCCGCGGATTCCTCGGCGAGGAGGGCAACAACTGGGGCGCTGTCATGGCCGCGTCCGGCATGGCGTGCCTGCCCATCTTCTTCATCTACCTATTCCTGCAGCGCTACGTCCGCGACGCGTTCGTGCGCTCCGGCCTCAAATAGTCGTTCGTTTCACCATTCCCCCTTCGAAGGAGCTTTCCGTGAAGATCGTCCAGATCAGCGACACCCACCTGACCGCGCGCGGTGGCCGCACCCAGGAGAATTTCGACCGCGTCGTCGACTACGTCAACAACACGGTCAGGCCCGACCTCGTCGTGCACTCCGGCGACATCGTGATCATCCACCCCGACGACGACGCCGACCGTACCCACGCCCACACCTTGATGCAGAAGTTCACCGCCCCGGTCCTCGTCGTGCCGGGCAACCACGACATCGGCGAGCCCGGCGCGACCCCCTGGAAGGGCATCGGCGTCACCGACGAGCGAATCTCCGCGTTCGAGAAGGTGTGGGGCCCCGACCACTGGCGCCACGACACCGAAGGCTTCACCGTCCTCGGCCTCGACAGTGAACTCTTCGGCTCGGGACTGGACCGGGAGACCGAACAGTGGACGTGGATCGAAAACACGATCCGCGACATTCCGGCCACGCAGCGGGTGATCGTGTTCCTGCACAAGCCGATCTGGCAGGCGATCCCGGAGCCGAGCGAGCACGCCTTCGACATCGGTGACTCCCGCGCCCGCCTGCTGGAACTGCTCGAGACGGTGTCACTCGCCGCAGTCGGCAGCGGACACCTGCACTGCTACCGGCAGACCCGCCGCGGCGAGGCGATCGAGGTATGGGCACCGGCCACCGCCTTCGTCGCCGGCGAGGACGACACCTTCGCCGGCCCGCTCCACCAACTCGGCATCGTCGAGTACGACTGCACCGACGGCGCCGTCCGGGCCGGCTACCGGTCGGTGCCCGGCCTCGACGACGTCCACATCACCGCCGTTCCCGAAGTGGTCGAGGCGATCGAGGTGCTCGCGGACAGCCCCGTCGGCTGAGCCCCGGATCCACCACTCGCCGTCCCGCGGTGAAGCCGAACCGTCTCAGCTCGCTGCGTTCCAGGCGGCCGCCGCGGCGAGTAGGGCCCGCACCCCGGTGTCGAGGGTCGGGTCTATCACCGGGGCGAACTGCGGCGAGTGGTTGGTCGGCACTCCCTCGGGCAGTGCCACGGACGCCGTGGCGGTGAGGTCCAGGTGGGCGAACGCCGCGGGGTCGGCGCCCCCGAAATGCCAGAAGACGGAGGGACATCCGGCGGCCGTGGCGAACAGACCGAAGTCTTCGCTGCCGGCGAGTGGACGTGGCATCGGCAGTATCCGGTCCGAACCGAAGGCGCCGGCGAGTGCGGCGACGACCCGCTCGGTGGCAGCCTTGTCGTTGATCGTCAGCGGAAAGTCGTTGAGCGGGCTGAACTCCGGGTCCTTCGGCGCACCGGATGCGGCGGCCTCGGCGTTGACGACGCGGCGGATCGCGGGCAGTACCCGGTCCCGCACCTGCGGATCGAACGTGCGGACGTTGATCTTCAGTTCCGCCTCGTCGGGGATGATGTTTTCCTTGTGGCCGCTGTGGAACGAACCCACGGTGACTACTGCCGAATCACCCGCGGCCACCTCACGCGACACGACCGCCTGAAGCCGCCCCACCACGGCCGAGCCCATGACGATGGGATCGACGGTGTGCTCCGGCGCCGATCCGTGCCCGCCGCGCCCGAAGAGCCGGATCCGGAAACTGTCGGCGGCAGCCATCAATGTTCCGGGGCGGGTGACGATCGTGCCGGCGGGAACGGTCCGACGTGCTGGCCCAGGCATACATTCGGTCGGGGGAAGCGCTCGACGAAACCGTCGTCGACCATCGCCCGAGCTCCCTGCGCGGTCTCCTCGCCGGGCTGGAAGACCACCACGAGAGTGCCGCGCCACAGGGAGCGGTCCGCGGCGTACAGCGCGGCGGCGCCGAGAAGACAGGTGACGTGCACGTCGTGACCGCACGCATGCATGACCGGCACCGTCACCCCGTCGGGATCGATCCCGGTGTCGGTGGAGGCGTAGTCGAGTCCGGTGTCCTCGCGGACCGGCAGTCCGTCCATGTCGGCGCGCAGCAGCACCACGGGCCCGTCGCCGTTGTGGAGCACACCGACGACGCCGGTCCGGCCGACGCCCTCGGTGACCTCCCAGCCCTGCGCACGCAGCACCGCCGCGACGATGTCCGCGGTCCTGTTCTCCTGCATGGACAATTCGGGGTGTGCGTGCAGATCGCGGTAGAGGTCGGTGAGCGCGGGCAGCAATACCTCCAGCCCGGCCTTGGCGGGAGTGCCGGTGGGCAGAACGACGGTCTGGGAGAACTCGGTCATCGTGGGGTCCTTACATTGTCATGGCTGGGTGAGTTCGGGCGTTGTGGCTCGCGGGGCGCAATGGATGCACTGAAAGCGTTGGGACGCTGCGGTGTTCCGAACGCGAACGCGCCCGCGAGGACGGCACCGACGACGAGGAAGCCGAACGCGGCGGTGTAGGAATAGCGATCGACCAACGCGCCCATCACCATCGGGGTGATGAACCCCGCGGCCTGACCGCCGAAGTTGATCATCCCCGACCCGGTGCCGACGAGCCCGGCAGGCAGCGTGCGCATGGGTATCGCGAAGATCGGCATGTAGCACAGCGTGGCGGACGCGGTGGCCAGCGACAGAAGCGCGACGAATTCGGCCAGCGACGTCACCCGGTTCAGGAAGAGGATGCACACCGCGCAGACCGTCATCGCGGGGAGGACGATCACCCGATGCCGGCCGCCGAGACGATCGATGAGCTTGCCGCCGACGATGATCGCGACGCCACCGACCAGGGCCGGGATCGCGGACAGCAACCCGGAACCCGTGAGCGAGATGCCGCGTTCGGTCTGGAGATAGGACGGGATCCAGGAATTCAAGCCCCACACGATGATGCCGTAGCCGAAGAACATCAGGGTGAACCGCCACATGACCCCGGAAGCGAGAACGGTCCGCAATCCGCCCTGTCCGTCCGGTCGGACCTCGGTTTCGTCGGACTGCGACAACGTGGCGGGCAGCCACAGTTGGATCGCCGCCCAGACCAGTACCCCGAGTCCGGCGACCGCAAAGAACGACATCCGCCAGCCCCACACGGCGATGATCGGCGCCGCGATAAGTGGGGCTAGCACCGCGCCGAAGGCGTTGGAACTCTGCGCCCATCCGGTCGCCGTCATGCGCTGGCCCGGTGCGGTGCGCTCGGCGACCGCCTTCATGGCCGCCGCGGGATACACCCCCTGCCCCACCCCGAACACGAACCGGATCGCCAGCAGCACGGCGAACGCCCAGGCAGTGCCGGTCAAGGCGGTGAACAGCGACCAGATCAGCAGCGACCAGGAGACCACCCGTCGCGAACCGAACCGGTCGGCGAGCAGTCCGCCGGGGATCTGGCACAGCGCGTAGGAGAGGAAGAACGCGGAGATGACCATGCCCTGCTGGGTGTGGCCGAGACCGAACTCGGCACCGATCGAGGGCAGCGCGAGGTTGATCGCGAGGCGATCGATGTAGTCGACGACCCACGCGGCGAACAGAAGGATCACCGTGATCCGCGCTGCCCGGTCGAGTGGGGTCCGACCGGCGGTGGCGCGGTGTTCGTCTGCTGGATGTTTCACAGTTTCTCCCGGATGACAGGGTCGGCGGATCACCGACACACCAAGTCGACGCCTCGGCACAGGCTTCGCCGTGCCGGTTCTGACGATGCTGCGGACGGCGCCTCCGACACTGCCGCCGCGCACTGGGTGAAGACTAGGAACCATGAGGGTCGCGAGAACGAATACGCAGGATTCCGTCACCACACCGTCGGGCATGCCGGAAACCGACAGTCGACGCGGCGACGAGGCATCGTCGACGGGTGGGCGTCCACCGTTCGACGAGCTGGACCTGGCCCTGATCGACGCCCTCCAGACCAGTCCACGTGCGCCCTGGTCGCAGGTCGGCACCGCGCTGGGCATCGGGGCGACCACCGCGGCCCGCCGCTGGCACCGCCTGACGGAACTCGGGCTGTCCTGGGTCACCGCGTATCCGACGCCGTCGGACGATCACTGCGTCGCATACGTGGAAGTCCGCTGCAGTCCCGGCGCGATCGAGCCACTGATCGACCAGCTCGTCGCCGATCCGCGGGTGTTCAGCCTCGAGCAGGTGGCGGGTGACTTCGATCTGTTCCTCAGCGTCGTGACGCGCGGGCCTGCCGCGCTCGCGCGCTTCCTGAGCCACGACCTCGGCGCACACGACGGGGCGCTGTCGGTGAACACCCGGGTGTCGCTGCGCGGTTACCGGGAGGGCAGCAGTTGGCGCGTGCGCGCATTGGACAGGGACCAGCGCGCTCAACTGGGCACGCGTCCGGCGTGGACGCACCCGGATGCATCCTCGAGCCCGGACCTCGTCCTGCTCCGGGCACTCGGTGGTGACGGCCGCCGCAGTTACGCCGAACTCGCCGCCGCCACCGGCATCGCCGAGCCGACCGCGCGACGCCGGTTGCAGCGGATGATCCGCCAGGGCGAGATCCTCTTTCGTTGCGACTTCGCCCAGCAGCTTGCGGGTTGGCGACTCCTCGCCACCTACCGGATGAATGTGCCTGCCGATCGTCTCGACGGCGCCGCCCGCGAACTCTCCGCCCTCCCCGACGTGCGCCTGTGCGCCGCGGTGACCGGCAACTGCAACCTTCTCGTGTCGGTGTGGTCACGCTCGGCGGAGGAGACCGCCCGGCTCGAGGGTCATTTCGGTGAGCGGATCCCGGGCCTGAGCATCACCGCACGCACCGTGACCCTGCGCACCGTCAAACGCATGGGGCAGCTGCTCCACCCGGACGGCACCGCCGCCGAGCACATCCCGCTGGAGATGTAGGGACCGCGACAAAAGTGCTTGATCACCTCCGACTTTCGGCGACCATCGCCTCTCGCTCCGACCACGTTTGGGCGGCTGGTTCGCCGTATCGGGACCGGCTCCGGCGCAGAAAGCGATCGAGGTCGTCCGTGATCGCGGAGATCACCTGTGCCGCTGACGAGCCCGGGCGCTCGACTCGGTGCAGGACCGGCACGCCTGCCTCTCGGAGCCGGCGCGCGAAACGGAAGTCGAGATGGTCGCACCCACCGGTGGTCATGATCGTGGTGGGCAGGGACTCGAGGGGACCTGCGAGCGCCGGATCGGTGATCGGGGAGAGCAGGAACAGTGCCTGCACGGGAATCTCCTCGACGGCGCAGTCGAGTGCGGCCGCGACGGCGAGGGCAGCACCCGCGCCATCTGCGGCGAGCACCAGCTGCACGGGGTCGACGAGGAACTCGTGCGCGTGCGTCCGGATCCATTCCGCGGCCGCGACGACGTCCCCGGCCACGAGGCCCGGGTTGTCCTCGGACGATGAAAGATCGAGCTCGACCACGACACTCGACGTTCCCTCGGCGATCATCGCGGCGTGTTCCTGTTGTGAACCGCAGACGTGGAGAACTACGCCGCCACCGAAGGTTTCGGGTTCGGTAATGCGGGCACGGATGGGGCGATTCGGCCCTTCGATCGCGAATTCGGCCACCCGCAGAGTCGGACCCATGCCATCAGCGCTCTCGACTTCGGTGGCGTCGAGAGCCACAGTAGACGTCGGCATCACGCGGTCGAGGAAGTCGATGCTGCAGGCGACGACGTCGTCGATGGTGTCGGAGCCGACGAACACGTGACCACCGTCCACCACGAGGAGTTCGGTGTCGACTCCGTAGGTACGGAGAGCCGCGTGCAACTCGACACTGTCGGCGACCGACAGTTCGTCGTGCCGCCCGTGCGCGATGAACACCGGGCAGCGCGCGGCCGAGGTCCACGTGAGCGGTGACAGTTGCTCTGCTGACCAGCCGCTGCCGGAGATGATGTTGACCATGGGATTGGTGACATAGCCGGTAGTTTCGCCCGACCGGTCGTCTGCGAATCCGCTGTGCCCGACCATCCGGGAGGGTCCGTACCACTCGACGACGGCTGCGACGGAAGGAACGGTGCTCGAGCCGAGGAGGGTGGCGTCGTCACACCAGGTGGCCATCATCGCGAGGTGTGCCCCGGCGGATTCACCCCAGAGCGCGATGCGAGTCCGGTCGAGCCCGAAATGATCGGCGTGCAGGTGGAGCCAGTCGACGGCGTCGCGCACATCGAGCAGCGCGGCAGGGAACGCGGCCTCGAGGATGAGGCGGTAGTCGATCACGGCGACCGCGTATCCGGCTGCGGTGATGCTCTCGAGCACCCGGTGGTCGTCGATGTTGGGTGACTGCCGCCGGCGCGAGCCATGCACCCACCCGCCGCCGTGGATCCAGACGACGACGGGGGTCGGGCCGGTCTGCTCCGCGGGCAGACGCAGATCGAGGAACAGCGGCCGGTAGCCTTCGTGGACCGCGTACGCGAGGCCGTCGTAGACGAGTTCGCCGGTCTCGCTCCGTCGCGGCCGGGGCACCGGGTAGGCCTCGGAGCCCCAGGTGAGGGGGCCTGCAGTGGTATGGAGACGGCTCATCGTTCACCTGCTGTGACGTTGACGTGGTCGAGGGGGGCGTGTGCCTCCCGCAGAACCGGGGACTGCGCGCTGCCGAGGTCGTGCAGGGCGACGGACTTCGTCTCGCGGGCGGTGGCCGCGGATGCGGCCGAGACGAGGCAGCAGATCGCAGTGAAGATCGCGACGGGGATCCAACCCCACTGGCCCGAGCCCAGGATGGCGTAGCCGATGGCGGGTGCGAAGCCGGCGAGCAGAACACCGAACTGGGTGGACACTGCGACGCCGGAGAACCGGACCTTCGCCTCGAACATCTCGGTGTACAGCGCGGGCTGCAGCGCCCCGGCACCGGAGGCGCCGACATTCATGAGAAGTGCTGCGGCGAAGACGAACCAGATGTTGGCGGTGCTCAGGGCATAGAAATATCCGAAGATCATCACCGCCGCGACGAGCATCCCACCGACGAAGACGGGCTTACGTCCGATCCGGTCCGCCACCGTGGCCCATAGGGGAATCGTGACTACAGATACGACCGAGGTGACGACGGTGACGGTCAGCATGTCGCCGGCGGGAATCCCGACGGTCTTCGTCGCGTAGGCGAGACCGAACACCTGCATGACGGTGCCGATGACCGCGAGCAAGCTGCACAGCATGACGCGAATCATGCTGGCCCAGTGATTTTTCACGAGGGAGACGACGGGGAAGCGTGCGATGTCGCCGGATTCCTTCGAGGCGGTGAAGATCTCGGGCTCCGGCACATTGCGCCGAATCCAGACCGTGACGAGCACGAGCGCGGCACTCAAGAGGAACGGAACACGCCAGCCCCAACTGTAGAGCGCGTCGTCCGGCAGTGCGGCGATCGGGATGAACATGAGTGTTCCGAGCAGGATTCCCGTCTGGGTCCCCGCCATCGCCCAACTCGTGTAGAGCGCCCGCTTCTTTTCGGGAGCGTGCTCGAGGGTCATCGCGTTCGCACCGGCCTGCTCGCCGGCCGCCGACAACCCCTGGCAGATCCGGAGAAGAACGAGGGCGGCGGGGGCGAGCGCACCGATCCGGTCGTACCCGGGCAGGCAACCGATGAGGAACGTCGCCACGCCCATGAGCACGATGGTGAACATCAGCATCTTCTGGCGGCCCACGCGGTCACCGAAGTGCCCGAGGATGATCGACCCGACCGGCCGGGCAACGTAGCCGACACCGAACGTGGCCACCGAGGACAGCGTCCCGAGAACCGGATCGACGTCCGGGAAGAAGACCGTGCTGAACACCAGCGCCGAGGCCGTGCCGTAGATCATGAAGTCGTAGTACTCGACGGCGCTGCCTAGGAAGCTGGCCAGCGCCGCTCTTCTGGACGCGTCGGGCGTGGAGATGGTTGGGGACATCGTGGGCGTTCCTCGATTTCGGGCGAGAGTGTTCCGGGTCGCTCGATTGTGTCCGGCATGACCGGGCTCACGGAAATATCAATCTGCCATCAAGTAATCACGCTGCGTGATCAATGCTCGGTGTGGTGGGCGTCATCGTTCCCATCGATACCGAGGGCCGCCCGGGCGATGTCGAGCACACGGATTGCTGCCGCGGACGGACCTGCGGCGGCGGTGCCGAGGGCGCTGGTCAGCGAGGGTCCCTCCTGTAGGAGGGGGATGAAGCGAACCCCGGACGGGTACACCTCGGGAACATCCGGTCCGAGGCTGATCCCGATCCCGGCCGCGACGAGGGTGAGGACCGAGTACGCGTCGCCGCTCTCCTGAGCGATGATCGGCATGAATCCGGCGCTGCGGCAGGTTTCGAGGATGGTGTCGCGCAGGACGAGACCTGCAGACGCGTCGGTGAGCACGAACGGCTCCGTGCGAAGTTCGCCGATGTCGATGCTCGCCCGTTGCGTGAGCGGGTGCGCGGGCGCGACGAGGACCCCGAGTCGAACGGGCGGGGTCTCCCACTGGCGAATCCCCTCGCTCGTGAACAGTGCCGAATACAGGCCGATGTCGATGCTGCCGTCGAGCAGTTCTTCGAGCAGTCGAGCGTTGTGCGACGACGGCCGGATCTCGAGCGTGATGTCCGGTTCGGCCTCGCGCACCTCACGCGCGATCCTGGCGATGCCTGCGCTGGCGAAGATCCCGGCGAAGCCGATCCGGACGTGCCCGGCGTGCCCGTCCGCGGCGGCGCGAGCAAGCCGCTCCGCGGTCTCGATCTGCGCCAAGGCGCGACGACACGGTTCCAGGAAGGCCTCACCCGCCGAAGTGAGTGCCACCGAGCGGGTAGTCCGGACGAACAACGGCGTCCCCACCGAACGCTCGAGCTGGCGAATATGTTGCGTCACTGCGGGTTGAACGATGTGCAGACGCTCCGCGGCCCGGCTGTAGTTCAATTCCTCCGCCACGGCCAGGAAGCTCCGCATCCATCGGATCTCCATGTGCCCTCGCATTCTCATCACACCGAGCGAACCGTGCATAACCATTGGCGAATTCGTACACCGAACCGTACATGGTAGTTCATCCGAGATTGTGAAAGTGCAATAATGGATATGACATCGTATCGGCGGATTTCGGAAAGGGACCGATTGTGGCTACTCGTCGGCCTCGCGACCGCAAGCAGCAGATCCTCGCTGCCGCGAGTGAACTGTTCCGCGAGCAGGGCTACCACAATGTATCGGTCGCCGACGTCACCACCAAGGTCGACATCGCGGCGTCCGCCCTGTACCGCCATTACCGGAACAAGCACGACCTGCTCTATTACGCCGTTCTCGCCGGCCTGGACTCCCTCCAGGAATCGGTGGACGGTTCGACGGACCTGGATTCTCTGTTGTCGACTCTATCGGTGACGTCGACAGGACGTCGGGGTCTGGCCGTGCTGTGGCAGCGTGAGGCTCGCTATCTGGGGGACGAGCCGCGGGCGGAGTTGCGTACCCGACTGCGAGAGGTGACGTCCCGGGTGTCCCGGTTGGTTGCCGGCGACCGAACGGACTTGTCCGCCAACGATTGCGAGTTGCTCGGGGTGTCGGTTCTCGCGGTGTTCGGCAGCGTTTCGGCTCACCGCTTCACGTTGCCGCGGCGCCGCATGGAAGCGGTCCTGCTCGGGCTGTCCGAACGCGTCGCACGGTGTCCCCTGGGCACCGGTGCACCGGATGCGGTCCGACCGGACGCGGGGATGGCGATTCCGTTGTCGCGCCGAGAACAACTGGTGACCGAAGCGACCCGGCTCTTCGACGAACGCGGCTATCACACCGTGAACAACGAGGACATCGGTGAGGCCTGCGGGATGAGCGGGCCCAACGTGTACAACCACTTCGACGCGAAGATCGATCTCCTCGTCACGGCGACCACCCGCGGTTTCGATCGCCGCGCGCTGGCCGCCCGCCAAGCCCTGACGCGCGCCGGTGACCCACGGCAGGCGCTCACGTACCTACTGGGCGCACATATCGCCTTCGTGCTCGAGGACGGTCATCTGATCGGTGTGATGGCCACCGAACTCAGCCACCTCCCCGACAACGTCCGCAGGGCGTGCGTGCAGGAGCAGCGTGACTACCTCGACCTGTGGGCACGGGTCCTCGACGCGGTCCGCCCCGGACTGGACGAGGCGCAGGCGCTGATCACGATCAGTGCGGTGATGACCGTCGTGGCCAACGCCGCCCGAACCGGACGTTTCCGCAGCCGCGCCGATCTGGCGGACCGACTCACCGAGATCGGCACGGCCATGTTGCTCGACACCTCGGCACCGGACGACCTTGCCGCCGCTACGGGACCAGCACAGGTGCCGGCGACGTAGTCGGTCGACGCGAACGGAGAAGCACCTCCTGGTTGACGGTGGCGACCAGGGCGCCGTCGCGGGTCCACACCTGAGCGGTGGTCAGTCCCCGGCCGTCACCGGAGGTCGGACTGTGGTGGACGAACAGGAGCCAGTCGTCGGCGCGGCAGGGCCGATGAAACCAAATCGCGTGATCGAGTGATGCGAGGTACAGGGTCTGTGCCGGGGTTCCGGCCGTCCCGGTGGCGCGGAGGTGCCCGAGCGCGGCCGTGCGGGCCACCGTCAGGTCGGAACAGTACGTCAACGCCGCGGCATGCAGGGCGGGATCGTCCGGCAGGTCCGGGCGGATCCGGAACCACATGCGCCGGCGTTGCCCGCCGTGTTCGACGGTACCGATGTCGTCGTCGATGTCTCCCAGGACGGGACGTACGTCCACCACCCGGCGGATCGGTGAGGAGGGATCGATGCCGGACCACAACCGGTCCGCAGCCGCACTGTGCGGGGGCAGCGTCGTCGGGTCGGGCGCCGGTGGCATTCGCACGTGCCGGTCCGTGTCTGTCTCCGCCGTCTTGAAGGATGCTGTGAGCGTGAATATTTCGTTTCCGTGTTGGTGTGCGCTCACCTGCCGCAACGCGTAGGTGCCGCCTTCGCGCACGGGGTGCACGTCGTACTGCACCGGTTCGCCGGGGCGCCCCATCATGAGGAAGTAGCCGTGCAGTGAGTGCACGGCCCGCTCGGGTGCCACGGTGCGGTGCGCGGCGAGCAACGCCTGCGCCGCGATGTGCCCGCCGTAGGCTCGGCCGCGGCCGCCGGTGGAACAGATGCCGAGAAACGTGTTCGGGTGGGGATTGTCGAGGTGCAGGACGTCGTGCATGACGTGTCGTCTCCTACAGTCCGAGGGACTTGGCGATGATCGTTTTCATCACTTCGCTGGTGCCGCCGTAGATCCGCGACACCCGGGTGTCGGCATACAGGCGAGCGATCGGGTATTCGAGCATGTATCCGTAGCCGCCATGCAGTTGCAGGCACTTGTCGATGACACGGCCGGCCATCTCGGTGCTGAACAGTTTGCAGTGGGCGGCGTCGACAGCGGACAGTTGGTGCGCGTCGTCGAGTTCGATCGCCTTGTCGACCATGGACTGGGCTGCTTCGAGTTCGGCCGCGCATTCGGCGAGCACGAACTTGGTGTTCTGGAACGCGGCGACGGGTTTGCCGAACACCTGCCGGTCGCGGGTGTACGCGACGGTGTGCCCGATCGCAGCGCGGGCGGTGGCACACCCGCCTGCCGCGATGGCGAGACGCTCGCGGGGCAGGTTGTTACCGAGGTAGGAGAACGCGGCGCCTTCCTCGCCGAGCAGATCGGACGCGGGAACCCGGACGTCGCTGAACGACACTTCACAAGTGTCGCTGAATTTCAGGCCGATCTTGTCGAGTCGGCGGCCGACCTCGAAGCCGTCCGAAGTGGTGTCGACGACGAACAGGGACAGACCACCCCGCCGATCGTCGGCGTCCACGGGAGCGGTGCGCGCCACCACGACCATGAGGTCGGACTGGGATCCGTTGGTGATGAACGTTTTTGCACCGTTCAGGATGTAGCGGTCGCCGTCGCGCCGGGCGGTGGTGCGGATGGCGGCGAGGTCGGATCCGGTGCCGGGCTCGGTCATCGCCACCGCCAGCACCGTCTCGCCGGCTGCGCAGCCGGGCAGCCACCGCCGCTTCTGCTCGTCGTCGGCGAGTGTCAGCAGGTACGGCAGGACGATTCCGGTTGTGACGCCGTAGTTTCCGAGGGAGACACCGGCGAGGGCGGCTTCTTCGGTCATGATCGTGATGTATTTGTAGCTGGTGGGCCCGGCTCCGCCGTACTCGTCCGGGATGTCGAAGCCCATCACGCCCAATGCCCCAAGCTTGCGGTAGAACTCGTGCGGTGCGTAACCCTGCTCCTCCCACTTGGGGAACTCGGGCACCACCTCCCGGTCCAGAAAGTTCCGGAACATTCTTCGGAAGACGTAATGCTCGTCGTTGAAAATTGTGCGCTTCATGGGAAAGCTCCTCGGCCGACGACGTCGGCTCCTCAGGTGTGGTGGTGGCGGAGTGCGCGCTTGTCGACCTTGCCGGTGGCGGTGGTGGCCAGTGCCTCGACGAGTTCGATGGTGCGCGGCGCTTTGAAGCCGGAGAGGCCGGTCTTGACGTGTGCGCGGATGCCCTCGATCGTGACGCTCTGCCCGGGTGCCGGGACGATGATCGCGTGGACGCGCTCCCCCCATTGCTCGTCCGGAACGCCGATCACCGCGCAGCGCAGGACCGCAGGGTGGTGACAGATCGCGTTCTCGACCTCCGTCGAGTAGACGTTCTCGCCACCGGTGATGATCATGTCCTTCGCACGGTCGACGATGAAGAGGTAACCCTCGTCGTCCATGTAGGCGAGGTCGCCGGTGTGCAGCCATCCACCGCGCAACGCCGCCGCGGTTTCCTCCGGCCGATTCCAATACCCCAGCATGATGTTGTCGCCCCGGGCGAGGATCTCCCCGACGGTCCCGCGGGGAACCTCGTGTCCCGCTTCGTCGCCGATGATGATCTGTGCGTGCAGGGTGGCGCGGCCGGCCGACTTCAGGCGGGGTCCCCCGAGTCGGTGGTCGGTACCGAGGAGTGAGGCGATGACGGCGGTTTCCGTCATCCCGTAGCCCTGCACGAACTGGGCGTTCGGGAAGGCCGCCATCGCCCGGGTGAGGACGGCTTCGGGCATCGGGGCCGCCCCGTAGACGATCGTGGAGATCGACGTCGTGTCGGCGGTGGGGAAATCGGGGTGGGTGTGCAGCAGTTGCAGCATGCCCGGGGTCGAGGTCATGGTCGTGACACGGTGCCTGCCGAGCAGACGCAGCACTTCGCCCGGTTCGAACCGATTCGCGAACACCAGCGTGCCGCCGACGAGGGCCTGCGCCATCATGCCGAGCAGCGCCGCGATGTGGAACAGCGGGGCCATCACCAGGGTGGAGCCGTCCGGTTCGCTGGATCGGGCGTACCCCATGCTGCCGAGGATGGCGGTGGACAGTGAGCGGTGGGAATGCATGGCCGCTTTCGCTGTGCCGGTGGTGCCGCCCGTGTAGATGAGGGCGGCGAGGGTGTCGCCGTCGGCCCGCACGTCGTCCACCGCCGGGCCGGCCGCGACGAGATCCTCGTAGCCGACCGTGCCCGCGGGTGCCGGGCCGTCACCGACGTGGACGATCACGGGGCCTGTTTCCAGGCCGGCGATCAGCGGCATGCAGTCGTCGTCGACGAGGATGCAACGGCTGCCCGCGTCGGCGACGGCGTCGGCGATCTCTCGCGGGGACCAGCGGCAGTTGAGGAGGGTGACCACCCCACCGAGCCACCAAGTGGCCATCAGTGCCTCGAAGTAGCGGTCCGAGTTGAATGCGAGAATGCACACCCGGTCTCCCGGTTGCACCCCCTGCTCCCGCAACGCACCGGCCAGGTGCGCCACGCGCTCGGCGACCTGACCGGCGGTGCGTTCGCGTGCACCGTACACGGTCAGCGGTTGACGGGGTTGTTGCTGAACCGCCTTGTGCAACAGGTGTGTCAGGTGCATGACTCACGTACTCCTCGGGAGTTGTGTCGGTGGGGTCGGGTGCGCAGCACGAGCCGTGGTCAGTCGAGCAGGAACTCTGCGTCACCGACCAGTGCGTTCACCCCGGTCTGACGTGCACAGGTCATCTCGATCCGCACCCGGCGGCCGTCCTCGGCATCGAAGACGTCGACGATTTTCGCCGAGCACGTCAGTTCGTCACCGGGCCAGACCTTCTCGGCGAATCGAACCTTGAAGCGGCGCAGGTTCTCCACCCCCAGCCAGTCGGTGACGTAGCTGGCGAGCAGGCCCGCCTGCAGCATGCCGACCGAGAACACCGACGGAAAGCCGGTCTCCAGTGCATAGGACTCGTCGTGGTGAAGCGGGTGGAAGTCACCGGACGCACCCTGGTACTTGACGAAGTCGGTGCGGGTCAGCGGCGGGTACGTCAGCGGCGGGGCCGCGTGGCCGATCACCGGTGTGGTCGTCACGGTCGTCATCATTTGCTCCCTTCCGAGTTGCCCGTGGTCGCGGTCTGGATGATGGTGCTGTTCTGGGTGGCCACCAATCGGCCGCTGTCGTCCCGGAACTCGGTGATCATCTTCGCGAACGTCATCACCCCACCGCGTTTGCCGGGTTTTTCGAAGCTTTCACCGATGCGGGTGTCGGCCGTCAGCGTCTGTCCCGCGCGGGGCAGCGGTCCGTGGAAGACGTACTCCTCCTCGCCGTGGAGGATCCGGCGGCGGTCGAATCCGAGTTTGACGAAGCCCGACTGCTCGGCCGGTTCCCAGATCATCCGCCCGCTGGTCAGCATCGTCGGCGGGATCACCGGTTCGGTGCCGGTGTGGGCCGGGTCGTCGGTCTTGACCGCCCGCGCGAACTCACGGATCTTGCTGTAGTCGAGGGGAAATTCGTAGCTCATTTGGTTGCTCCTTGCACCGGGGGGATTCCCGCGCGGCGGGTTTCGACGGACCGGGGGAACGTGTCCGAACCCATGACCGTCGCGAATTCGTCGACGTCCCACTGCCGGTCCGCGCGGACTTCGTGCGCGATCGAGTAGCCGGCGTACAGCCCGACGTATCCGCCGTAGACGCCGAACGTCTGGCCGGTGAAGTCACAGGACTCGGTGGCCAGGTAGGCGACCAGCGGGGAGATGTTCTTCGGGTTGTACCGGTCGAAGACGTCGTCGTCGACCGGTTCACCGACGAGTTCGCTGATGCCGGGAGTGGCGGCGACCGGGGCGGTACGCGCCACCGGTGCGATCGCGTTGGCACGAACCCCGAACTTGCCCAGCTCGCGGGAGGCGTTCACGACCTGGATGGCGAGGCCGGCCTTGCACGCCGAATAGTTCCACTGCCCGAAGTTGCCGTGCAGGCCGGAGCCGGAACTGGTGTTGACGATCGAGCGGTCCGCCGTGACGCCTTCCTTCGACCGGGCGCGCCAATAGCGTGCGGCCGCCTGGGTGGCCGAGAACGTGCCCTTCAAGTGCACGTTGACCACGGCATCGAAGTCGCGTTCGGTCATGTTCCAGATCATCGCGTCGCGAATGATTCCGGCGTTGTTGACCAGTACGTGCAGATCACCGAAGGAGTCGACGGCGGCGTCGGTGAGCGCCGCACCGACGGCCATCTCGCCGATGTTGCCTTCGACCGCCACGGCCTGACCGCCGTTCGCGAGAATTTCGGCGACCGTGCTGTGGGCGTCGGCGAGGTCGTTGCAGACCACCTTCGCTCCTTCGGCCGCCATCAGCAGGGCGTGCTCGCGGCCGATGCCGGCACCGGCGCCGGTGACGATCGCCACGCGTCCGTCCAATTGTCCCATTGTCTTGCCTTTCAAAATAGGGTGCGGAAACTGACCGGGGCTGGTCAGGAAACCTTTTCGTAGAGGGTGACGACCCCGGCCCCACCGAGCCCGAGGTTGTGCTGCAGGGCCACGGTCACGTCGTCGACCTGCCTGGCGTCGGCGGCACCGCGCAGCTGCCAGACCAATTCGGCGCACTGCGCCAGCCCGGTCGCACCGAGTGGATGACCCTTCGAGAGCAGCCCGCCGCTGGGGTTGACCACCACGCGGCCGCCGTACGTGTTGTCGCCGTCGAGGATGAACTTCTCCGAGCCGCCCTCCTCGACCAGGCCCAGGGCCTCGTAGCAGAGCACCTCGTTGATCGAGAAGCAGTCGTGCAGTTCCACCACCTTGATGTCGCGGGGATCGACACCCGCGGTTTCGTACACCTGGGCGGCTGCCGCCTTGGTGATGTCGGCACCGACGACCTTGAGCATGTCGTCGGCGGTGAACAGGTCGGGGAAGTCCGTCGACAGGGCCTGCGCGGCGATCGCGACGGTCGGCGTGATGCCGTGCTTGCGGGCGAACTCGTCGCTGCACACGATCGCCGCGCCGGCCCCGCACGTGGGCGGGCACGCCTGCAGACGGGTGAGCCCGCCGTACAGTGCGGGCGAGTCGAGGACCTCCTGCTCGGTGACCGGGTCCCGGAACACCGCGTACGGGTTGTTGGCGGCGTGTTTGCGGGACTTGACCGAAATCTTCGCGAACAGGTCCGGGGACACTCCGTAGCGCTTGCAGTACTCCTGCGTCGCGCCGCCGAAGAATTGCATGGCGTTGGACGGGTTGTCCCGGTCGACACCGTACGTGCGGTCGAGCACCTCGAGGTGCCTGCCCATCGGGACTGGCCGATCGCCCCACGCATTGAGTAGCGGTCCGGGCCGCATCTGTTCGAATCCGACGGCCAGGACGCACTCGGCGGCGCCGGACTCGACGACCTGCCGCGCCAGCCACAGCGCCGAAGATCCACTGGCACAGTTGTTGTTGACGTTGACGATCGGGATGCCGGTCATTCCGACGTTGTAGATCGCGCGCTGCCCGCTGGTCGAATCGCCGTAGACGTACCCGGCGAAGGCCTGTTCGATCGTCTCGTAACCGAGACCGGCGTCGGACAGGGCGGCGCGGATCGCCTTCGCGCCCATGTCGAAGTAGTCCTCACTCTTTCCCGGTTTGGCGAACGGCACCATACCGACGCCTGCGACCAAGACTCTGCGACTCATTTCTGTACTCCAGTTCGTTGGGGAGGTGGGGGTTTCACGTGTCAGAGCAGTTCGAGGATGGTGGCGTTGGCCATGCCCCCGCCTTCACACATCGACTGCAGTCCGTAACGGAGGCCTTCGGCGCGCATGTGGTGGACCATCGTCGTCATCAGCCGCGCACCGGATCCGCCGACCGGGTGCCCGATGGCCATGGCCCCGCCGTTGGGGTTCATGCGGGCGTAGTCCGCGCCGGTCTCACGCAGCCACGCCAGCGACACCGACGCGAATGCTTCGTTGATCTCGAAGGTGCCGATCTCGTCGAGTGTCAACCCGGACTTCTTCAGTGCCAGGGCCGTCGCGGGGATGGGGCCCTCGAGGATGGTCACCGGGTCGGTGCCGGTGACCACCGCGGTGTGGATGCGGGCCATCGGACGCCAGCCGTGCCTGCGGGCGATCTCGCTGGTGGTGACGAGCAGTGCGGCCGAGCCGTCGGACACCTGCGACGCGTTGCCCGCGGTGATGTCACTGTCTTCGGCGAACGGGGACGGCAGCGTCGCGAGCTTCTCGAGGGTGCCTCCGCGGCGGATCCCTTCGTCGGTGTCGAAGATCCGCGTGCTGCCGTCGGCGTCGACGACCTCGATCGGAGCGATCTGGCCGGTGAACCGGCCCGCGTCGGTCGCGGCGGCCGCCCGCGCATGCGAGTCCAGGCCGTGCCGGTCCATCTCGGTGCGGGTGATGCCGTATTTGTCGGCGATCATCTGGGCGCCGCGGCCCTGGTCGTAGCGGTCGATGTTGTAGCGGCCGAGGACCTGCGGCCCGTAGATGGGTCCGTAGTCACCGGCGCGGGCGGCGGCGCCGAGGGGAACGACGCTCATCATCTCGACCCCGCCCGCGACGGCGATGTCGTACTGGCCCGAGATCACCCCGGCGGCCGCCTGGTGCACGGCCTGCTGCGAGGAACCGCACTGCCGGTCGACGGTGACTCCGGGGACGTGCTCCGGCCACCCTGCCGCCAGCACGGCCGAGCGGGCGATGCATCCGGCCTGCATGCCGAGTGTTCCCACACAGCCCCAGATGACGTCGTCGACGAGACCCGGTTCCAGTCCGGTGCGTTCGGTGAGGGCGCCGAGCACGTGCGCGGACACCGCCACCGCGTGCATCCGCGACAGGGCCCCGTCACGCTTGCCGACCGGTGTGCGCACCGCGTCGACGATCACTGCATCACGCATGAAACCTCCTGCAGGGAGCATGGTTCGGGGTCTACAGACCCAGGTCCTTGGCGATGATGGTCTTCATGACCTCGCTGGTGCCGCCGAAGATGCGGTTGACCCGGGCGTCGGCGTACAGACGGGCGATCGGGTACTCGAGCATGTAGCCGTAGCCACCGTGCAACTGCAGGCACTTGTCGATCACACGCCCGCTCATTTCGGTGCAGAACAGCTTGATGCGGGCGGCGTCCGCCGGGGTGAGTGCACCGGCCTCGTCGAGATCGAGTCCCCGGTCCACCAGGGCCTGCCCGGCGGCGACCTCCGCGGCGCACTCGGCGAGCACGAACTTGGTGTTCTGAAAATGCGCGACCGGCTTGCCGAACACTTGCCGCTCCCGCACGTACTCGCGTGCGAAGTCGATCGCCGCCGTCGCGGTGGAGACGGCGCCGACGCCGATCGACAGCCGCTCGCGGGGCAAGTTCTGTCCCAGATAGGAGAAACCCTGATCCTGCTTGCCGAGAAGATTTTCCACGGGCACCAACACGTCGGTGAAGGAGATCTCGTTGGTGTCGCTGGCCTTCATGCCGATCTTGTCGAGCTTGCGTCCGAATTCGAAGCCGGGGCTGTCCGTCGGGACGACGAGCAGACTCAGACCGAACCGGCGGTCGTCGTTGGGTGCGGAGGTGCGGGCCGCGACGACGCACAGTTCGGAATTGCGGATACCGGTGATGAACGTCTTCGCGCCGTTGAGGACGTAATGGGTGCCGTCCTCGGACAGCCGGGCGGTGGTGCGGATGCCTGCCAGGTCCGAACCGGTGCCCGGTTCGGTCATCGCGATGCACAGCACCGTCTCACCGGTGGCGACACCGGGAAGCCAGCGCTTCTTCTGCTCCTCGTTCGCCAGGCGCAGCAGGTAGGGCAACACGATGCCGGTGGTCACGGTGAAATGCCCGAGAGTGACTGCGGCGCGGGCGGTCTCCTCCTGCATGACGGCCTGGAATTTGAAGCTCGTGGGTCCGGGCCCGCCGTACTCCTCGGGAATGTCGAAGCTCATGGCGCCCAAGGCTCCGAGTTTGTGGAACAGTTCACGCGGCGCCTGGTTCGCCTTCTCCCAGTCGGGGTAGTACGGCGACACCTCCTTGGCGATGAAGGTGCGGATGGTGTCGCGGAATGCTTCGTGCTCTTCGGTGTAAACGGTGCGCTTCATCGTCTCTCCTGACGGGTTGGGCTGTTGCTTCGGTGCGGGTCAGACGCGGCCGGCGTCGACCACGAGGCACTGGCTGTTGACGTAGTCGGATTCGGGGGTGCACAGCAGGTACACCGCCCCGGCAGCTTCGGTCGGGGTGCCGCCGCGCCCGAACGGGATCATCTTCGACGACATCGCCATTCGATCGGGGTTGATGCCGACGCGGATATCGCGGCCGTCGATGTTCAGGGTGGTGTCGGTGTCGGCGGCGACCTCGGTCATCCGGGTGAGGATGAGACCGAAGGCCACCGCGTTCACGTTGACCTTGTAGCGGCCCCACTCCTTGGCGAGGGTCTTGGTGAGCCCGAGCAGGCCGGCCTTTGCCGCGCCGTAATTCGCTTGGCCCGCATTGCCGTAGAACCCGGACACCGAAGAGATGTTGACGACCTTGCGGTGATAGTCGGTGGGCGCGGACTTGATGAACGGCTGCGCCGCCCGCAGGATCCGGAACGGCGCCTTCAGGTTGACGTCCAGGATGGTGTCCCACTGTTCGTCGGTCATCTTCTGGATCACCGAGTCCCACGTGTAGCCGGCGTTGTTCACGATGATGTCGAGACCGCCGAACGTGTCGACCGCGGTCTCGACGAATCGCTCGGCGAACCCGTCCTCGGACACCGATCCGGTGCAGGCAACGGCACGGCCGCCGGCCGCGGCGATCTCGTCCACCGTCTGCGCGGCCGGTTCCGGATCGAGGTCGTTGACTACCACCGCCGCGCCCTCGCGGGCCAGCTTCAGGGCGATCTCACGTCCGATGCCGCGTCCCGAACCCGATACGAGGGCGGTCTTGCCGCTGAGTGTTCCCATCGCATTGCCTTCCAAGAAGTCTGTCTGAATATTCCGAATCACACTCGATCTGTTCGCCCATAAACTGGCCTCTTACTGCGGTTACGACAGGAGCGCCGGCGCGGATCGATTCGGTGTGAACGGTTACTGGTTATTCACATTGCCTCGGCGGTGCGCGCTTGTCAACCCCCGCACGGCACGCTTGTCCCGTTCCGGATTCGCGAAGACGAGGGCGCCGAGCGCGAAGACCAGCGCGACCACTCCGAAGACCTGGAACGCGGTCGCGTATCCCGCTGCCGGGTTGTCCGCCGCGTCGACGATCAGTCCGGTGATGTACGGCCCCACCAGCCCGCCGATCCCCATCATCGCCATGAACACTCCGAGGGTGCCTGCCGTCTGGCGCGGCGGGCACAACTCCGTGATGGTGGCGATGATCAGCGGGTAACCCGAGGCGAGGAAGCCGTAGCCGACCGACACGATGAGAACGGCCAGTGCGGGAACACCGACGTAGGGCAGTGTCACCAGAATCGCCGAGCTGATCATCACGCCGGCCACGGGAATGATGATCCGCACCGTCCGGGACGTCGCCCCGCGGGAGGTCAGCCGGTCACCGGTTGCGCCCAGCAGCAGCATGAGGGTCAGACCCGCGATGCTGGGGAAGGCGAACATCGACCCGGCCTGCAACCTGCTGTAGCCCAGGGCTACCTCGAAATACGACGGGAGCCACGTCAGAACGATCGCGACCAACGCGTAGATGGCCATGATCAGCAGCATGCAACTGAGGAAGGTCGGGGTCCGGAAGATGCGGATCCACGGCACCGCGGGCTCGTCTGCCGCGGTGCCGGACTCGGTGCCGGCATGCCCCTTCCCGCTTCGGATGTGGGGTCCCTCGGACCACGTCGACAACCACAGCACACACCACAGCACTCCGAGGACGGCGAGGCAGACCAACGCGGCGCGCCAGCCCCAGGACACGGTGACGAAGGCCAATGCCGGCGCGACGACGATCTTCGCCAGCGAGGCGGACCCGGCGAGCAGGGCGCCCGGCAAGGCCCGCTTCGCGGGTGGATGCCACGAGAAGGTCGCGGTGTGCGTCAGCGGGCCGCTCGGTCCTTCCGACAGTCCCAGGAGAAGTCGACTGGCCAGCAGCACCGTGAAACTGGCAGTGAACACCATCGGCAGCATCGCCGCCGACCAGGCCAACGCCAGCACGGCAAGGGCCCACCGCAGCGACAGCAGCGTGTTCACCGCGCCGGAGAAGAAGCCGCCGATGGTGAAGGTGAAGAAGAACAGGCTGCCGACGAGACCGATCTGCGCCGCCGTCAGGTTCAACTCCTTGGCGAGCGGCTGCGCAATGATTCCGAGAACAGCCTTGTCGCTCCAGTTGACCACCGTCAGCAACACGAGCAGGGAGGTGAAACCCCACGCCCGCATCGGCCGATCGGAAGTGCTCGAATGTGTCGGCAGTGGGTGTCGAGAAGTGTTCTCGCGTGTTGTCACCGTTAATCCCTTTCGGATCATTGACGAGCATGGTGAGGGGGTTGGGCCCGGAATCGGGCCGAACGAGGGAACTGGATCGCCCCGGGCGCTCCAGGCTCGGGTTATCTGAAAATCAGCATTCAGCGATGGTGTTTCGATGACCGGGCCGGGACTTACTCCTAGTTAACGTTTCCCGGCGGGAATGCTGACACGGAGAAGCGGTCCAACGCACTTACTACGGATTCACATTCGGTCATTTTCCGTGATGTGTCAAGGGTCACTTTCGCTCGGCCGTCGGGCGATGGGTCGGCTGGTCGAAGCTCATCTCCTCTGGGTGAATCGCCCGAGCGCGGTCGTCCGTAGCGTCGTGACTGTTCGCCTGTAGTCGATGCGCGAGACGGAGCGATGTATGTCTGGGATGGATCAGTTCAGCCGTTCGAAGATGACTGCCGAGTACGCCCGGTCGGTCGGCAGAGTCGCGTATTTGTGGGGTTGGCCGCTGGTGAACATGCACAATCGACGAACCCTGATGGAGCAGCTACCGGAGCCCGGCCTGCTGGCGGGCATCGTTCCGGCCGGTCCGCCGGGAACGATCGGGATGCTGCGGGACTACATCCGGCCGGAGGAGCGCGTGGTTGCGTGCCCCAACCAGGACGTCGCCTACGGATTCGGCGTCCTCGATTCCGTTCGCGGGCCGTCGGTGGTTCAGGTTCCCGATTTCGGTGACCGCTTCTGGGTGTACCAGGTCGTCGACCAGCGCACCGACTCGTTCGTCCGGCTCGGACAGATGTATGGAACGACGCCCGGCTTCTACCTCCTCGCACCCACCGCGTGGGACGGTGACGTGCCCGACGGCATCACCGACGTGTTCCGGTACGACACCCGCGTCGGCGTCGTGATCCCGCGGGTGTTCATGGACGACACCGCGGAGGACCGGAAAGCGATCGCACCGCTCGTCGACCGCATCAGCGTGTATCCGTTGTCGGAGTTCGACGGCACGGTCAAGGTGAAGGACTGGGCGGAAGTCCCGTCCTTCGGCGGTGGTGATGCCACCGGCGATCAGGCCGAAACCCAATGGGTCGACCCCGAGAAGTACTTCGAGGTGTTCGGCGACGTGCTCGACGAGGTGCCTGCGCTGCCCGGCGAGGAGGCGATGTATGGCTGGTTCCGTTCGGTGCTCGCCGCCGCCGGGAACGACCCGGGTATCGCCGAAGCACTGCGCCAGTCGGCGGTAGACACCGACGCCGTCGTCGGGGAACTGTTCGAGTTCCGCAACATCGGAATCCCGGTCGCGCACAACTGGACCACGCAACGCACCGGTGCCGCGTTCGGCACCGACTATCTGTCGCGCACCGCGATCGGCAAGTCGAACATCTTCGTCAACACACCGAACGAAACCGTCTACTACTACCAGGATCTCGACGACACGGGTGACCGCCTCCACGGTTCGCGCACCTACACCGTGGCGTTCCCGGCCGGTCAGCTGCCGCCGGTGCGCGGGTTCTGGTCATTGACGGTCTACAACAAGCACCACTTCTTCCACCCGAACGACCTCGACCGTTTCTCACTCGGCACCAAGAACCAGAACCTCGCCTACGGAGACGACGGTTCGCTGACCCTGACCCTGACCGTGGGCGGCGCGGCACCCACCGACCCGGCACGGCTGGCGAACTGGCTGCCGGCACCGGACGACGAGTTCACGATCTACCTGCGCGCGTACTGGCCGGATCAGGCAATTCTCGACGGGACGTGGGAGCCCCCGGCCGTCACACGGTCGAGTGCACCGGCCTGAAACGTCAATACGCAGACGGTCAGACCTCTCGATTGTCCCTTCGGGCGTGGATTTCGTCGTCGGCGAGCAGCGCCGCCTCGAGTAGCGAGGCGCCGGATTCTTGATGCTCGGCGATCAGTCTGTTCCACTGCGCCAGGTCTGCGTGACTCTGGATCACGAAGCTCTTCGCCGCCGGATTCAGCGCTCCGGGGCGGTGAACGATACCGAACGGGGTGCGGATCGCCGGCCGTGTCTCCGATACGTGGGCGCCCAACCGGTGTGCTGCCGTGGCCATCCTCAAGGGAAGGAACGCGCTGGCCGAACCGTTGAGGACCAGCGTCAGCTGGGCATGTCGGTTGGGCACCCGGGCGCTGATCCGGGGCACCACCGATTCGCGGCGCAATATCGTTGCGACGATGTCGTTTTCCCGCAGTGCCGCGCTGCTCGTCACAAGTGGGATCTGCTCGAGGCGTGCGAGATCGAACGGCGCCGCCTCGCCGTCGGCCGGCGTTCCCGGCGGCCTCACCAGGAGCAGCCGCTGGACACCGAGCTGAACCTTTTCGAGATTGTCGGTCGGCACGGGGAACGTCGTGAATCCCAACTCGCACTGACCGGTGAGCACCTCGTCGCACAGGTCCGCGGCACTCGCGTACTCCGACAGATCTATGCGGATGTCGGGATGGAGACGGGTGAAGGTTCCGCTCCACGCCGCCACCGCCTCGCTCGACATCTCGGGCATCGTTCCGATGGTGATCGACCCGACGTGGAGTTCGCGAGCGCCCCGCATGATGTCCTGGGCCGCGAGAAGGTCGTCGAGCACCTTGCGTGCGGGTTCGACCAGCAGCTGCCCGGCCGGGTTGAGGACGAGATTGCGGCCGGTGCGGTGGAACAGGGTCAGCTTCAGCTCCCGTTCGAGCTGACGAATGCCTTGCGACAGCGACGCCTGCGCCACATGGAGGTGTCCTGCCGCCCGGTTGACTCCGCCGTGCTCGACGACGGCGAGGAAATACTCGAGCTGGCGGATGTCCATGTCCCCATCATTCCCCCGGCGGGCGGCCGGTACGAGTGCCTCCGCCCCCGAGTCAGACCCGGTACGAGTTCGGCAGCGTGCCGTCGGCCGCCACCTGACGGATCATCGCCTTGGCCAGGTTTCGCTGGTGCACCGGCGACGAGCCCTCGTAGATGCGCAGGGCTCGCACGTCACGCCACATCCGCGGGACCGGGTGTGGTCCGACGATTCCCTCGCCGCCGAGCAGTTGGACGCAGCGGTCGGCGACTCGGCTCGCCATCTCGGAGTTGTACAGCTTGGCGGCGGCGATGCGGTGGCGCGGGATCTCGCCGCTGTCGAAGGTCCGTGCGCTGTCGACGGTGAGGGCGCGCCCCGCCTCGAGTTCCGCGAAGCTTTCGCCCAGCGTGGCCTGCACCGCACCGAGTTCGGCGAGAGGAGCGCCGAACTGCTTGCGGCCGTTGACATGCGCCACCGTCTCCTCGAGCATGCGGGTCGCCTGCCCGACACAGGTCGCCGCGACGTGCAGGCGCGCGTGGTTGATGCCGCGCAACGCCATCGTCAGGCCCTGACCCTCGACCCCGCCGAGCAGATTCTCCGCGGGCACCTCCACGCCGTCGAAGTAGATCTCCCCCACCGGCGCTTCCGCGTGCCCGTTCATGATGGTCGGCAACGCCGTCCGCACGCCCGGCGAGGCGGTGTCCACGATGAGCGCCGAGACTCCGCCCGCGCCGGGGTCGGAGGTGTCGGTGCGGGCGAAGACGATGAACGCGTCGGCCCATGCCGCGTTGGTGATGTACCGCTTGCTCCCGTTCAGCACGTAGACGTCGCCGCGGCGCTCGGCCGTGGTCTGCAGGTGCGCGGCGTCCGACCCGGCCTGGTCCTCGGTGAGCGCGAATGCGGTGACCAGTTCGCCTGCCGCCATGGCCGGCAGCATCCGCCGGCGCTGCTCGTCGGTGCCGTGGTCGAGGATCGCCTGCGAGCAGAGGCCGATCACCGTCGAGAAGCGTGACCGGTAGACGCAGGAGGCGCGCGTGAACTCGAATGTGAGCTGAACCTGCTGCTCCATCGTCCACTCCAGGCCGCCGTACGCGCGTGGGATCGAGATGCCGAACAGTCCGAGAGCGGCCATTCGTTCGAGGAGGCGAGCGGGGACCTCGCCGGCCTCGACCATCTCGTTCTCGGCGGGGACGAGTTCGTTCTCGGTGAACTCGGCGATCGTCTTCAGGTAGGTCGGGAAGTCGTAGCCGAGGATGTCCGGGTCGATCATGAGGAAGCCCTTTCCGGGGTGAGAGTGGTGTGGGAGGCGGTGACGACGCCGCTGTCGATCAGGGCGGTGATGTCGTCTTCCGGGAAGTCGAGGTCGCGAAGCACCGAGAGGGTGTCCTGTCCGACCGCGGGCGCGGACGTGGACACGGTGCGGCGGTGGCCGTCGAGGGTGAAGGCCAGGCCGGGACTGGTGAACGACGCCCCGCCGGGGCCGGCGACGTCGACGAGGATCTCGGAGGCGAGGACGTCCTTGTCGTCGGCGATCTCGTCGAACGAGCGGATCGCGCCGCACACGATGTGCGCGGACTGCAGGAGGACGACCGCCTCGTCCCGGGTCATACTCCCCAACGCCTCGTCGAGGGCGGTCAGCATCTCGGCCCGGTGCGCTACCCGCGCAGGATTGTCGACGAACCGTGGGTCGTCGATCATGTCGGGTCTTCCGACGAGATTGCAGAGCGCGGACCACTTTTCGGCCGTGTACGCGGAGAGCACGATCATTCCGTCGGTTGCCCGGATGACGTCCGCCGCAGGGGCGGCGAGTGCCTGGCCGTTTCCCTTGCGCCGCGGCGCACGACCGGTGAGCGTGTACTCGCCCCAGGACGCGGCCTGCATCGACAGCACCGCTTCCATCAGCGAGGTCTCCACGTGCGCGCCGCGGCCGGTCGACTCCCGCTCGTAGAGCGCTGCGAGAATCCCGGTCGCGAGGGCATTGGCCGCGGTGACGTCCGCGGCGGCAAGCCCGAGACGCTGTGGCTCGCTGTCGGTCTCGCCGGTGGCGTGCATCAACCCGAACTCCGCCTGGGCCGCAATGTCGAGGCCGGGGCGGTGCCGGGACGGTCCGCGGGATCCGAATCCGGTCACGTTGGCGTAGATCAGGCGCGGATACCGGCCGCGTAGGTCGTCGGGTCCGAGGCCGATCCGGTCGGCGGAGCCGGTCCGGAAGTTCTGCACCAGGACATCGGTCTGCGCCAGCAACCGATGCAGAATCGTCTTCGCCTCGGGCCGGGCGAGATCGAGTCCGATGCTGCGCTTGTCGCGGTTGTAGGCGCGGACCATCGCCTCGCCGAACGTTCCGATACCGCGGGCCTGATCACCGCGCAGGCTCTCGACCTTGATCACGTCCGCACCGAGATCCGCGAGGGTCTGGGCCGCGCTGGGACCGGCGATGTACTGGCCGAAGTCGAGGACCCGGATGCCCGAAAGCGGTCCACCCATCACACTCATCGCCCTTCCCTGCTCGCGTACTCGGCAGTCATGCGCTCGAGTTGGGTGCGGGCCTTCTCCGGGTTCAGCATCACGCCGCCGGCGACGCCGAGGACGCACACCACGGCGCCGACGAACATGAAGCCGGTCGAATATCCGGCCGCGGCGGTGGCCGCGCGTTCCACGATGAGCCCCAGCGCATAGGGTGCGACGATCCCCGCGACGCTGTACGCAGCGATGATGCACCCGAAGAACGCCACCCGCTGGTGTGCGGGGAGAAAGTCCGACGCGCCGGCGAAGGCCACCGAGAAGGCCACACTGTTGACCGCGAACGCGCAGACCACGAACACCAACTGCACCGGTCCGGGCTCGAGTTGACTGAAGATGATCATGGAGAGACCGCCGAACAGCAGGAACGCGCCCGTGAGGTAGCCGCGGGCCACCCGCGACGAGCGGCCTGCCCGCAGCAACCGGCCCGACAGCATGCCCGCGCTCAGCAGGAACACGACCGCGACGACGTACGGAATCGTCACCAGCGTTCCCACCGTGCTCGCGGAGTATCCGAGCCCCTCGTTCATGTAGGCGGGCAACCAGGACACCTTCAGCGAGGAGATCAGGTACCCGGCGAACGACAGCAGCACCAGTCCCCAGAAGCTTCGCAGCATCAGCAGGCGCTGGAAGGGCACCACGATGTCACCGTTCGGGTCATCGACCTTCGTGCCGTCCCCGGTCTTCGGCTCGGGCTTGCGGAACGGCAACCGGTCCGAGTACCAGAGCCAGCCGATCAGCCACAACACACCGGTCACCACGAGGACGGCGAAGGCGGCGTGCCACGACCAGGTGAGGATCACCCATGTCAACGTGGGCGCGGCGATCAGCGGGCCGACCGAGGAGCCGGCGTTGACGACGGCGCCGGCCGTCGCGCGCTTGTCCGGGGCGAATCGATCGGCGACGATCGACTGGCACAGTGCATGTGCGGGTCCTTCGAAGAACCCCAACGCAATTCGGCAGGCGATGAGAACTCCGAACGAGGTCGGAATCGTCAGCGGGGCCATGCTCACGATCCACGTCACCATCAACAGGGCGGCGCCCCAGGTGTACGAGATCTTCCGCAGAACGGCGGAGAGCGTGACCGCGCCGATCGCGAAGAGCCAGAAGAAGGCACTGCTGAGCAACCCGTACTGACTGGCCGTGAGACCGAGATCGGCACGAATCGGCTTGCTGGCCAATCCCACTGCTGCCTTGTCGGCGAAATTCAGAGTGAAGAAGAGGAACAGGAAGAGGACGATGCCCCAGGCGCGCCGATCGACGGCTCCCTTGGGGCGCTGACCGATGCCGCGTTCTCGGGACTGCGTAGTCACCATGACGACCTCCGGGAATGTCTCGGCTGATTGAGGGGCACCACCGGTAGTGACTGGAACCACAGGGTGCATGCCCTCATCAGACCGGTTTGCCCGATGCCGATCAACCAGCAGAACGCGGTCGGACCGTACGGATTTGCCTATATCCCCAGGTCACGGTCGCGCCCCTTCGGGTCCGGTGCCTGTGTTTCTTCGGTGTCGAGGAGTTCCGCCAGCGCCGCGAGAGCCGGTAATGCGGCGCCGATCGCAGTACGGTGGTCCGCATCGAGGCGCCCGAACGCAGAAGAGATGCGCCGCTCGTTCGCCCGCATCCACGCGTCCAGGCGTTCGCGGCCTGCGTCGGTCAGTTCCACTTGCACGGCCCGGCGATCCCGCGGATCGGGCGAGCGGACAACGAGACCGGTCTCGACCATCTGCTGCACGAGGGTGCTGACGGTGTTGGTGGCCATTCGGTGCTTGCGTGCCAATTCGACGATCCGCAAACCTGATTCGGAGGAGAGTCGCTGGAGGAACTCGACCTGCGCCATCGGCAACGACTCCCAGGCGAATTCCTCCCGGACGCTCGACCGCAACGCCCTCCGCAAGCGCGTGATGACCTCGGTGAGGGCCCATCCCTCCCCGCTCCCGGCCGCTCCGGCGGAGAGCGGAATCGCTCGACTGTCGTCCATCCGTTAACCTACTTCTGTTACAGAACTATCTGGTGTCAGAACATTATGTCATCGACACCGACCCCAACCTGCAGGGAACACTCATGAACAGTGACGTAGACCTTCCCCAACGCCGTCCGGTCGCCGTCTACTCCGTGGGCGAAGAACCGGATGTCCGATTCTCGCTGGCCAACGAACGCACCGCACTCGCCTGGGTGCGCACTGCCCTGGCACTGGTCGCCGGCGGCGTCACCCTCACCACCTTGGCCAGCGTCACCGGTGCCGACCTGGTCGTCCATCTGGTCGCGATCCTCGCGTGCGGCACCGGGGGGATTCTCGCGGCCGTCGCGCTGTGGTCGTGGAAACGCAACGAGCGAGCCCTGCGACTTCAGCAGCCCCTCCCCGCACCGATCCCCCTCGCCTGGCTGGCGGGGGGACTTGTCGTCCTCTCGATCGGGTTGGCAGTGTTCGCCGTCGTCACCACCGTCAACTCGCGATGACACCCGACCCGGGTCTCCAACCACAGCGCACCGCACTGGCGTGGCAGCGCACCGGCCTGTCGGTGCTCGCGGCGTCCGCGGCGATCGGGTTCGCGGCGTACCGCCTGGGCGCACCAATGCTCGCGCTCGGCGCCGTCGTCAACAGCACGATCGTCGGCTATCTCGGCATCCGCCATTTCCCGAAGGGCACCGCACGGGAGACCTCGACGAACGACACCTGGCCCACGCTGCTGCGCACCGCGTCCGTCGTGGCGTTCACCGCCCTCCTCGCGGCCGGAGTCTCCGTCGCCGGGATGCTGCACGCGTAGCAACACGCGGGTTCCCACCCAGGTCCGACTTCCCCGTCCGCGGCAGGCCGCTAGCTTTGCTTCATGGACCTGCGTCAGATGGAGTATTTCCTCGCCGTGGTCGATCACGGGGGCGTCAACCGCGCAGCGGCGGCACTGCGGGTTGCACAGCCCTCGCTGTCGCAGGCGGTGCGCAAACTCGAGAAGGATCTGGGCACCGAACTGTTCCACCGAGTGGGTCGCGGCCTCGTCCTCGCTCCCGCCGGGGAGGCGCTGATCGGACCGGCTCGCATGATCCTGCGGGAGACGGAGGCCGCGGAGAACGCCGTCCGAAGCGTCGGGCAGGTGCGCGGCGGACGGGTCGACATCGCCACCCTGTCGGACATGTCGATGGACCCGCTGTCGGTGTGGGTGGCGAGGTTCCGCACACGTTTCCCCGACGTCCGGTTCCACATCGAGGAGCGCGACGACGCTTCGGACGTGGTCACCCTCGTCCGATCCGGCTCCTGCGAGGTCGGGTTCCTCGCGTCGCCACCACCCGGCGAGGATCTGATCAGCGAGCATCTGGTCGAGCAGAAGTTCGTCCTGGTCTGCCCACCCGGAACGGAGGCGTACTGGCCGGACCTCGTTCCGATCGAGTCTCTGTCCCAGGTGCCATTCGTGATGGGTGAACACGGCACCGCGACCCGCGATTACATCGAGAAGTCACTGCGCGCGCACGGGGTCGAACCGCGCATCGTGGTGGAAGTACCCCAGCGCGGGGCCGTCCTGCCGATCGTGCTGGCCGGGGGCGGAGCGGCCATCGTCCCACTGCGGATCGGCCTCGACGCGCGACATCGCGGCGGGGTCGTGCGCGAACTGGTGCCGGGGTTGGCTCGCCCCCTCGAAGTGGTGTACCGGGAGGGCCGCATCACCCCGGCGACCACCGAGTTCCTGAATTACTCCAAGCGGTCTCTCCGTGCTTGGGTCCGTGCCATTGCCGGCCACCGGAGCGAAGGTCACTCGTTGGTGGAAGCGGCCGCGATGGCGGCGCTGGCGGCCGATCACCGAATCCGCGATCGCAGCCGCGTCGACACCGAGGTCCGTCCGAACCTATAGGCAATTGCACTCAATTCGGGTGATTTCTGGACTTTGACGTAGTCATTCCTCGCACCTTCAATGGAAGTGCGCCACCTCACAGGCGCAACCCATTCGAGGAGGACTTCATGACCGGTTGTGTCCACGTCACCGTCGACAATGCCGTCGCATACGTCGTGATCGACAACCACGGTCGGCGCAACGCGGTGTCCCACACCGTCTTCGACGAACTCGGCTCGGCGATCACCGACCTGTCCTGCGCACCCGACGTGCGCGTGGTGATCCTGACGGGGCAGGGCACGGACTTCAGCGTCGGCGCCGATCTGGCCGCGCCCGCCGGTTCCCGCACCTTGCGCCGCGACTCGATCGCTGCCGACACCGCGCGACTGCGGCAGGTCAGTTCCACCCTGCACCGGTTCCACCATCTACCGCAGGTCACCATCGCGGCGATCGACGGCGCCTGCGCCGGAGCAGGGTTGTCGCTTGCGGCCGCCGCCGACTTCCGGATCGCCTCCGATCGTGCCGTCTTCAACACGGCCTTCGTGAACGCCGCCCTCTCCGGTGATCTCGGCGGTGTCTGGCTGATCACCAAGCTGCTCGGTGGGGCCAAGGCCCGCGAATTATTCTTGACACCAGGCAAACTCACGGCGCAGGCCGCGCTGGATCTCGGGTTGGTCACCACGGTGACCGGCACGGAGTCGCTGCATGCAGAAGCCCGGGACCTGGCCCATCGGCTGGCGTCGTCGGCTCCCCTCGCCCTGCGTGCGATGAAACAGAATTTGCTCCAGGCGTCCACCACATCGCTGAGCGATTATCTGCTCGCCGAGGTGGACCGAATGGTGCAGTGCTTCCACTCCGGCGACGCGCACGAGGCCGCCGACGCGTTTCTGAACAAGCGCGTGCCGTCGTTCACCGGCCGCTGACCCGACGCCGCCCTGCCCTGTCCACCTCGTCCGTTCGGAGCCCGCCCATGTCTGAAACACTCACGCGGAACACCACGGCCGTCGCACCGCCGTCTCGGTCGCGCGCCTGGCTCGTCACCGCACTGCTGTTTGCGTTCCTGGTACTCAACTTCGCCGACAAGGCCGTGCTCGGCTTCGCGGGCCTCCACATCCAGAAGGATCTGGGCATCACCCCGCAGCAGTTCGGACTCGTCCAGAGCGCCTTCTTCTGGCTGTTCGCCGTCGGCGCGATCGTGCTCGGCGCCCTCTCCTCACGTATCGGGGTGCGCTGGCTGCTGGCAGTGCTGATGCTGATCTGGATCGTGACGATGGTGCCCCTGCTCGGACCGGTCAGCTTCGGCGTCCTGCTCGCGTGCCGGGTCGTCCTCGGCTTCGCCGAGGGCCCGGCGTACGCGCTGGCCACGCACTCGGTGCACTCCTGGTTCCCGCCCGAGAAGCGGGCCCTCCCGGGCGGGATCGTGACCGCGGGCGCCTCGGTGGGGCCACTCCTCGCGGCGCCGGTCCTCACCTGGGTGATCGTCACCTGGTCGTGGCACGCCGCGTTCGGCGTTCTCATCGTCCTGGGCGGCGCCTGGGCCGTGGTCTGGATGATCTTCGGCAAGAATGCACCCTCGCACACCGCCGCAGCCGACGGCACCGTGGAACTGGCCGACGCGTCGTATCGAACGCTGCTGACCACCGGAACCGTCGTCGGCATTGCTCTCCTGACCTTCTTCTCGTACTGGTCGACGACGTTGAAGGTGGCCTGGCTCCCCGTCTACCTGTCCGACGGATTGGGATACGACACGATCACGGCGGGCCGGCTCATCATGCTGCCGTATGCTTTTGCCGCTGCAGGCGCGATCGGCGCCGGGTTTCTGTCGAACTGGCTCACCGTCCGGGGCGTGTCCCGGAGGGTCTCCCGGGGATTTCTGGCGGGCGGGTTGATCGTCGCGGCCGGCGTCTCGATGGTCGCATTCACGCTGTTGTCCGCGGGCCTGCCGCAGATGGTGTTCATCACGCTGGCGTTCTCCCTCAACACCGCCGCCTACGCGGTTGCGTTCACTGCGATCGCCGACATCGTGCACCCGGGCAAGCGCGGACCGATCCTCGGATTCCTGGTGGCGTTCTACAGCATGGCCGGGGTACTCGCGCCCCTGGTGCTCGGCTATTTCGTCGGCAACGCCACCGACAAGATCACCGGCTACGGCCACGGCTTCGCACTGACCGGGATCCTCATGACCCTCGGCGGCGCCGCCGCCACCTTCCTGGTGCGTCCCGAACGCGACGCCGCCAGGCTCAGCGCTCGAACGAAGGAGAACGCAGCATGACCGGACCGTTGGACGGCGTCCGCGTCGTCGATTTCGGACAGTTCATCGCCGCCCCGGCGGCCACCCAGATTCTGGTGGACCTCGGCGCCGACGTGATCAAAGTCGAACCGGTGCACGGCGAATCGTCGCGACTGATCGGCACCTACGGCGAGGCGATCCTGCGGAATTACAACCGCAGCAAACGCTGCATCGCACTCGACCTGAAAGACGAGCGCGGACAGCAGATCGCCCGGGATCTGATCGCGTCGGCCGACATCGTCGTGCAGAACCTGCGCCCCGGAGTGATGGAATCGTTCGGACTGGGAGCCGAGGACGTCCGCACCGCGCATCCGAGCATCATCTACGCCACCGTGAGCGGATTCGGCTTGCAGGGACCATCGAAGTACCGTCCAGGACTCGACATCGCAGCGCAGGCCGAGAGCGGCATCATGTGGGTCACCGGCGAGGCGGACGGAGAACCGCAGCGAGTCGGCTTCCCCGCCGTCGATGCCGCTGCCGGGCACGTGTTCGCCCAAGCCATCCTCGGCGCGTACATCCGACGCCTCCGCACGGGTGACGGCGACACCGTGGAGACCTCCCTCCTCGAGGTCGCCGTGCACCTGCAGGGACCGAACTGGGGCGAGTACCTGCTCACCGGCAACGAACCGATGCGCAAGGGCAACGGACAGCCCACCGTGGCGCCCGCCGCGGACGTGATGCCCACCCGGGACGGCGCCATCGTCGTATCCGCCTATTCGGTGGTACATTTCGCCCGGCTCTGCACCCTGCTCGGCCGACCCGAACTCGCCTCCGACCCTCGATTCGCCACCAACGAAAGCCGGGTTCACCACCGCCCGGCGCTCCTGGCCGAATTACGAGCCGAGTTCGCCGAGATGACCAGCGACGACGCGATGGCACTGCTGACCCCGAACGGGGTGGTCGCGGGCAGGATCAGCTCCTACGGCGAGGTCCGCAAGAACCCGGACGTCGAGGCAACCGGCATCTTCATCGACGTCATCGACCCGGACGGCGTCGAGCACACCACGCTCGGCTCGCCCTGGCACCTCGGCAGCGTCCCCCGATTCTCGACCGCCGGCGCTCCCGCGCTGGGCCAGCACACCACCGAAGTGCTCACCGAATTCGGCTATGCCACCTCCACCATCGACGCCCTCACCGACGCGGGTGTCGTTCACTGCCGCTAGAACACGGCAATGCGCGGCGCCTGGACGCGCCCGCTCGATCACTGCAAAGGATTGGTACAACCATGCAACGCAACATCTTCGACTCCGACCACGACGCATTCCGGGATACGGTGAGGCAATTCATCGGCAAGGAGGTCGTGCCCCACATCGGGGAGTGGGAGGCCGCCGGACTCGTCCCCCGCGAGTTGTTCACCAAGACGGCGGAAATCGGGATCAACGGCCTCCAGGTGCCCGAAGAGTTCGGCGGCGGCGGAATCGACAGCTTCCTGTTCAACGCGATCGTCATCGAGGAAATCGGATACGCCGCAGCCACCCTCGGCGGACTGCAGGTCCACCTCAGCACCGTGCTTCCGTACTTCTTCGAATACGCCGACGCCGATCAGAAGTCCAGGTGGTTCCCGGGATTCGCGGACGGCACCCTCGTGTCGTCGATCGCGATGACGGAACCCGGCACCGGATCGGATCTGGCCGGCATGGCAACCAGCGCCGTGCGCGACGGTGACGACTGGATCCTCAACGGAGCCAAGACGTTCATCACCGGCGGCATCAACGCCGACCTGATCATCGTCGTGGCCCGAACGAACCGCGACGTCGCCAACCGGCGTGACGGGCTGTCGCTGCTCGTGGTCGAGGCCGGTATGCATGGTTTCACCCGCGGCCGCAACCTCGACAAGCTCGGCCTCAAAGCCCAGGACACGGCCGAACTGCTGTTCGACAACGTCCGGGTTCCTGCCCGCAACCTGCTGGGCGAGGAAGGCGCCGCCTTCTCGATGCTCGCCCGCAACCTGCCCCAGGAGCGGCTGACGATCGCCGTGAACGCACAGGCCACGGCGACGGCCGCGCTGAACCTCGGCTCCGACTACGTCAAGGACCGCAAGGTCTTCGGGCAACGGGTCGCCGACTTCCAGAACACCAAATTCGTCCTCGCCGACTGCGCGACGGAACTCGAAGCCGGGCAGGCCCTCGTCGACCGAGCCCTCGTCGCCCTCGACGACGGCACCCTGTCGGTGGCCGACGCCGCGAAGGTGAAGCTGTTCTGTACGGAGATGCAGGCCCGCGTGATCGATCGATGCCTGCAACTGCACGGCGGATACGGCTACATGCGCGAATACCCGATCACCCGGCTCTACGCCGACGCCCGGGTCACCCGAATCTTCGGTGGTACCAGCGAAGTGATGAAGAGCGTCATCTCCCGATCCCTGGGCCTGTGACCGTGGACGTCAAGGGAATCAATGCCGTCGTCACCGGCGGAGCCTCCGGTCTCGGACTGGCCACGGCCACCCGCCTGATCGACGGCGGCGCCACCGTCACAGTGGTCGATCTGCCCACCTCGGACGGTGCGGCCCGCGCCGAAGACCTCGGCCCCTGTGCCCGATTCGTCGCGGCAGATGTCACGGACGCCGACAACGTGTCCGCGGCCTTCGCCGCTGCCACCGAACAAGGACCGCTGCGTGCCGTCGTCCACTGCGCCGGGCGTGGCCGTCCCATGCGGGTGCTGGACAAGTCGGGCACGGCCGCCGAACTCGAGCCGTTCGAATCGGTGATCCGGCTGAACGTGATCGGCAGTTTCAACGTGCTGCGGTTCGCCGCCCAGGCCATGGCCGGTAACGAGCCTCTCGACGGTGACCGTGGCGTGTGCGTACTCACCGCATCCGTCGCGGCGTTCGAGGGGCAGATCGGCCAGATCAACTACGCCGCAGCCAAGGCCGCCGTCGTGGGAATGACCTTACCCGCGGCACGGGACCTCGCCGGCGCGGGAATTCGGGTCTGCACCATCGCCCCCGGCACGTTCGACACTCCCCTGCTGGCGAGGGCACGCGACGATGTCCGGGCGTCGCTCGCGGCCTCGGTACCGCATCCGCGCCGGCTGGGCGACCCCTCCGAGTTCGCCGCCCTGGCCGCACACATCGTCGAAAACGGCATGCTCAACGGAGAAACCATTCGCCTCGACGGCGCCATCCGAATGGCTCCGCGATGAACACCGGTCCGGCGAGACCGACCACCCACCGACCATCCAGTAAGGGCAATTGTCATGCGTGACGCAGTCATCGTCGAAGCCGTACGCACACCCGTCGGACGCCGCAACGGCGCCTTGAAGGACATCCATCCCGTGGACCTGTCCGCGGTGGTGCTCACCGCCCTGGCCGAACGCACCGGGCTCGACGTCGCTGCCGTCGACGACGTCGTGTGGGGATGTGTGGGCCAGGTCGGGGAACAATCGGCGAACATCGCCCGCAGCGCGGTCCTCGCCGCAGGCTGGCCGGAACACGTTCCCGGCACCACCGTCGACCGTCAGTGCGGCTCGAGCCAGCAGGCGCTCCACTTCGCGGCCGCCTCGGTCATCGCGGGCCACGCCGACGTGGTCGTCGCAGGCGGCGTCGAATCGATGTCCCGGATACCGATGGGCTCGGCCCGGAAGGCCGGACCGGGTGTCCCGTTCGGCCCCGCGGTATCCCGTCGCTACGACAACGTCGATTTCAATCAGGGCACGGGCGCCGAAATCCTGGCGAAGCGGTACGACCTCAGCCGCACCCGACTCGACGAGTACAGCCTCGAATCACACCGCCGCGCAGGGCAGGCCGTCGACGACGGCCGATTCGTCAAACAGATCACCCCGGTCGGGCTACCCGACGGCACCACCCTCACGGTCGACGAGGGCATCCGGCGGCACTCCACCCTCGACGCACTCGGCTCCCTCACACCCGCCTTCGCCGCCGACGGCCGCATCACCGCGGGCAACGCTTCCCAGATCTCCGACGGAGCCGCCGCACTACTGGTCACCACCAGTGAGCGAGCACGACAACTCGGTTTGACTCCCCTGGCCCGCGTGCACACCGCCACCGCTGTCGGCGACGACCCCGTCACCATGCTGGCCGGCCCCATCCCGGCCACGCGGAAGGTGCTGGAGATGGCCGGACTGGATCTCGACGACATCGACGCGTTCGAGGTCAACGAGGCCTTCGCCAGCGTGGTCGAGGCCTGGCTCGCCGCGACCGGCGCGCGCCGCGAACGGGTCAACCCCCTCGGCGGCGCCATCGCCCTCGGGCATCCCCTCGGCGGTTCCGGTGCCCGGCTGGCCACCACGCTCGTGCACCACCTGCACACCGAGGGCCTGCGATACGGGCTGCAAACCATGTGCGAGGCCGGTGGCATGGCCAATGCCACCATCTTCGAATCTCTCCCGGCGTAACCGGCAACGCACCGCATCCCGGGGCGGCGCCGTCCTCGATGGCACGGCGCCGCCCCGCGTTTCCCGACACTCGAGGAGAATTCCCTGTGACCCTGCCCCCGATCCTGCAAGACCGGCTCCGCCTACCCGTGGTCGCGTCGCCGATGTTCATCGTCTCCGGCCCGGACCTGGTCATCGCCCAGTCCACCTCCGGCATCGTCGGATCGTTCCCCTCCCTCAACGCCCGCCCCCAACCCGTNCTGCGCGAATGGCTCACCCGCATCACCGAAGAACTCGCCAAACACGACGCCAACAACCCCGAAACACCCTCCGCCCCCTACGCAGTCAACCTCATCGTCCACAAGAGCAACGACCGCCTCGACGAAGACCTCGCCACCATCGTCGAATTCCAGGTCCCCATCGTCATCACCTCCCTCGGCGCCCGCACCGACGTCAACGACGCCGTCCACAGCTACGGCGGCATCGTCCTCCACGACGTCATNAACAACACCTTCGCCAANAAAGCCGTCGAGAAGGGCGCCGACGGACTCATCGCCGTCGCCGCAGGCGCCGGCGGACACGCAGGCACCCTNTCCCCNTTCGCACTNCTCCAGGAAATCCGCGAATGGTTCGACGGNCCGGTCCTGCTGTCNGGCTCCATCGCCCACGGCCGCTCCGTCCTCGCCGCCCAGGCNGCNGGCGCCGACCTCGCCTACATCGGCTCCGCNTTCATCGCCACCGANGAAGCCACCGCCGACCAGCGCTACAAGCAGATGATCGTCGACTCCACCGCATCCGACATCGTCTACTCCAACCTCTTCACCGGAGTACACGGCAACTACCTCCGCGGCAGCATCGAAGCCGCCGGACTCGACCCCGACAACCTCGCCGTCTCCGACCCCACCAACATGAACTTCGGCGTCGGCGAAGACGCCGACACCGCCGCGAAGTCCGAAGCCAAACCCTGGCGCGACATCTGGGGCGCCGGACAGGGCATCGGCGCCGTCGACGCCGTCGTCCCGGCAGCACAGATCGTCGAACGCCTCGATCGCGAATACACCGACGCTCACCAACGTCTCCGCCGCATGTGAAGTCCCGCCGGTGCCGTCATCATCGGGTTTCTCGCCGTCGGCGGGTTCATCCGCGTCGGGTGAGGCCACGGACGGTCGGTGACCGCCAGTATCAGAGAAGGGCGAACATACGTGCCTGCCGTCGCCCGGCGGCTCCGGACAGGAGTGGATCCGAGATGTTGATTCCGGATACGCAACGTCGAACGTCGGCTGAGCTCGATGAGCGTTTCAACATGTTCACCGGTGATCGTGCGGCGAAACGGTCCGCGTTCTGGGTGATGTTGACCCTGTCGGCGGTCATCGCGGTGTCCGGCGTCGTCGCGGACTCCACCGCGACGGTCATCGGTGCCATGATCGTCGCGCCGCTGTCGACGCCGATACTCGGTGTCGGGCTGGGCATCACCACCGGGCGGGCCTCGCTGATCGGGAAAAGTCTCCTCGTGGTGGCGCTCGGCGCGGTACTCGTCGTCGTCCTCGGGGCCGGGATCGTCCAGCTGGTGCCCAACACCACCGACGTGCTTACCAACTCGCAGGTGCTCGGGCGTACGTCACCGACATTGATGGATCTGACGGCCGCGCTCGCGACGGGACTCGTCGGCGCCATCGCTGCGGCGAGGCGGGACGTCGGCGACGTACTGCCCGGCGTTGCCATCGCGATTTCCCTGGTACCTCCGCTGGCGGTGGTCGGGGTCTGCCTGGGCTCCGGCGCACCGGCCCTCGCGGCGGGCGCGGCGGTGCTGTTCGCGTCGAACGTGTTAGCGATGATCATCACCGCCAGCGTCGTGTTCGTCGGCGCGGGGTACGCGGCCGAGGTCGAGACGACAGTCGGCAGCAGTCGGGTCCGGGCGTACACGGTGCTCGCGGCGGCCTTGGTGGCCGTAGCCATCCCGATGGTGGTCAACTCACTGGCGTCGGTGTGGGCCGGGCAGATCACGACAGCGGCGCAGCAATGGCTCGAGGACGTACCCGGCGCCCAGGTGACCGACGTGTCCTGGCAGGGTCATACCGCGACCGTCTCCGTCCTCGGCCCGGCCGAACTGCCCCCGATCAGCGCACTCGAGAACTCCGTCGACGCCCTCGTGCCCTGGCACCCCCGGCTACTCGTCGTCCACACCGTGGGTGCGCGGATCTCCGCCGAATAGCGACCGTGACGTGCGCGAGATCGGCTGATCGGATGCGGGCGCTACCGATCTCGTCGCACGTCACCCCCGTTGCGGCGCCGGACGGCGAAGGAAACATGGTTCACTCCGCCCGGCGGGTCCGGGCTTAATTGCCGAATTCGGCGGATCCCACGGTCCAGGCGTGGGCCTGGTCGCTGAGGGTGAAGCCGAGGCCGGGACGGTCGGACAGGTGCATGCGGCCGTCACGGATCTCGAGGTGCTCGTTGAACAGCGGATCGAGCCAGTCGAAGTGCTCGACCCAGGGCTCGTAGGGGTAGACCGCGGCGAGGTGCAGGTGGATCTCCATCGCGAAGTGCGGCGCGAGCTGCAAATGCTTCTGCTCGGCGAGGGTGGCCAGCTTCAGGAACTGGGTGATGCCACCGATACGCGGTGCGTCGGGCTGGATGATGTCGACCGCACCGGCCTCGATCAGGCGCACGTGCTCGCCGACGCTGGCGAGCATCTCACCGGTGGCGATGGACGTGTCGAGGCTGCGTGCGAGGTGCGCATGGCCTTCGGCGTCGTAGGCGTCGAGGGGTTCCTCGATCCAGATCAGGTTGAACTTGTCGAAGATTCGACCCATCCGCATCGCGGTGGGGCGGTCCCACTGCTGGTTCGCGTCCACCATCAGCGGGACCTCGTCGCCGAGGTGTTCGCGGACCTTCTCCAGGCGGGCGATGTCCTGCTTCCAGTCGGGCTGTCCGACCTTGATCTTGATGCCGCCGATGCCGCTGGCCAGCGACGCCGAGGCGTTCTCGAGGACCTGCTCGATCGGGGTGTGGAGGAAACCACCGGACGTGTTGTAGGTCTGCACCGAATCACGATGGGAGCCGAGCAGTTTGGCGATCGGCAGACCGGCACGCTTGGCCTTGAGGTCCCACAGTGCGATGTCGACGGCGGCGATGGCCTGGGTGGCGACGCCGCTGCGCCCGACGGAGGCTCCGGCCCAGACCAGTTTGGTCCAGATCTTGGCGATGTCGTTGGGGTCCTCACCGATCAGGACCGGCGCGATCTCCTGCGCGTGGGCGAATTGGGCGGGGCCACCGGCTCGTTTGGAGTAGCTGAATCCGATGCCCTCGTGGCCCTGCTCGGTGCGGATCTCGGCGAACAGGAACGCGACCTCGGTCATCGGCTTCTGCCGGCCCGTAAGCACTTTGGCATCACTGATGGGGTTCTTCAACGGCAGGGTGATCGAGGACAGCTTCACCGACTCGATGCGGTCGAGCGTGGCCGCACCGGCCGCCAGTGCCGTGATCGCGGCGTCGGGTGCTGCCAGCGCGCTGGTCGGGCGGCTCGCGAGGGAATTGGTGGACATCGGTGATTCTCCTTCAAGGGGTGGCGTCGTGGCCGGGGGTGGGGAGCGTTCGGTCAGCTCTGCGTCACGGCGCCGTCGATGCGCCGCCAGATGCCGAGCGGATTGTCGGTGCGCAGTTCGTCGGCGAGGAGATCCTCGGGGACGTTCTGGTAGGCGACCGGGCGCAGGAAACGCTCGATGGCACGGCTGCCGACGGACGTCGTCGACGGCGCGGTGGTGGCGGGGAACGGCCCGCCGTGCACGATGGCGTGGCCGACCTCGACACCGGTGGGCCACCCGTTGAACAGCACCCGGCCTGCGATGAGTTCGAGCCGGTCGACCAGGACCCGCGCGTGCGCGTGATCGGTCGGGGCGGCCTGGATCGTGGCGGTCAGCTGCCCCTCCAGGCGGTCGATGATCGCGGTCAGTTGTGCCACGTCGGCGACTCGGACGATCACCGAAGCCGGGCCGAAGACCTCGTCCTGGAGCTGGTGATCGTCGAGGAATTGCTCGCCGGTGGTGACGAACAGTTGCGGCACCCCGGAGCATCCGGCCGGAGCGGGAGCGGTGTCGGCAACGGCCACGGTGTCGATGTTCTCGTTCGCCGTCAGTCGGCGGGCGCCGTCGGCGAACGACGTCGCGATGCCGGGATAGAGCATCGGCGCCGGCGTCGCGGCCCGCACAGCCTCGGACGCCGCCCGGACGAACCGGTCAGCGCCGGGAGCATCGACCAGGAAGACGAGGCCGGGGCTGGTGCAGAGCTGACCGACACCGGTCGTCATCGATGCGATGAATCCCGAGCCGAGTTCTTCGGCCCGGTCGGCGAGGGCGCCGGGCAGGACGAAGACCGGGTTGATGCTCGACATCTCGGCGTACACCGGGATGGGCACCGGGCGCGCCGCCGCGGCGGCGGTGAGGGCGATCCCGGCCTGCTGGGACCCGGTGAATCCGACTGCACGGATGCGCGGGTCGGTGACGAGCGCGATGCCGACGGTTTGACCCGAGCCGAACACGAGGGAGAAGGTGCCCTCGGGCAGGTTGTGCGCGCGGACCGCGTTGCGGATCGCCCGCCCGACCAGTTCCGAGGTGCCGGGGTGCGCCGAGTGCGCCTTCACGATTACCGGTGCCCCGGCGGCAAGCGCGGAGGCGGTGTCGCCGCCGGCGACCGAGAATGCGAGCGGGAAGTTGCTGGCGGCGAACACGGCGACAGGGCCGAGCGGCACCTTGCGCTGACGCAGGTCCGGCTTCGGCAACGGCGTGCGGTCTGGGTTCGGGGTGTCGAGGCGGGCGCCGGTCCAGCTGCCCTCTCGGACCACAGCCGCGAACAGTCGAAGCTGGCCGGTCGTGCGGGCGAGTTCACCCTGCACCCGCGCGGTCGGGATACCGGTTTCGGCGTGAACCCGGTCGATCAGCACCGAACCCAGGTCGTCGAGTTCGGCTGCGATCGTGTCGAGGAACGCGGCCCGCTGCTCGAAGCTGGTGTGCCGGTAGCTGCCGAAGGCCGCCCAGGCGAGTTCGGCTGCCCTCTCGACAGCGGCCTCGTCGGCCTCGTGGTAGATCGGCTCCAGTGCGGCGCCGGTGGCCGGGTCGGTGGCCCGGAACGGCGACCGGGTGCCGGGAATGTCGTCCGCGCCGATGAGAGAGGCGCCGGTGAGTTCTATTGTGTGCGAGGCGGTCACGATCAGCTCACCTTCTTGATCAGGTCGGCGAGTTCGGCGAGTTCGACATCGTCGAGGTCGGTGAGCGGGCTGCGGACGGGGCCGGCGGGCCGGCCGATGACCTTCATGCCTGCCTTGATGATGCTGACCGCGTATCCCTGCTTCTTGTTGCGCAGGTTGCAGTACGGAATCACGAACTCGTTGAGGGCGTTGATGACGAACGCGTTGTCGCCGCTGCGGAGGGCGTTGTAGAAGTCGAGTGCGAACTGCGGGACGAAGTTGTAGATCGCCGACGAATACGTCGTCACACCGAGCGCCAGATACGGCAGAGCGAACATCTCCGCGGTCGGCAACCCGCCGACGTAGGTGAGGCGGTCCCCGATGCCGGCGTAGATGCGGGTCATCTGCTCGATGTTGCCGACCCCGTCCTTGAACCCCACCAGGTTCGGGCAGCTGTCGACGAGTTCGGCGACGGCCGCCTCGGTGTAGACGGCATTGGCGCGGGAGTAGATGGTGACGCCGAGATCGGTGGCGGCGCAGACCTGTTTGACGTGCGCGACCAAACCGTCCTGACTGGCTTCGGTCAGATACGGGGGAAGCAACAGGATTCCGTGCGCGCCTGCACGTTCGGCGGACCGGGCCATCTCGACCGCGGTCGCGGTGCCGTAGCCGGCGGGGGCGATCACCGGCAGGCCTTCGGGGGCCTCCCGGACCGCGGCGGTGACGACCTGCTCGACTTCGACCGGGGTGAGGGAGAAGAACTCACCGGTGCCGCCGGCCGCGAACAGTCCCGACGCGTCGAACTGGCTGAGCCAGCCGATGTTCTCGCGGTAGGCCGCCTCGTCGAACGACCCGTCCTCGTGTAGGTGCGTGACCGGGAACGACAACAGACCGGAGCCGAGCTTGCGGGCGATCTCCTGGGGCGAGGCGGTGGTCATGGCGTGTGGGTCTCCTCATCGACAATCGTGCGCTTCGTGTGCACTGATCCACAAGGCTAGGAACTAGGTACTATTCAAGTCCAACACTTCTTTAGAATCATTTGATACAGGAAAGGTATCGGATGTTTTCTCTCAATCAGCTGACGCAATTCGTGGCCGTCGCCGAAGAAATGCACTTCGGGCGGGCCGCGAATCGGCTGCGCATGACTCAGCCACCGCTGAGCCGGCAGATCCAGCTCCTCGAGAAGGACCTCGACGTCCTGCTCTTCGACCGCTCGAGCCGGGCGGTCAAACTCACTCCTGCGGGCAAGGCGTTCCTGGCCGATGCTCGCAGGCTGCTGCAACAGTCCGAACGCGTCGCGCTGTCCGTGCGCAAGACGTCCCAGGGCCGGACGGGCATTCTCCGGGTCGGATTCACGGGCGGCAGCGTCTACTCGGGCCTCGAGACGGTGCTGACTTCCGCCCAGGCGACCATCGAAGACGTGGAGGTCGAACTGCGGGAATTGGTGACCATGGATCAGCTCGAGGCGTTGTCGGAGGGCTCGCTGGACCTGGGCCTGGTCCGTCCACCGTTAACGCGGCCCGACCTGGCCTCACACCCGCTGCTGCGCGAACCGCTCGTCGTCGCCATTCCCATCGAGCACGAGTTGGCCGGCCTGACCAGGCCCGTCGACGTCACCGACCTGCACGGGGTCGACGTAGTGATGTACACGCCCATCGAGTCGCGGTACTTCTTCGAACTGCTGTCTTCGGTGTTCCACGAGGCCTCGGTTGCCCCCGTCGTCGTCCAGTACATGCACCAGTTCCACAGCATGCTCGCCCTGGTCAATCTCGGCTGGGGTCTCGCCCTCGTGCCGGAATCGGCGAGCAAGATGCACTTCGACGGTGTCACGTACCGACCGTTGACCACCCCGCGTCCCGCCCAGGTCGAGTTGGACCTGGTGTGGCGGATCGACAACGAGAACCCGGCCTTGGCGCGCCTGCTCGCGAAGTTGGTTGCCGAGACGCCCGCGGACCCGGCTCCGCAAGCCGCCGCGTCCGATACCTAACTTGGATGACTTGATGCGATTTCGGGCTTGGACGCGCATACGTCGGCGTCTGTACATTCGGTTCATTCGCGGATGTGACTCACGACACGGTCCATTCGCCGGCACCATTCTTCACGCCCCTCCGAAGGAGCCCTCAGTCATGACTCTCAGTCGATCGGTCGAAGAGTCGACCATCGCCTCGACCTTGAAGATCGGCAAGGTCCGATACACGATCCTGGCGATGATCTTCGCGGTGACCGTGATCAACTACGCGGACCGCGCGACCATCTCGATTGCCGGCGACTCGATCCAGGACGAATTCGGTATCAGCTCGGTCACCCTCGGGTACATCTTCTCCGCCTTCGGGTGGGCGTACCTGATCGGGCAGATTCCGGGCGGCTGGCTTCTCGACCGCTACGGCGCGAAGAAGGTGTACGGCTGGGCGATCGTGACCTGGTCGACCTTCACCGTCCTGCAAGGATTCCTCGGGAGCTTCAGCATGGGCACCGCGGTGGGTCTGCTGGTCGCCCTCCGCTTCCTTGTCGGGCTCACCGAATCCCCTGCCTTCCCCGGCAATTCCAAGATCGTCTCCGCCTGGTTCCCGGCCAAGGAGCGCGGGACCGCCGCCTCGATCTTCAACTCCGCGCAGTACTTCTCGACCATCGTCTTCGCCCCGATCATGGGGTGGCTCGTCACCGCCATGGGCTGGGAGCACGTCTTCACCGTCATCGGTGGCATCGGCATCGCCCTCGGATTGATCTGGACGAAGGTCATTTACAGCCCCCGCAGGCACCCGCGCCTGAAGAAGCCCGAATTCGAGTACATCGAAGCCGGTGGCGCGCTGGTCGACATGGACCAGCCCGGCCAGAAACAGCAGGCCGGATCCGATCAGCTTCGCTACATGAAACTCCTGCTGACCAACCGGATGACACTCGGCGTATTCGTCGGCCAGTTCTTCATCACCACCATCACCTGGTTCTTCCTCACCTGGTTCCCGGTCTACCTCGTCCAGGAACGAGGCATGAGCATCCTCGAGGCGGGCTTCATCGCCGTCCTCCCCGCGATCTGCGGTTTCGTCGGCGGCATCAGCGGTGGCCTGATCTCGGATGCGCTGCTGCGCCTGGGCTGGTCCCTCACCAGGGCTCGCAAAACTCCGATCATCACCGGTTTGCTGCTCGCCACCGCGATCATCGGCTGCAACTTCGTCGACGCCTCCTGGCTCGTCGTCGTCCTGATGTGCGTGTCCTTCTTCGGCAAGGGCCTCGGCGCGCTCGGCTGGGCCGTCATGGCCGACATCTCGCCGAAGGAAATCTCCGGCCTCGGCGGCGGCGTCTTCAACACCTTCGGATCGGTCGCCAGCATCACCACACCAATCGTCATCGGCTACATCGTCGACAGCTACGGCTCCTTCGAACTCGCCCTCGTCTACGTGGGTGTGTGCGCACTGCTGACCGTCGTCTCGTACATCTTCGTCGTCGGCCCGATCAAGCGCCTCGACCTCGCCGAAATGCAGGCCCGCGCCGACCGCAAGCGCGCCCTGCGTCAGCACTGAACCCGTTGCACCCCGTCGCGGGGCGCGACGATGATGGGACAGTGATCATCGAACGCAGCTCGGTCGTCGGCGCGCCGATCGGGCAGGTGTGGGCGAGGGTCGTCGACCCGGAGGGGATCAACGACGAGATGCGTCCGTGGATGACGATGAGCATCCCGCGCGGTCAGGAGTCGATCAGCATCGACTCGGTCGCGGTCGGTGAACCGCTCGGGCGGGCGTGGCTGCGACTGTTCGGGCTGGTCCCGTTCGACTACGACGACCTGACCATCGCGGAACTGGAACCGGGTCTGCGGTTCCACGAGAAGTCGACGATGCTCAGCATGCGCCGGTGGGAGCACGAACGCACGCTCCGGCCGTTCGACGACGGCAGCACCGGCGTCCACGACCGGATCACATTCGAGCCGAGGCTTCCGCTGGTGCCGCTGACGCCGGTGCTCGCCCGCGTCCTGGGCGCGTTCTTCGGGCACCGGCACCGGCGTCTGGCGCGGCACTTCGGCTGACGGCGTCAGTGCGCCGTGTAACCACCGTCGACGACGAGTTCGGTGCCGGTGTCTTCTTCCTCCTGATCATGTGGGGCACCACGTGTTTGGTCATCAGCCAGACACCCCTGGCGTTGAGGAAGACCCGGTCACCCGCCCCGGCCCGCCCCGCCCCGCCCCCCGCTACGCCGGGGACAACTCCCAGCCGGTGCTCATGTCGCGGGCGAGGTCCGGCACTCGCCGCAGCACCCGCTGGCTTTCGACGAAGTCGCGGAACGGGATGGCGAGTAGAGCCCGCAATTCGCCCGGACGACCCTCGGCGAGCCGCTGGTAGGACGACGCGATGTCGCTGACGATGTACTGCCAGCGCGGTTCACGGTCGGCCCAGTTGAAACCGGGCAAGGGTGCCCGCAGCCGGTAGTCCGTGCCGTTGACGTCCCCCGTCACCGACATCGGCACGACGTGCCCCGGTGCCCGCGCGCCGGGGACCGAGGGTTGCGCCGCGAGGGTGGTGGCGTACGTGAGCGCCCGGCCGACACCGTCGTGCGCCGCCGCCGTGACGTCCCACTGGTCGGCGATGATCTGATTCTGCTCACGCGACGCCATCCGGAACAGAGCGTCCGCGTATCCCGCCGGGGTGCCGGAGAAGATGCCGTTCCAGGCGATCTCGGCATTCTCGTCGAGCAGTCCCGCGGCGGCCATCTCCTCGACGGCGCGCCTGCCGTCGTTCAGGTACGCCTCGTGCATGGGCACCATGTCGAAGTAGATGTGTTTCTGCATCATCAGCAGGCGCTTCTGATACCAGTCCAGGTCGCCCGCCGTCATCGCCGGACCGACGGTGGCGAGAGTTCTCGGGTCCGGGGGCAGGAGCGTCGTCGCCTCGCCGGGCAGTCCGCGGACCGTGGACGCGACGGCGTTGCCGAGCGTGTGGACGGCGTCGACTCCGAGCACGGTCCGGCCGAGGTCGAGGTCCCAGAAGCCGGCGGCGAACGAGCCGCCCGCCAGCCCGGCCATACCGGACCAATAGAGCTCGGTGCGTTGGAGTTGATACCGGCCGTAGTTCTCGTAGACCCGGTCGACCACCGCCGCGTTGGCGATCAGCCCGGCGTTCGGATCCCATCCGGCAAGGTCGATGCCGGACGCCTCGGACCCTCGCGCCAGCCAATATTGCTGCAGCAGAGCTGAATACCTGGTCGGTGCGACGCCGTCGGAGCGGGCGGCGGACAGCGCGGCACCGAGTGCGGTGGAGTCGGTGGGCAGCCGGGGGTCAAGCCCGCCGATCGACTCCGCCGCCGCGTTCGCGGGCGTGATGTCGAGGAGGTCCGCGTAGCCGGCGGCGTGCGCGACATTCGGCGCCGGACCGGTCAACGCGAGGACCCCGAGCAACGCGACGAGCACCCCGCGGATCGTCGTGTGGCAGACCCGAGGTGATTGGCAGTGCACAGCACCGGGCATGTCAGGTATTTAACAACATATATGTGATGGCGTCAGGGGTTTGCCTGGATTCCCCCACGTGAGTGCTAAAGAGTGCCCCCGCACACGACGCCACTCACGTGGGGCCGAGTTCACCCAGGACGGCCGAGAGAATGGTGTGCGCGCTGGCGATGACCGTCTCGATCGGCTGGGGATTCTCCGACAGCACCCACTGCTGGGCGATCATCAGCACCGCCCCGACCAGGCCTGTTGCGAGAGTGCGGAGGTGAGGGTCGGGGAACGCGGTGCGGTCGACGGCCGGACCGATGACGACGAGCACGGCGTCCACGAACGACCGAGTGACGCGGCGATAGGCGTTGTCAACCTCCGGACCGATGCCGAGGACCTCCTGGAACGCGATCCGCGGGATCCGCGGGTCGTCCGCGACGGACCGGAAGAACGCGGTCAGCGCCCCGCGCACCCTGGCGTCCAGATCGGCGCCCCCGTCCGCCGCGCCGCGCAGGACGCTGTCCCGGAGACGGTCGGTCACGCTCGCGTACGCCGCCAGCAGCAGGGCCTCGCTGTCGTCGAACGACTCGTAGAAGTAGCGCTTGGTGAGCCCGGCGGTCGCGCAGATCTTCTCGACGGTGGCGGACCGGTATCCGCTGGTCCCGAACACTTCGACCGCGGCGTCGACGAGGCGCGCGCGGCGCTCTTCCTGACGCTGGCGAGGGCCCGCACCGCGGTAGGTGCGGCCCGTCTCGTCGAGGCTGGGCGAACTCACTCCCCAATATTGACACCGCACAGTTCCAGATACAAACTGACACTGAACGGTGCCAGATCACACGCCAGGAGATCGCATGCCCACGCTCAGGAACAAAGTCGCACTCGTCACCGGCGCCGCGCGTGGCATCGGAGCCGAAACGTCCCGCGCCCTGGCCCGCAAGGGCGTCAAACTGATCCTGATCGACCTGGACGCCGAACCACTGAAGGCCCTCGCCACCGAACTCGGTGACGGCGTCGCGCTCGCCGTGGCCGCGGACGTCTGCGACCTGCCCGCCATGCAGAAGGCCGTCGACTCCGGAATCGCGAAGTTCGGCGGCATCGACTTCGTTCTCGCGAACGCCGGCATCGCCAGCTTCGGCTCGGTGATGCAGGTCGATCCCGCCACGTTCAAGCGGGTCATCGACATCAACATTCTCGGCGTCTTCCACACCGTCCGGGCCGCGCTACCGTCCGTGATCGAGCGGAAGGGCTACATCCTGGTCGTCTCGTCGCTCGCCGCGTTCGCACCCGCAGCCGGTCTCACCGCCTACAACGCCAGCAAGGCCGGGGTCGAACATTTCGCCAACGCCCTGCGTCTCGAGGTCGCGTACCGCGGCGTCACCGTCGGCTCGGCCCACATGTCGTGGATCGACACCCCGCTCGTGCAGGACGCGAAAGACGACCTCACCTCGTTCAACCAATTTCTCGCGTCCCTGCCGGGACCGCTCGGCAAGACGACCTCGGTCGACGCGTGTGCCGCCGCGTTCGTCGACGGCCTGGCCGGGCGCAAGCGCCGGGTCTACGTGCCGCGGTGGGTCGGGATCTTCGCCTGGCTGAAGGCAGTGGTGACGTCGCGGATCGGGGATCGCACCCTGATGGCGCCGGTCCCCCGGATCCTTCCGCTGATGGACGAGGAGGTCGTGAAACTCGGCCGCTCCACCAGCGCACGTAATGTCGCTCTCGACGACGTCGCCGTAGACCCGAAGTAGCCCCCGTCCTACCCAGCGAGAGAGTAGTTATGTCACACACCGATACCGCCGCCGACACCACCGGCGCGAAGGCTCCCGTCGAACATCTCGACGTGCTGATCATCGGGGCCGGACTGTCCGGGATCGGTGCCGCGTACCACCTGCAGGTCAGCTTCCCCGCCCGGACCTACGCGATCCTGGAGAGCCGCGAGTCGATCGGCGGCACGTGGGACCTGTTCCGCTACCCCGGCATTCGGTCCGATTCCGACATGTACACGCTGGGCTACCGCTTCCGGCCGTGGGAGAACGACAAGTCGATCGCCGACGGTCCCTCGATCCTCGAGTACGTCAAGGACACGGCGGCCGAGCACGGGATCGACCGGAACATCCGGTTCCGGCACAGGGTCGTTCGCGCCGAGTGGTCGACCCCGGACGCCTGTTGGACGATCGACGCCGAGCGCACCGACACCGGTGAGACGGTCCGGTTGACCGCCGATTTCCTGATGTCCTGCAGCGGGTACTACCGCTACGACGAGGGCTACACCCCCGAGTTCCCGGGCATCGACCGGTTCGCCGGGCAGGTCGTGCACCCGCAGACGTGGCCCGAGGACCTCGACTACGCCGGCAAGCGGGTGGTCATCATCGGCAGCGGGGCCACCGCGGTGACGCTGGCACCGTCGATGGCCGCCGAGGCCGCGCATGTGACCATGCTGCAGCGCTCGCCCACGTACATCATCTCGATGCCGGCCAAGGACAAGCTGGCCAACAAGTTGCGGCGCCACCTGCCCACGCGGCTCGCCTACGCGCTGACACGACTCAAGAACGCGTCGGTGGCGACGGCGATCTACCAACTGTGCCAGCGGTACCCGGAATTCATGAAGGGCCGCATCCGGCAACTGCAGGAGAAGTGGCTGCCGAAGGGCTACGACATCGACAAGCACTTCACGCCCCGGTACAACCCATGGGATCAGCGACTGTGCCTCGTGCCCAACGGGGATCTGTTCCGCTCCATCCGCAACGACGAAGTGTCGATCGTGACCGATCACATCGACACCTTCACCGAATCCGGGATCACGCTGAAGTCCGGCGACGAGCTGCGCGCCGACGTCGTCGTCACGGCAACGGGTTTGAACCTGCTCGCGTTCGGCGGGATGACACTCGCCGTCGACGGCCGCGACATCGACCTCACCGAGACCATGGCGTACAAGGGGATGATGCTCAGCGGGGTGCCCAACTTCGCGTTCGTCATCGGCTACACCAACGCGTCCTGGACGCTGAAGGCCGACCTGGTGTGCGAATACGTCTGCCGGTTGCTCGCGCACATGGACGCGAACGGATTCACCCAGTGCTCCCCGGAGCGGGACAGCGCGGTCGACGAGGAGCCGTTCCTCGACTTCGCCGCCGGCTACGTGCTGCGGTCGGTGGAGTCGTTCCCGAAGCAGGGCTCGAAGGCGCCGTGGCGGCTGCGGATGAACTACTTCCGCGACCTGGTCACGCTGCGGCACGGCAAGATCGTCGACGACGCGATGGCGTTCCGCCCGTGAGTACTTGTTAACCGCCGGCGGTTAACAAGTACTCACGGGCCCGGAGGGCGGTCACCGCTGCACCTCGTCGAGGTCGGACGTGCCGCCGTCACTTTCGCGTAATGCCCTGCCCTGCTGCACGTACTGCTCATACTTCTCGGCGTTCTTGTCGGAGACCCGGGTGTCGCGAGGCGGGAGTTGCAGTTCGTCCTCGGCCGGCATTCCGGCCTGCAATTCGCGTCCGCGTTCGAGTTCGGCGTCCAGTTCGGCACCGAACAGCAACGCCAGGTTGGTGATCCAGAGCCAGAGCAGGAACACGATCACACCGGCCAGGGACCCGTACGTCTTGTTGTAGCTGCCGAAGTTGGCGACGTACAGACCGAACACGACCGACGCGAGGATCCACGTCACGATGGCGAGGAACGCGCCGGCACTGATCCAGCGGAACTTCGGTTGTTTCACGTTGGGCGTGACGTAGTAGAGGATGGCCACCGCCACCACGACGACGCCGAGGACGAACGGCCAGCGGGCGATGTTCCAGACGGTCAGGGCGGTGTCGCCGAATCCGAACGCGTCACCCACCGAGCGTGCGACGGGTCCGCTCAGGGCGAGCATCGCCGCGGCGGCCGCTACCAGGACCAGACCGACCACGGTGACGGCCAGCATCAACGGCCGCAGCTTCCATATGGGACGCCCCTCCTCGACTTCGTACATGCGGTTCATGGCGCGTCCGAACGCCCCGATGTAGCCGGATGCCGACCACACCGCACCCAGCAGACCGAGAATCAGGGCCATTCCCGCGGTCGGAGTCTCGACCAGTTGCGCGATGGGGTCGCGCAACGTGTCCACCGCCGAGGACGGACCGAGATCGTCGACCATCTGCAGCACCGCATCCGTGGTGCGCTGCCCCTGCCCGAACACCCCCAGCAAAGACACCAGCGCCAGCAGCGCGGGGAACAGCGAGAGGACCGCGTAGTACGTCAGGGCGGCGGCCAGGTCGGTGCACTGGTCGCGCGTGAACTCGTGCGCCGTCTTCCTGACGACATACCACCAGGACGGTTTCGTCAGGTCCGCAGGCGAATCCGGCTTGCGCGAATCGTCTGGTTCCGGTTCGGCGTGCTGATCGTCGTTCATCGGTCACGCCTACCCGAAAGCCCACTCGGGGAAACTGCGCACGTCCGGCCTCGTCTTCCGACATTCGGAATCGAAGTTGGAAACGGGTGACCTGTCCGCCACGGTAAATGGGTCGTGAGCCACATCACAGGCCATCTCCGAGGAAGAGCAGGTCCCGCGCATGCAATTCGACCTACGCGAACGCATCGACAGCAGTCCGATGACGCGCTACCAATGGGGCGCCATCGCCATCTGCGGTCTACTCAACGTTCTCGACGGCTTCGACGTCCTCGTCATGGCGTTCACCGCACAGTCGGTGTCGCAGGAGTGGAATCTGTCCGGCTCCGTCGTCGGCCTCCTGCTCAGCGCCGGACTGTTCGGCATGGCCGCGGGGTCGCTGTTTCTGGCGCCGTGGGCAGACACCATCGGTCGCCGGGCCATGATCCTGCTGTGCCTGGCGCTCGCGTCGTCGGGCATGCTGCTGTCGGCGGTCAGCCAGAACGCGCTGCAACTCGGTCTGCTCCGCGCGCTCACCGGCGTCGGTATCGGCGGAATCCTCGCCAGCAGCAACGTCATTGCCAGTGAGTACGCGTCGAACCGCTGGCGCGGGCTGGCCGTGAGCCTCAATTCCACCGGGTACGCCGTCGGCGCCACCCTCGGCGGCATCATCGCCGTCGTGCTGCAGAGCTCGCTCGGCTGGCGCTCGGTGTTCCTGTTCGGCGGCCTGTGCACGGCCGTGATCATCCCCGTCGTCTACGCGCGGCTCCCCGAATCGATCGACTTCCTGCTCGTCCGTCGCCCGGCCAGCGCCCTCGACCGGATCAACGCGTTCGCGCAACGGGCCGGTCAGCCGCCCCTCGACGAACTGCCCGCACCGCGTGCCGCCGCCGCAGCGGACGCCGGATTCGCGGTGCGCGTGCTCCTCTCCCCGGAGCGGCGCCGCAGCACCCTGCTGGTGTGGTTCGCGTTCTTCATGGCGATGTTCGGCTTCTACTTCGTCACCAGCTGGACCCCGAAATTGCTGGTCGAGGCGGGCATGTCCGCCAACCAGGGCGTCACCGGCGGCGTGCTCCTCAACCTCGGCGGCATCTTCGGCGCCACCCTGCTCGGCGCGCTGTCGGCGCGGTTCGCCCTGAAGCGGGTGCTCATCGCGTACCTGGCGATCGCCGGGGTGCTCCTCGTCGTCTTCGTCCCCGCCACCGCATCCATCGTCATCGCATTCGGGCTCGGCGCCCTCATCGGCGTCTTCGCCAACGGCTGCATCGCCGGGCTGTACGCGATCACCCCGTCCGTCTACTCGCCGGCCGTCCGCGCCACCGGAGTCGGCTGGGGCATCGGCATCGGACGCGTCGGCGCCATCGCGTCCCCGATCGTCGCGGGCGCCCTCCTCGACCGCGACTGGTCGCCCACGCAGCTGTACATCCTGGTCGCCGCATCCTTCGCCCTCGCCGGGATCGCCGTGTCGCGGTTGCGGTTCGAGAAGACCACCGCAGGCACCGCCGCGGACGCACCGCTGACGACCCACTGAGGCGGCTCCGCCACTCGTGCGCCTTTCTGGTAGCGGGAACAACCAGAAAGGCGCACGGGCCCGGAGGGCCTAGGCGTGCACGTGCAGCGGTTTGCCTGCCACCGCCAGCAGCGCCTCGCCGAGGGCCTCGCCCTGGGTGGGGTGGGCGTGCACGAACTTCGCGACCTGGGCGGCGCCGACCCCGAAGTTGTACAGCAGCTGTGCCTCGCCGATCAGTTCGCCGACGCGGTCGCCGACCATGTGCACGCCGACCACGACGCCGTCCGGCGCCACGACGAGTTTGACCGCCCCCGACGTCTTGAGGATCTGGCTCTTGCCGTTGCCGGCGAGGTCGTAGACGACCGTCCGGATCTCGTCGCCGAACTTCTCCCGTGCCGCGGTCTCGGTCAGCCCGACCGATGCGACCTCGGGGTGGGAGTACGTGACGCGGGGGATGCCGGTCTCGTCGATGACGTCCGGACGGAGGCCGGCGATCTCCTCCGCCACGAAGATGCCCTGCTGGAAGCCGCGGTGCGCGAGCTGGAGTCCGGGCACGATGTCGCCGACCGCGTAGACGTTCGGCACGGTGGTGCGCAGCCGGTCGCTGGTGACCACGAATCCCCGGTCGAGGACCACTCCGGTCTCCTCGTACCCCATCGAGGCGGTGTTCGGACCGCGGCCCACCGCGACCAGCACGACGTCGGCGTCGAGCACGTCGCCGGAGTCGAGTGTGACGGTCACCCCGTCGTCGTCCTGCGCCACCTCGGTGACGCACACCCCGGTCTTCGCGGCGATCTTGCGGCGACGGAACGCCCGCTCGAGGTACTTGGAGACCGTCTCGTCCTCATTCGGGACCAGCCTCGGCATCGCCTCGACGATCGTCACCGACGCACCGAACGACGCCCACACACTGGCGAATTCGACGCCGATGACGCCGCCGCCGAGGATGATCGCCTTCTTCGGGACCGTCGGCAGCACCAGCGCCTGGTCACTGGAGACGACCCTGCCGCCGATGCTGATGCCCGGCAACGTCTTCGGAGACGAGCCCGTCGCCAGGACGACGGCGGCGCCGGTGATCAGCTCGCCGTCGACCTCGACACCGTTGGGCCCCACCAGCCGCCCGCGTCCGTTGACGACGGTAATGCCGTAGGAGTCGACGAGTCCCTGCAGGCCCTTGTGCAGGCGGGTGACGATGGTGTTCTGGTAGCTCAGCACCTTCTCGAGGTCGACCCCGCCGAACGTGACGTCGACCCCGAACTGCGCGGCCGTGCGGGCACTGTCCGCGACCTCCGCGGAATGCAGCAGCGCCTTGGTCGGAATGCACCCCTTGTGCAGGCAGGTGCCGCCGAGTTCGTTCTCTTCGATCAGAATGACCGAACGGCCCAGTTCGGCCGAGCGGATGGCGGCCGCGTAGCCGCCGGAACCGCCACCGAGGATGACGACATCTGCAGATCGGGACATGGGAACTCCTTGCTGGAACGGAAAGGTAATCGACATCAGAGGGAAGCGGTCGCGGCGACGGCGTCGGCGTCGGCGTGCAGGCGGCCCGCCCGGTAGGACGACCGCACGAGCGGTCCGGACAGGACGCCGAGGAATCCGATCTCGCGGGCGACCCCGTCGAGCATCACGAATTCCTCGGGTTTCGCCCACCGCTCCACCGGATGATGCCGGGCCGAGGGCCGGAGGTACTGCGTGATCGTGATCAACTGGCAACCGGCGGCGTGCAGGTCACGGAGCGCCTGGATCACCTCGTCCGTGGTCTCCCCCATCCCGAGGATGAGGTTCGACTTGGTGATCAGACCGTCCTCCCGCGCGCGGGTGATCACGTCGAGGGAACGCTCGTAGGTGAACGCCGGCCGGATCCGACGGAAGATCCGGGGAACGGTCTCCACATTGTGTGCCAGTACCTCCGGGCGGGTGTCGAACACTTCGCGCAACTGCGTGGCGTCGGCATTGAAATCCGGGATCAGCAGTTCGACGCCGGTGCCCGGGCACAGGTCGTGAATCTGCCGGACCGTCTCGGCGTACAGCCAGGCGCCGCCGTCCGGTAGATCGTCACGCGCCACACCCGTGACGGTGGCGTACCGGAGACCCATGGTCTGCACCGATTCCGCGACCCGCCGGGGTTCACCCCGATCGAGGGCCGCGGGACGGCCGGTGTCGATCTGGCAGAAGTCGCACCGCCGGGTGCACTGGCTGCCGCCGATGAGGAACGTGGCTTCGCGGTCTTCCCAGCATTCGAAGATGTTGGGACATCCGGCTTCCTGACACACGGTATTCAGGTTCTCGCGTTCGACGAGGGCGGCGAGATCCCGGTATTCGGGGCCGGTCCGCATCTGCACCTTCATCCACGACGGTTTGCGTTCGACCGGAATTTGGGCGTTGCGGACTTCGAGGCGAAGCAGGCGCCTGCCTGCCGGGGATACAGGGGCTGTAGTCATGGAGGAACTCCTACGACCGGACGAAACCGGTCGGTATGCGACGACCCCCGGCAGCACGGCACGGGGGAAAATGAGGGAGAAGGCGAGCACACGACGACAACCGTTGCACTCGAGGCTGTCTGGGCTCTCATCGATCGGCGTGTGCGGTCACGTCCGAGCGAGGATCAATCGAGGATGCCAAATGACGAGGCGTTTTGGCAAGATCGTCGCCGCTCGGCGACCACGAGGGAATCCGGGGGAGACAAACCGGCACCGCCTGTGTACTGTTTGGCCAACCACAACTGAAGACGCCGTTGACGCGCAGCGGGAGAACCTCCTTTTCGGAGGCGCCGTAGGAGCAACTTCCTCCCCGGGAATCTCTCAGGCCCCAGTACCGCAGCGTAGAGGCAACTCTGGAGAACAGAATCGGCCGCAAGGCCGGTACTTACCGAAGGTGAAGAGCACGCCGCGCAAGCGGTACGCCCAAACTCTCAGGTTTCAGGACAGAGCGGGGAGGTGCCCCCTGTCGATGTCCGGTGCGGTCCGGACTCAACGAAACCGGAGTCACCTCGTGTCAGTCGAATCCCGTCACGCGCATCGCAGCGCGCCTCTCACCAGCGATTTTCCGTCACGCCACATCGGCCCCGACGCTTCCGCCAGCCAGCGCATGCTCGGCGCTCTCGGTTACGACACGCTCGATCAGCTCATCGATGCCGCGGTGCCCGATCAGATCCGCAGCTCGGAGGCCATGGACCTGCCGGTGGCGCGGTCCGAGCAGCAGGTGCTCTCCGACCTGCGGACGCTGTCGGAGCGCAACGAGACCCGCGTCCAGATGATCGGCCTCGGTTACTACGACACCATCACGCCCGCGGTGCTGCGGCGGAACATGCTCGAGTCGCCGGCCTGGTACACCGCGTACACGCCGTATCAGCCGGAGATTTCCCAGGGCAGGCTCGAGGCGCTGCTGACGTTCCAGACAGTCATCGAAGACCTCACGGCCCTCCCCCTCGCCGGTGCGTCCCTGCTGGACGAGGCCACGGCGGTGATGGAGGCGGTGCTGCTGATGCGGCGCGCGAACAAGGCGAAGTCGGGGACGCCCCGTGTCGTCGTCGACGCCGACTGTCTGCCGCAGACCCTCGCGGTGGTGTGTGGCCGGGCCAAGTCGGTGGGCATCGACGTCGAGGTCGCCGACCTGACCGACGGTCTTCCGGACGGTGATCTGTTCGGCGTCGTGTTCCAAGCGCCCGGCGCCAGTGGGCACGTGCGTGATCTGGCTCCGCTCATCGCCGCCGCCCAGGAGCGTGGCGCGCTGACCACGGTTGCGGCCGACCTGCTGTCGTTGACGCTGCTGACGCCGCCCGGGGAGCAGGGTGCCGACATCGCGGTGGGATCCGCGCAGCGTTTCGGGGTGCCGCTGTTCTTCGGTGGGCCGCACGCCGGTTACATGGCCGTGCGCGGCGGGCTCGAGCGCATGCTCCCCGGCCGACTCGTCGGGGTGTCCGTCGACGTGGACGGGAAGACCGCCTACCGGCTGGCGCTGCAGACCCGCGAACAGCACATCCGGCGCGACAAGGCGACCAGCAACATCTGCACCGCGCAGGCGCTCCTCGCGAACGTCGCCGCCATGTACGCCGCATATCACGGCCCGGAAGGGCTGCGCGCCATCGCGACTCGGGTACACGCACACGCGACGGCCATCGCAGGCGGCCTCCGCACGGCCGGACACTCGGTGGTCCACGACAGCTTCTTCGACACCGTGCTGGTGCACGTTCCGGCCGGGGCACGCGACGTCGTCGACCGCGCCGACCACGCAGGCATCAACCTGAGGCTGGTCGACGCGGACCACGTCGCGGTCGCCTGCGACGAGTGCACCACCGACGAGATCGTCGACCGCGTCCTGTCCGCGTTCGGCGCCCGAGTCGAGACGGCAACGACCTCCGCGCTGCCGCAGTCGCTGCTGCGCACGTCGAACTACCTGCAGCACCCCGTGTTCCACGAGCACCGGTCCGAGACGGCGATGCTCCGCTTCCTGCGCGCGCTGTCGGACAAGGACCTCGCGCTGGACCGCACCATGATCCCGCTCGGCTCGTGCACGATGAAGCTCAACTCCGCCGTGGAGATGGAGCCGATCAGCTGGCCCGGGTTCGCGTCCATCCACCCGTACGCCCCGGTCGAACAGACCAGCGGCTACCTGCAGCTCATCCGCGGCCTCGAGCGGTGGCTGGGTGAGATCACCGGATACGACCGGGTATCGTTGCAGCCCAACGCCGGATCGCAGGGCGAACTGGCCGGGCTGCTGGCCATCAACGGCTACCACGACAGCCGCGGCGATCACGGACGCGACATCTGCCTCATCCCGCAGTCCGCGCACGGCACCAACGCCGCGTCCGCGGTACTCGCCGGCATGCGGGTGGTGGTGGTCGCGACGGCGTCGAACGGCAACATCGACCTCGACGACCTGCGCGCGAAGATCGCGGCACACGAAAACAAGATCGCCGCGATCATGCTCACCTACCCGTCCACCCACGGCGTGTACGAGAACGACGTGCGGACGGTGTGCGATCTCGTGCACGAAGCCGGCGGCCAGGTGTACGTCGACGGCGCCAACCTCAACGCGCTCGTCGGCCTGGCCCAGCCGGGGAAGTTCGGCGGCGACGTGTCGCACCTGAACCTGCACAAGACGTTCTGCATCCCGCACGGCGGCGGCGGCCCCGGTGTCGGACCGGTCGCGGTGCGTAAGCATCTGGCCCCGTTCCTGCCCGGAAACCCGCTCGGCGGAGACCAACTCGGCACTCCCGTGTCGGCGGCCAACTACGGCTCCGCCGGCATCCTGCCCATCACCTGGGCGTACATCGCCCTGATGGGCCCGGACGGACTGACGGACGCCACCAAGACGGCGGTTCTCGCCGCCAACTACGTCGCGAAGTCTCTCGACGCGCATTTCCCCGTCCTGTACACCGGGCCCTCGGGTCTGGTGGCGCACGAGTGCATCCTGGACCTGCGTCCGGTCACGAAGGCAACCGGCGTGACCGCCGAGGACGTGGCAAAGCGGTTGATCGACTACGGTTTCCACGCTCCCACCCTGTCGTTCCCCGTCAGCGGCACCCTGATGGTGGAGCCCACCGAATCCGAGGATCTGGCCGAACTCGACCGCTTCATCGAGGCGATGATCTCGATCCGCCGCGAAATCGATCTGGTCGGCGAGGGCGTGTGGCCGCTCGAACGCAGCCCGCTTCGTCAGGCCCCGCACACCGCGGATCAGGTCACCGCCGACAACTGGGATCTGCCCTACCCGCGGCACCTGGCCGCCTTCCCCGTCGCGTCGCTGCGTGCCGGAAAGTACTGGCCTCCGGTTCGCCGCATCGACGGAGTGCACGGCGACCGCAACCTCGTGTGCTCGTGCCCCGCGCCCGAGGCCTTCGAGAACACCACCGACATAAATTCCCCGGCGCTCGCCGAGACCCCCGAGGAGGCCTTCGCATGACCGTCACCACGACACCCGCGTCCCCATTACTGGACGAGCACAGCGCTCTCGGAGCGCATTTCACCGACTTCGCGGGCTGGCAGATGCCGCTGAAGTACGACAGCGAGCTCGCCGAGCACCACGCCGTCCGTAAGTCCGCCGGACTGTTCGACCTCTCGCACATGGGTGAGATCGCCGTCACCGGAACCGAATCCGGCGCACTGCTGGATCACGCTCTGGCCGGCGAGCTGTCGAAGATCGGCGTCGGCCGGGCCAAGTACTCGCTCCTGTGCAACGCGGACGGCGGCGTCATCGACGACCTCGTCGTCTACCGGCTCGCCAACGAGCACTTCCTTGTGGTCGCGAACGCCGCGAACGCCCCGGCCGTGTATCGCGAACTGGCGGCACGCGCCGACGGTTTCTCGGCGACAGTCGACGACCAGTCCACGGAGACCGCGCTGATCGCGGTGCAGGGACCGGCAGCCCAGGACATCGTGCAGTCCCTCGTTCCCGCGTCGCAGGTGGAGACCGTCGCGGAACTGAAGTACTACGCGGTCACCCGGGCAGTCGTCGCCGGCATCGACGTCCTCCTGGCCCGCACCGGCTATACCGGTGAGGACGGCTTCGAGCTGTACGTGCCGAACGAGCAATCCGTGGCGCTGTGGCGCGCCCTGCTGACCGCGACCACGGAGCGTGACGGCGTCCCCGCTGGTCTCGCGTGCCGCGACACCCTTCGGCTCGAGGCCGGGATGGCGCTCTACGGGCACGAACTGACCCTCGACACGAACCCGTACGAGGCCGGTCTCGGCAAGGTGGTCCGGCTGAACAAGGAGTTCGTCGGCCGCGACGCCCTGCAGGCGTTGTCGGAGCAGGCCCCGCAGCGGGTGCTCGTCGGTCTCGCAGGCACCGGACGCCGCGCCGCCCGCGCCGACTACACCGTCCACGACGCGAGCGGAGTGGCCGTCGGCACGATCACGTCCGGCGCACTGTCCCCGACGCTGGGACATCCGATCGCGCTGGCGTTCGTGGACATCGCGTTCCGCGAGCCCGGCACCGAGCTGACCGTCGACATCCGCGGCAAGAAGGAACCGTTCGTGGTCACCCCGTCGCCGTTCTACCGCCGTTCCTGAACCCTCCTGATCCCTTCAGCCCCGAAAAAGGTACCGCCATGTCTTCAGCAGCCTTCCCCGACGACCGCAGCTACACCGACGACCACGAATGGGTCCTGATCGCGCCGGGCGCCGAACTGCCCGACGAGCCCGTCCGCGTCGGCATCACGTCCGTCGCCGTCAACTCGCTCGGTGAACTCGTCTTCGTCGACCTGCCCGAGGTGGGGACGACCATCGTCGCCGGTGAATCGTGCGGCGAGGTCGAGTCGACCAAGACCGTCTCCGAGCTGTACCCGCCGGTGAGCGGCCGGGTGACCCTGATCAACACTGCCGCCGTCGACGACCCCGGCCTGGTGACGTCCGACCCGTACGGGGAGGGCTGGCTGTTCGCCGTCCAGCCGTCCGACGCCGGAGAACTCCTCACCGCCGCCGAGTACGCCGAGAAGAACGGAGCGAACGCATGAGCGTCCTGAACCGTGACCTCGCGGACTTCGACCCGGACGTCGCGGCACTGATCGGCAAGGAACTCGAGCGTCAGCGCACCGGCCTGGAGATGATCGCGTCGGAGAACCACGCGCCGCTCGCGGTCATGCAGGCGCAGGGATCGGTGCTGACCAACAAGTACGCGGAGGGGTACCCGGGGCGCCGCTACTACGGCGGCTGCGAGCACGTCGACTCCATCGAGCAGCTCGCCATCGACCGCGTCAAGGCCCTCTTCGCCGCGGAATACGCGAACGTGCAACCACATTCGGGCGCCACCGCGAACGCGTCGGTGATGCACGCGCTGATCAAGCCGGGCGACACCATCCTCGGTCTCTCCCTCGCCGACGGCGGTCACCTCACCCACGGCATGCGGCTGAACTTCTCCGGCAAGCTCTACAACGTGGCGGCGTACGGGGTGTCCGAGAAGGACTACCTCATCGACATGGACGAGGTCGCGAAGGCGGCGCGTGAGCACCGGCCGCAACTGATCATCGCCGGCTGGTCGGCCTACCCGCGCCAGTTGGACTTCGCCCGGTTCCGGGAGATCGCGGACGAGGTCGGCGCCTACCTGATGGTCGACATGGCCCACTTCGCCGGCCTCGTGGCCACCGGATACCACCCGTCCCCGGTGCCGCACGCGCACGTCGTGACGTCGACGACGCACAAGACCCTCGGCGGGCCCCGCGGCGGGATCATCCTGACCAACGACGCGGCCATCGCGAAGAAGATCAACTCGGCGGTCTTCCCCGGCCAGCAGGGCGGGCCGCTCGAGCACGTGATCGCCGGTAAGGCAACGGCATTCAAGATGGCCGCCGAACCCGAGTTCGCGGAACGTCAGGAACGCTGCCTCGACGGGGCGAAGGTCCTCGCCGAGCGCCTCAGCCGCCCCGACGTGAAGGAAGCCGGAATCAGCGTCCTCACCGGCGGCACGGACGTGCACCTCGTCCTCGTCGACCTCCGGGACGCCGACATCGACGGGCAGCAGGCCGAGGACCGCCTCGACGCGATCGGAATCACCGTCAACCGCAACGCCGTTCCGTTCGACCCGCGGCCGCCGATGGTGACGTCCGGTCTGCGCATCGGCACGCCGGCACTCGCGGCGCGCGGTTTCGGCCGGGACGACTTCGTGACGGTCGCCGACCTGATCGCCCGGGCCCTCGTCGCGCCCGCCGACTCGGACACGTCCGGGCTCGCCGCCCAGGTCCGGGTGCTCGCCGACAAATACCCCCTCTACCCGGAGCTGTAGGGATGACCATCAGCGTCTTCGACCTCTTCTCCGTCGGCATCGGCCCCTCCAGTTCACACACGGTCGGGCCGATGCGGGCGGCGGGGACGTTCGTCGACGACCTCGGCGCACTCGGCGTTCTCGGGGACGTCGCCGGTGTCCGTGTCGATCTGTACGGTTCGCTCGCGGCCACCGGTGCCGGGCACGGAACCATGTCGGCGATCCTCCTCGGCCTCGAAGGGTATCGGCCGGAGACCATCGCCACCGAGGAGATGGAGACGCGGCTCGCGACTGTGCGAGCGAGCCGGCGGATCCGCGTCGCCGGGACGGTCGACATCCCGCTCGCCGAGGACGAGATGGTGCTGCATCCGTTGACGGTGCTGGATTTTCATCCCAACGGGATGACCCTCACCGCCACCGCGGTGGACGGTCGGGAACTGCACGCGCAGACGTACTTCTCGATCGGCGGCGGCTTCGTCGTCACCGGCGCCGAAACGGCGATGTCCACCGGCGGCGGCGCGAACTCGCTGTCGTTCGGGTCGGCGCGCGAATTGCTCGAACTCAGCGAGCACTACGGACTCGGCATCGGCGAGGTGATGCTCGAGCACGAACGGACCCTGCGGCCCGAGTCGGAGGTCCGGGCGCGACTGCTGCACATCCGGGACGTGATGGTCGAGTGTCAGCAACGCGGAATCAGCCGGGACGGGTACCTGCCCGGCAATCTGCAAGTGCGCCGACGCGCCCGCGGCTGGTACGAGCGGCTGAACGCGGAAGACCCGCACCGTGATCCCGCGTTCGCCGAGGACTGGGTGAATCTGGTGGCCCTCGCCGTCAACGAGGAGAACGCGTCCGGGGGGCGGATCGTGACCGCCCCCACCAACGGCGCGGCCGGCATCATCCCCGCGGTGCTGCACTTCGCGCTGCACTACACCGCCGCGGGAAAGGCGGATCCGGACGGCACGTCGGTGCGATTCCTGTTGGCGGCAGGCGCAATCGGCTCCCTGTACAAGGAGCGAGCCTCGATCTCCGGGGCCGAGGTGGGCTGCCAGGGCGAGGTCGGCTCCGCGGCGTCGATGGCCGCCGCCGGTCTCGCCGAGATCCTCGGCGGCAGCCCCGCGCAGGTGGAGAACTCGGCGGAGATCGCGATGGAACACAGTCTCGGACTGACGTGCGATCCCATCGGCGGGCTGGTGCAGATTCCGTGCATCGAGCGCAACGCCATCTCGGCGGGCAAGGCGATCAACGCCGCCCGGATGGCACTGCGCGGCGACGGCACCCACCGCGTCAGCCTCGATCAGGTGATCGAGACGATGCGCGCCACCGGCGCCGACATGAGCTCGAAGTACAAGGAGACGTCCACCGGCGGTCTGGCCGTCAACGTGTCGGTGAACCTCGTCGAATGCTGACGCGGGGCCACCCCACGGACGCGGTGCCGGGGATCCGATCGGGATCCCCGGCACCGCGGTCATGCGGGTGCGGGTTGCAATAGACCGATCCGGTCGAATCGCGCCGCACGTTCGGAGAGTCGCTGGGTGGTGTCCGCCGCGTCGAGGAGCGCCAGCTCGCGGTGGAGCACCGCACCGACCCGGGTGCAGAATGCCGTGGATTCCTCGGCAGCGTCGGGGAATTCGGGGATCACCTCGTCCACGATGCCGCTCGCGAGGAGATCGGAAGATCGGATGCCCTGCCGGGCAGCCATGTCCGGCGCGTGCGCGATGTCGTGGTGCAGGATCGCGCTCGCACCCTCGGGCGGCAACGGTGACAACCAGCCGTGCTCGGCGGCGAGCACCCGATCGGCCGGAATCAACGCGAGCGCGCCGCCGCCGGTGCCCTGCCCGAGCAGCAGGGAGATCGTGGGAACGTCGAGCGAGACCATGTCGGCGATGCAGCGCGCGATCTCACCGGCCAGCCCGCCCTCCTCGGCCTCCTTCGACAATGCCGCTCCCGCAGTGTCGATGACCGTCACCAGCGGCAGATTCAGTTCCGCCGCCAGCCGCATTCCCCTGCGCGCTTCCCGCAGGGCAGCCGGACCGAGCGGCGACCGCGTGGTCTGCCCGCGGCGGTCCTGCCCGAGCAGGACGCAGGGCATGTCACCGAATCGGACGAGGGCGAGGATCAGACCCGGATCGATCTCCCCCTGACCGGTTCCGTTGAGCGGAAGCACATCCGACGCGGAATGGAACATCACGTCGCGTACGCCGGGCCGGTCCTCGCGTCGCGACGCTAGCACCGACTCCCACGCGGGGACGTCTGGCAGACTCGCGTGCACGGTGGGGTCGGCGGGAGCCGGGCGGCCACCGCGGCTGGAGGTGATGATGCGCAGTGCGCGGTCGACGATCTCGGCGAGCTGTTCCGGCGGCCGCACCGCGTCGATGAGTCCGTGCGCGTGGAGGTTCTCGGCGGTCTGGACACCGGTGGGGAACGGCGCGTCGTACAGCGCCTCGTAGACGCGCGGCCCGAGGAATCCGACGAGCGCTCCCGGTTCCGCGATGGTGACGTGGCCCAGCGATCCCCAGGACGCGAACACCCCGCCGGTCGTGGGGCTCCGGAGGTAGACGAGATACGGCAGGTGCGCCTCCTTGTGCTTGATCACCGCCGCCGTGATCTTGACCATCTGCAGGAACGCGGTCGTCCCCTCCTGCATACGCGTCCCACCCGAGGTGGGCAGGGCGAGCAGTGGAAGCCGCTCGTGGGTGGCGCGGCGGATCGCGGCGACCAGACGCTCCCCCGCCGCCACGCCGATGGAGCCGCCGAGAAAGCCGAACTCGCAGACGAGGATCGCGGTTCGGCGGCCGCGGACGGTGGCGACTCCGGTGAGCACCGCCTCGTCGAGGCCGGTCTTCTCCTGCGCGCGGAGAAGCTCGTCGGCGTACTCGGAGTCCGCGGCGACCTGGATCGGTGGGGTGTCCCACGACTCCCAGGTGCCGGCGTCGACCACAAGATCGAGCAGTTCGGGAGCGGTCAAGCGCGCCATCAGCTGCATTCCTTCAGCCACGACAGCACGCTGTCGTTGTCCGCGCCGAGGACCGGCGGTGCGGTGTGCCGGGTCTCGGTAACCTCGGTGCCGTCCGGTTCGAAGAACCGCAGCGGCGGGCCGGGCAGCGTGATGTTGCCGAGGGTGCGGTGGTCGACGTCGACGAGCAGCCCCTGCGACTTCGTCTGCTCCCAGTCGTAGACCTCGGAGATGGTCCGGACGCGTCCCGCAGGCACCCCGATCCGGTCGAGTTCGATCAGGAGTTCATCGCTCGTGTACGCGCCGAACGCGTCCTCGACCAGTTCGAGGACCTGCTTGTGGTTCTCGACGCGTTCGGGGTTGGTGGCCATGCCGGGGGCGTCGGGGTCGAGGTGGAAGCCGGCGCAGAACCGCTTCCACAGTCCTTCGCTGCCGACCGAGATCTGCACGGCGCCGTCGGCGGTGCGGAACAGTCCGTACGGGGAGATCGAGGGATGATGGTTGCCCTGCGCCTCGCCGACCTCGCCGGCGACGGTCCACTTCGTCCCCTGAAAGGCGTGCACGCCGACGACGCTGGCCAGCAACGACGTTCGCACGACCCGGCCCCGTCCGGTGCGTTCGCGTTCCTGCAACGCGGCGACGACTCCGAACGCCCCGTACATGCCGGCGAGCAGGTCCGCGATGGGAACGCCGACACGCTGGACGTCGTCGGGATTCGGTCCGGTCAGCGACATCAGCCCGGCCTCGCCCTGTGCGATCTGGTCGTAGCCTGCGCGGCCGCCTTCGGGTCCGTCGTGACCGAAACCGCTGATGGACAGGACGACCAGGCGCGGGTTCAGCTCCGCGAGACGCTCGGTGGTGAACCCCAGCCGGTCGAGGACCCCGGTGCGGAAGTTCTCCATGAGGACGTCGGCTCGCCGGACGAGGGATTCGAGGGTGTCGCGTCCGTCCTCGGACTTGAGGTCCAGGGTGATCGACTTCTTGTTCCGGTTCGCGGACAGGAAGTACGTCGATTCGCGCGGCGCGTCGGCGGGTTCGACGAACGGCGGCCCCCACCCGCGGGTGTCGTCGCCGCCGTGCGGGGTTTCGATCTTGATGACGTCCGCGCCGAGGTCGCCGAGCATCATCGCCGCGTGGGGGCCTGCCAGTGCGCGCGTCAGATCGACGACGACCACTCCTTGTAGCGGACCCGTGCGCTCCATCGTTTTCGTGGACATGTGAAACCACCATTACTTCCTGGCGAGAGCCGCGAGAGCTGGACTGTTGGTGCAGTGACCTAGTGGACTAGCCAATTAAATGAAACATCTGATCCGGCCGATGTCAAGAGCCGAGTTTTCGAGGTGGCAGGCCGGACGCCTACCCGCCGACGGCGGTCAGAGCCAGCCGGGCACCACGAGAATCGCCCAGGCCACGAGCGGCCCGATGGCGACGACGAGGGCGCTGTATTTCAGGATCTGCTTGTAGAACCGGTCTCGATCGACGTTCTGGGCGTTCGCGAGGACCAACGCTCCGTTGGTCGAGAACGGGCTGACATCGACGATGGTCGAGGAGATGGCGAGGGCCACGATGACGCCGACCGCACCCACCTCACCGGCGAGAAGGAACGGAACCGCGAGCGGAATCGTCGCCCCCAGGATCGCCGTGGACGAGGCGAAGGCGGAGACGATGGCCCCGATGTAGCAGAGGAGCAGGGCGACGAGGAGAGGCATGCCCAGGCTTGCCACCGCGTTGCCGACGTACTCGACGGTGCCCGCCTCCTGCAGGACGCCCACGAAGGTGAGGACGCCTCCGATGAGCAGCACCGTCGACCAGCTGATCTGCGCGATCGCACCCTTCTGTGCCTTCGGCGAGGCGAGCGCCAGGACGACGGCCACCGTCATCGAGATGAATCCCACGTCCAGATCGAGGATCAGCGAGAACACGGCGAGCGCGGCGAGACCCACCAGGGTGAGGCCCTGATCGAACGTGACGCCGGAGCGCGCGGGTGCGCCCGCGAGGGTCTGCGCCGGACGCACCTTGGTGGCGGTGGCCCCGCCCGACCCCGCGTCGCCGCCGGTCGTCGGCGCTCCACCGCCCGAGCCGCCGGCACCGGTTCCCGCCGTGTCCTCGACGCCGTCGTCGTGCACGCTGCGCCCGATCAGGTCCCGTCCGCCGAGGAACACGAACAGGAGCACCCCGATCGCGGCGTTGAACAGGAGGCTTCCGAGGAAGAGGGTGAGCGGGCTGTTGGTCAGTCCCGCCTTGGACGCGATGTCGTTGACCGTGACGCCGTAGATGCTGATCGGCGAGAATCCGCCGGCCTGGGCTCCGTGCACGACCATCATGCCCATCAGGAGGGCGTTGATCTTGTAGCGCGCGGCGAATCCGAGAGCGATCGGCGCGACGATCGCCACAGCGGCGGGGCCGAGCGCACCGATCGCGGTGAGGACCGCCGTTATCCCGAACATCACCCAGGGGATCAGCGCGACACGACCGCGGACGAGCCGGACCGCCCCGCGGACCATGAGGTCGACGGTGCCGTTGTTCTGTGCGATCGCGAAGAGGTAGGTGATGCCGACCAGCGTCAGGAACAGGCTGCTGGGGAATCCGGCGATGATGTCGTCGCTGCTCATGTGCAGCGACAGAGTGCCGACGAAGAAGGCGGCAACGAAGCCGAGGGCGCCCATGTTCACGGGCAGCACGGTCGCCGCCAGGAACATGACGGCAAGCGCGAGGATGGGGATCAACTCGGTCGACATGAAAGTCTCCGGTTCTGTGGCAGTGGCAACTGGTCTCGGCCGAGGCCCCGAGAATTGACTCAGTGGCAAATTGGCCTAGCCACTTCATCGAAGCAGTGTTGTGGATCACTGTCAATACGAACTGTGCGTGCGGTTACCTGCCTCCGGGAGATACCGTGGAGTAGTTTCAGTGGAATGGAGAGTGGGTGGCCCAGTGGCTGAGCAACTGCGTCCGGTGGCGCGACCGCGGCTGTACGAGGTGATCGTCGAACAACTCTGCGCCCATATCGCCGAACACGGGATGACGCCGGGCGACCGCCTCCCCGCCGAGCGTGAACTCGCAGCTCAACTGGGGGTGTCCCGCGCGTCCCTGAGCCAGGCGCTCGTCGCGCTCGAGGTGCAGGGCGTGGTGTCGGTGCGGCACGGCGACGGCGCCGTCCTCGTCCGGCAGCCCATCGAGGAACGCGCGGTCAAGGCCCTGCGGGAACACGCCGACCGGCTCCCCGAGGTGATCGAGGCCCGCGAGGCACTCGAGGTCAAACTGGCGGGGCTCGCCGCCGAGCGCCGGACCGACGCGGAGATGGCGGCGATCGATTCCGCCCTCGCGACGATGGAGGCCGAGGTCGCCGCCGGGGATCGCGGCGTCGTCGGCGACGAGCAGTTCCACGAGGCCATCACCGTTGCCGCGCACTCGTCGCTGCTCGCCAAGCTGATGCACGAGATCTCCGGGCTGATCCGGGAGACCCGGATCGAATCCCTCTCCCAGGCCGAACGCCCGCGGGCCTCGCTCGAAGGGCACCGTCGCATTGCGACGGCGATCCGAGACCAGGACTCCGCGGGCGCCTCTCGTGCGATGGCCGATCACATCCGGATGGTGTCCGACGTCGCGCTGCTGCGCGAGGGCAGCTGACCGGATCCGGGACTACCCGCCGACCATCGAGTGTGGGCGGTGGGCACCGACGATCGCGTCGGTGTCGGCGCCGAGCACCGGCGGTGCGGACGTCAGGTGCGGGCGTTCGCCGGAGAAGCTGACCGGGAACGCGATCTGCCGCAGGCTGCCGATCGTCGGGTGGTCGACCGTGCCGATCATGCCGAGCGCCGCGGTGTGCGGGTCTGCGTAGATCTCGTCGAGGTGCCGGATCGGTGACACGGGCACGGCGTGCGCGGCGAGCGTGTCGCACCAGTGCTCGACGGTGCCCGGCGCTAAGGCCGCCGACAGTTCCCGCTCGAGATCGCCGCGATTCGCCACCCGGTCCCGGTTGCGCTCGAACCGCGGATCGGCCGTCAGGTCGTCCCGCCCGATCGCCGAGCACAGGCTCGCCCATTGCGTGTCGTTGCCCACCGCGACGACGAAGTACCCGTCGCTCGCGGGGAACGCTTGATACGGAGCGAGATTCGGGTGACCGGAGCCCAGCGCGCCGGGACGCTCCCCGGTGGCGAAGTAGTTCGTCGCCCAGTTCACGTGCAGCGCGAGCTGGCATTCGAACAGCGACGTCGTCACGTACTGCCCTCGGCCGGTCCGCGACCGCTCCACGAGGGCGGCGAGCACGCCGATCAGCCCGAACAGCGCCGCCCCCAGATCGCCCATCGCGAATCCGGCCTTCATCGGCGCCCCGCCCGGCTCTCCGGTCAGCGACATGAGGCCGCCGGCGGCCTGCGCGATCATGTCGTAGCCGGGTTCGTCACGGAGTGGCCCCTCCTCCCCGAACGCGGAGATGTGCAGCACGACCAGGTGCGGGTACCGCTCGGACAGCGTCCGGTAGTCGAAGATCCGCTGCAACCCGCTGCCGGGTTTGAAGTTCTCGACGACGACGTCGGTCTCCTCCAGGATCCGGTGGATCAGATCCTGTCCCTCTTCCGATTTGAGGTCGACGGTCACCGACTTCTTGCCCCGATTGATCGCGAGGTAGTACGTGGCGTCGGCGCCGACGAACGGCGGGCCCCACGACCGGGTCGGGTCGCCGCCCTCGGGATGCTCGACCTTGGTGACGTCGGCGCCGAGGTCCGCGAGCGACATGGTGGCGTACGGCCCGGCGAGGATCTTGGAGAGGTCCAGTACCCGCACCCCCGCCAGGGGTGCCGGTCCGGTGTGGGTGGTGTTCACAGCAGAACTCCTGTCGCAGAGTCGGATCGGGGTGCGGCGGCCTGCGCGATATCCGCGGTGACGTCGGTGCCGTCGACGACGGCCGCGAGGTGGCGGAGGGCGACGCCCGGGACGTCGCCGGAGTCGCTCGACAGGTACGCGTTGGCGACGAGCAGCGACCGGTAGCCGCGGCCCGCCGTGACGGCAAAATCGGCGAGGTCGTAGAGCAGGGTGGCCATCGTCGCGCAGGCCAGATCGTTGGCGTAACGCGCGCACCCGGCCTGCGCGGTGTCCTCGTCTCCGGCGACCAGCAGGTCGCCCTCGTCGACGAGGTCCTCCCACCGTCGACGGAGCACGTCGGCGCCTGCGCCGCAGTCCGGTCCGAGCCCGGCGAGGATGCCGCGCATCGTGTCCGCCAGCTGACGGTGCGCACCGAGTTTGCGCATGCACCGCAGCACGTCGAGGGCGATGACGTTGCTCGATCCCTCCCAGATCGACCCCAGGTGGGCGTCGCGGACCAGGCGGGCGTGTGCCCATTCCTCGATGTAGCCGTTGCCGCCGCGGACCTCCATCGCCTCGCCCGTGACCACCCGGGCCCGCTTGCACACGTAGTGCTTCGCGAGCGGGGTGAGGACCCGGATCAACCCCCGCGCGGATTCGTCTCCGGCGTCGGCGGCCTGCAAACACTGCGCGCTGTACGCCACCAGGGCGAGCGCTGCCTCTGCGTCGAGCGCGAGCGGCAGCAGAGTCGCGCGCATCAGGGGCTGGTCGAACAGGGTCTTGCCGAACACGACCCGCACCCGTGTGTGGTCGACGGCGTCGCGCACGGCCCGCCGCATCAGGGCGCTCGACCGCATCGCGTTCGACAGCCGCGACGTGTTCACCATCTCGGCCATCTGCCGGAACCCGCGGTCCAGTTCGCCCACCTGCAGGGCGTACGCCCCGGTCAGCGACACCTCACCGCTGGGCATCGAGCGAGTACCGAGCTTGTCCTTCAGCCGGTCGATCGTGTAACTGTTGCGTTCGCCGTCCGCGAGAACCTTGGGCACCATGAACATTCCGACGCCGCGGGTGGAGCCGTCGTCGCCGCCGGGGAACCGGGCGAGGGTCACGATGACGTCGGCGTCGGGGTTGGACGCGAACCACTTCTTCCCGGTCAACCGCCACGCGTCGCCGTCGCGTTCGGCCAGGGTCTCCGTGCGGGCGATGTCCGTGCCTGCCTGCGGTTCGGTCATGAACATCGCGCCGGTCATCGCACCCTTGGGTTCCGTGGAGGTCAGCGCGTCGATCCACGGCCCGAACACCTCCGGGTCACCGAACATGCGCAGCGTGCGGGCGGCGGCATCCGTCATCGACACGGGGCACGCCAGCCCGAACTCGGCCTGCACGAAGACGTACGACGCGAGGTACTTCACCAGGTGCGGCGGGACCGCGTTCCAGCCGTGCAGGCCGCCGCGGTGCGACAGCGCGGACAGTCCGTATTCGCTGTAGGCGGCGCGGCACAGCTCCTGATAGGCCGGGTGGTACGTGATCCGGTCGATGCGTTCGCCGTCCCGGTCGAACTGCTCGAGCACGGGCGGATTCTTGTCCGCGGTGGCAGCGAGTGCGTCGAGTCGGCCGGCGGCGTCTGCGCCGAGCCGGTCCAGCAGGGCGTTCAGCGTGTCACGGTCCGACGGTGCGGCCCAGCGGTCGACGACGGCGCGCAGGGCGGGATCGGTGTGAGCGAAATTCATGAGTGGGCAGCATCTTTCCGGGTCGAGGCGTGGGCGGGAAGGGGCTCTGCATCCCGGCTCCGACGGGCTTCGCCCCTGCGGAGCAGCAGCGTCATGCAGGCGAGCGAGAGCACGACGTAACCGAGTCCGAGGGCGACCACCGGCCAGATCGAGTCGGTACGGGTGAGCAGGAACTGGCAGAGCATCGGGGCGGTTCCGGCGAAGATCGCCGTGGACAGCTGATACGACAGCGAGATTCCGGTGTAGCGGACATTGGTCGGGAAGACCTGGGCGAGGATGCCGGCGAGCGCGGCGTAGTACATCGCGTGCGGCGCGGTGGCCAGCACCATGCCGAGCATCGCCAGTGGCACCGACCCGGATTGGACCAGGAGGAACATCAACGGCAGCAACACGAGCTCGGGTAGCAGCATCCACCGGATCGCCCGCGCCGGATCGATTTTCGTGGCCAGCACGGCGCCGAACGGCTGGACAAGCACCTGTGCGACGAGCGCGATGGTGATCACGAGGAGGAAGTCGCCGCGGTCGAAGCCGAGATCGGCGGTGGCCCAGGCGAGTGCGAACGTGGTCTTCACGTAGGTGATGGCGACACCGGCGACCACCGCGCCCACCCCGAGGAGGAGTTCGACGGGATGCGAGCGCAGCACCTCGACGAGCGGCATCCGGGTGCGTTCCTGCGCGACGACGGCCTTCTTCATCTCCGGGGTCTCCGAGATGCGCAGCCGGATGTACAGCGCGACGACGACGAGCGCGGCGGACCCGAGGAACGGCAGCCGCCAGCCCCAGGACTCGAACACGCTGTCCGACAACAACGTCAGCGCGAGAAAGGCCAGGGTCGCGAGCAGGTTGCCGACGGGCGATCCCTGCTGCGCGAACGCGCCGTACAGCACCTTCTTGTGCGGTGGCGCGAATTCGGTGGCGATGAGCACGGCGCCACCCCACTCACCGCCCATGGCGACGCCCTGGACCACGCGGAGCGCGACGAGAAGCACCGGTGCCCAGATCCCGATCTGCGAGTAGGTGGGGAGGCAGCCGACCCCGACCGTTCCGATCCCCATGAGGATCAGCGTGATGATGACGGCGTTCTTGCGTCCGAACTTGTCGCCGAAGTGACCGAACACGATCCCGCCGAGTGGGCGGGCCACGAAGCCGATCGCGAACGTCGCGAACGCGGCGAGAGTGCCCACCGCGGGCGAGGCGTCGGGGAAGAACAAGCGGCCCAGCACCAGCGCGGAGGCGGTGCCGTAGATGTAGAAGTCGAACCACTCGATGGTGGTGCCGACGAAGGCGGTGACACCCGCCTTGCGGGCCTGCCGGGTGCTGTATTCGGGTGGTGCCGCGTCGCGGCCGGGATTCGGATTCACGGTTCTCCCTGACTTTCGTGCTCGGGGCGTCACACCGATGTTGAGGTGGTGTGCATCACTATGGCCGGGATTCCGTGTAGAGTCCAAGACTTAATTCCGCTTGTTTAGGTGATCCAGACACATAGTCCTCGAGGAGCGACATGGAACTCCGTCACCTGCACGCCTTCCTCGCCGTGGCCGAAGAACTGCATTTCGGGCGTGCCGCCGAGCGTCTCCATGTCGCGCAGTCGCCGCTCAGCCAGACCGTGCGAGCCCTCGAACGGGAACTGGGCACCGACCTGTTCGTCCGCACCACCCGCTCGGTGCGCCTCACGGCCGCGGGCGAGGCACTGGTGGGTCCGGCCCGCACCATCGAGGCGCAGATCGGGATCGTGCGCGGCATCGCACAGGCGGCGGCCGCCGGGGAGACCGGCCGCGTGACCGTCGGGTTCGGCGGCGCGGGCGGCTACACGGTGCTGTCCGTGCTCGCCCGCTCCCTCGCCGACGCCTACCCCGGCATCGAACTCGACCTTCGCCCGCAGATGTACTCCGGCGAGGTCCTCGACGCCCTCGCCCGCGGCACCCTCGACATGGGCATCGTCGGATTGCCGGTCCCGCGGGGTTTCGCGACGCACACCGTGCTCGAGGAGGCGCTGATGGTCGCGGTCCCAGCCGGCCACCACCTCGTCGACGCGGGTGCCGTCGTGCCGCAGGAACTGGCGAGCGAACGGTTCGTGATCTACCCCGCCGAACACGGTTCCGTGGTCCGCGACGCCACGCTCGCGCTGTGCGCGGCGGCAGGGTTCGCCCCCGTCGTCGCACACGAGGCACCCGACCCGTACAGCCTGCTCGCGATGGTCGGCGCCGGGGTCGGGGTGGCCGTCGTGGTCGATTCGACGGCACACCTCACGATGGACGGGGTCGAATACCTGCCCATCGCGGGCGACGCCCCGACCCTCCCGATCGCGATGGCCTGGCAGGACGCGAATCCGTCGCCGTCGGTGCAGACGGTCACCCGGGTGCTGCGCGACGTGATCGGAAATGTCGGTCACAAGAGGGCTTGACCGAATTTACTAACGCCTATAGTTTATTTCTCGTGAGACAAGTCACGCTCGATGTAGCGTTGTCTCACACCAGACACGCGCTTCACCAGCCCGAGGAGGCCTGGGATGTCTTCACCGCCGATCGCCCGCCCACCGATCGACTCGACCCGGAGTGGGACCGCGGTCAGTGTCCACCTTCGACGTCGACACCGACCAGGAACGCCCTGAGCATCTCGACGAACAGCGCCTCGTCGGCGTCCCGTACCGCGACGGACGTTCCCTCGGACGGTTCCACCGAACCGTTCGGCGGCAACTCCACGAGCGCGGGTCTGCCGGTCGCGGTGCACATCGCGGATCCCACCGTCATGCGGTGGGTGGCCTCGAGCAGAAACAGCCGACGGGACAACGGAACCCCCTGATCGCCCAACAGCCTCGAATACTGCGCGTACAACTTGTGCAGGAGGTTCTCGGGAAACCAGGTGAACACCACCGGAACGACATTCGGGTGGCGGAGCAACGAATTCCGGAACTCGAGGGACTCGGCGATCAACCAGTCCCGCCACTGCCCCGGTGCCGGGTCCGGAATCCGCGGAGTCTCCAGGACCACCGCACGCGCCACCTCCGACAGGATCTCGGTCTTGTCGGCGAAGTGGTTGTACAGGGAGGGTGCCCGCACATTGAGCGCCGTTGCGATCCGTTCGAGGCTGAATCCGTCCATGCCGTCGCGGTCGATGATCTCGATCGCGGCAGACACCACAGCGCTCCGCGTGATCGCCGGCTTGCGTCCCACTGATCCTCCTCAGGTCCGCGCGAATCGTACCCCCGGCCGGCGTCGCTCTCGGCCCACAGATCCGGCCGCACACGCCACCCCAGACCACCACCCCCGAGTCCTACAAGGAGCACGTCGATGCGTGACACCACCATTCTCCGCGCCGTCCAGGCCTGGACGGTTCGCCAACCCGACGCACCGGCGTTGATCTGTCACGACCTCTCGCTGACCTGGAGCGAACTGAGCGTCGCGATGGATCGGGCCGCCGCGCATCTCGTGTCCTCGGGCGTGCGACCCGGCGACCGGGTCGGAGTCCTCGGCGGTCTCTCCGTGGAGTGGGCGATCGCCGCCCTGGGTGCGATCCGGGCGGGAGCCCTGCTGTGCCCACTGAACGAGCGGCACAAGGCCGTCGAACTGGGCGAGGTGTATCAGAAGCTCACCCCGAGAGTCGTGGTCACCGCGGCGGTCAACCGCGAGACCGCGGACACGGCCTGCACCGGCATCACCGAACCGCCCCGGATCCTCGATTCCCGGACGATGTACACCACCGATCTGGACGCGCCCCTGCCCGCTCCCTCGACCGATCCGGCCGACGCGGTGTGCGTCATTCCGACGTCCGGGTCGACCGGACTGCCGAAGGGCGTCGTCTACACCCACGAATCGCTGCTCGGCGCGTTCTTCGAGTGGTCGCTGCAGGCGCCCGAACTCATGGGCGCGCGCACCCTGAACCTCAGCTCGATGTCGTTCGCCGCCGGTCTGCTCAACGGATTCCTCGCACCCCTCGTTCTCGGCGGCAGCATCGTGATGCTGCCCAAGTGGGATCCGCAGGTCGCGATGTCGCTCATCGCGTCCGAAGGCGTGGCGACGATGGCGGGCACCACCATTTTCTTCGAGCAGATGGCAGCACTCCCGTCGTTCGAGTCCACCGACCTCTCGTCGCTGAAAGTGGTGTTCATCGGCGGAAACCCGGTGACCCTCAGTCTCATCGAAGCCTGGTCCGCGAAGGGAGTCGGTCTGCGCCAGGCGTACGGGCTCACCGAATCGCTGTCGATGGTCACCTTCCCCACCGTCGAACTGTCCATTCGTAAACCGGAATCGGTCGGCTTCGGCGGAATCCTCACCGCCGTCGAGATCATGGACCTCGACGGGACACCCTGCCCTGCGGGCACACCGGGCGAGATCTGGGTCTCCGGCCCCGGCGTCGCCCGAGGGTACTGGCAGGACGACGCGCTCACCGCGCAGACGTTCGCAGGGGGCTGGCTGCGCACCGGCGACGTCGGCGTCAAGGACGACGAGGGCGCGATCCGGGTCGTGGGCCGCACCAAGGACGTCATCATCTCGGGCGGGATGAACATCTACGCCGCGGAACTCGAACGCGCCGTCCTCGAGTTGCCCGCCGTGCTCGAGGCCGCGGTCATCGGCGTCTCCGACGACGAGTTCGGTGAAACGCCTGCTGTTCTCCTTCGCACCGCCGGTGACGTCTCCTCGGACGAGATCGTCGAGCACTGCCGGAGTCGGCTCTCGAACTACAAGGTGCCCCGCTATGTCGTGTTCCGGAACAGCCCGTTGCCGCGCACCTCCAGCATGAAGATCGACAAACGGATTCTGCGAGCCGAATACGCCGACCTCTCCGAGCACCACGATCGCATCGGCCGAACCGCGTCCTAGCCACAAGTGTCCATCGCGAACGAGTTGGAGTTCTTTCATCATGACCATCGACAACGACGTGCAGACCGTGCGGGACCGCGCACTGCGGAAGCTGCTGACGCACCTCAGCGATTCCGTCACCGACCAGTGGGACGAGATCGCACCATTCCAGTCGACCGACTACCACGATCCGGCGCTGGCCGAACTCGAACGGGACCGCATCTTCGGTGAAGTGCCGTTCATCGTCGCGCACAGCACCGAACTCGCCGGCAAGAACGATTTCATCTCCGTCGAACTGCCGCGCAACAAGGCCATCGTCATCCGGCAGAAGGACGGCAGCGTCAAAGCGTTCGTCAACGCGTGCCGGCATCGCGGCGCCGAGCTGGTGACCGAGGAATCCGGCAAGTGCCGGATCTTCTCGTGCCCGTATCACCGGTGGTCGTACGATCCGGACGGCCGGCTGCGGAACGTGACCCTCGACAACACTTTCGGTGACTTCGACCGGTCCCGGTTCGGCCTCGTCGAGCTTCCCGTCGAGGAGCGTCACGGCTTCGTCTGGATCATCGACAACGCCCGACGGGAAATCGACGTCGCGGCGTGGCTCGGCCCCGAGATGGACGAAATTCTCGCCGGGTTCGGCATCGACCGCCTCGTCAGCATTGATCCGCACACCTATCGCCGCCCCACCAACTGGAAGATCATGCAGGACGGGTTCCTCGACAACTACCACGTCAAATATGCGCATCCCAACACGGCAGGAAAGATGCTGCACACCAACGCCGTTGCCATGGAGGACTACGGTCGCCACTTCTGGTTCCTGACCAGCCGGAAGAGCATCGACCAGTTCATCGGCCAGGACGTGACGTGGGATCCGTCGATGGTGAACCACACCATCGAGAGTTGCTTTCTCGCACCGAACACCATGCTGCTCAAGCACGCGACCCACATCGAGCTTCTCACGTTTCGTCCGGTGGGGGCGGATCCGAACGAGTCCATCATGCAGATGCGGGTGATGGCCCCGACGGTCGAGGACAGCGGGCTGGCCGAGGAACACTGGGAGAAACGGTGGAAGAAGAACTGGGACATCCTCATCTCGATCCTCCACGACGAGGACTTCCCCATCCTCGACGGTTCGCAACGTGTGCTGTCGAGCATGGATGCGGGAACGATGTTGCTCGGCCGCAACGAACTGGCCAGTCACCTCTTCCGGCGGGAAGTACGCCGACTCGTCGAGACGGCGCCGGAGGCGTGAGCGTGCCCATCCCGTACGAGGACACCGAACCCGGCCTGATCTCGCTCCGCTGCTACGACGGTCCCCCATCACCGGGCACCGCCCCTCTGTTCCGGGCGGCGCGCGATGCCGATGCGGAGATGGGATTCTCCGCACCGGACCCGTCCTTGTCGCGGCCGTCGGCGCGCTACCTGACCGCCGAGGTCCGCACGCTCCTGCACCGGTGGACAACCGCCGCGCCGAGTGCGCCCGTGCTCGCTGCGGTGGTCACTGCGCGCGAACTGGGATCGTCGCTGTGGGCCGTGGACATCGTGGTCGATCCGCAATTCCGGTCGATGGGCGTCGCCACCGCCGTCTTCGAGACCGTCGGCGCCGACCTGTCGGGGCTGCCCGCACCGTTCGGGACCATCGACGGTGCAACGTTCGTCGGATGCTCCTACGGCTCGCATCCGGCGTCCGGCCGGCTGGCGCGGCGATTCGGCGCACAATTCCGAGGCCGGCGCGACAGGCTCCTCCTGCCGTCCCGTTCCGACTACGCCGCGTCTCGCATGGCTCGCGCTCCGCACCCACCGTTCGTGGCGACTGCGGACGCCGGCCCCGACACCGGGCCGGCGTCCGTGTGGCAGCACTTCGAGGAGGCCGATGCCACTGACACTCGGCGGCTGTGCATCACCGACGCCGACGGGGCAGTCGCAGGCCACGTCCGGGTCGGCCTGACCGACGAAACGCACCGTGTCGGCCTACTACGCCTCGACGTCGCCGCCGACAGTCGGGACCGGTCGGTGGAGGTCGTCCGGACCGCGATCGAGCACCTCTGGGCGTGCGGCGCCGTCTCCATCGAAACCAGCGTCGACGCAACCGATACCACCACACTCGACGTGCTCAGGTCCGCCGCCTTCCAGCACGACCGGAGCGACGCCCTGTTCGTGTTCGGGTAGGCCGGCGCGGCTGACCGCAGAAAAGCGGCGCCCTCGCCGGGGCGCCGCTTCGTCAGGGCGTCGGGTCGTTCAGGACGGTCAGTAGCTCGGCGTCGATGCGCCGATGGCTTCGGCCGCCGCGGCGACGGTGTCGCGCTGTGAACCGGCAACCATGAGCGACACGAGGTCGAATACCACGGTAGCGGCTGCGACACAGGTGATCTCGGCGTGATCGTAGGCCGGGGCCACCTCGACGACGTCGGCGCCGACGACGTTGAGGCCGGTCAGCTGGCGCAGCATCCGGAGCAGTTCGCGGGATGTCAGGCCACCCGCTTCGGGTGTGCCGGTTCCGGGGGCGAACGCGGGGTCGAGGACGTCGATGTCGATCGACACGTACACCGGGACGTCACCGACGCGCCGGCGGACCACGTCGACGGCCGCCTCGATGCCCATCACGTCCAGATCACCCGCGCGGATGATCCGGAATCCCATTCGAGCGTCGTCGTTCAGGTCGGCCTGGTCGTAGATCGGACCGCGTATTCCGACGTGAATGGAGTGGTCCTCGACCAGAAGACCCTCTTCGAACGCGCGACGGAAGATCGTCCCGTGCGTCACCGGCTGACTGAAGTAGGTGTCCCAGGTATCGAGGTGAGCGTCGAAGTGCACCAGGGCAATCGGTCCGTGCTTGGCGTGCAGCGCCCGCAGATTCGGCAGGGCGATCGTGTGGTCGCCGCCGATCGAGACGATCTTCCGGTCGCCGCCGCCGAGAATCTCGGCGGCGTGTGCCTCGATCTGCCGGCAGGCCTCGCCGATGTCGTACGGCGTCACCGTCACGTCACCGGCGTCGACGACCTGCACTTCTTCGAGCGGTGCGACGCCGAGTTCGACGTGATAGCCGGGGCGCAGTGCTCGCGCCGCCTGCCGGACGGCCATCGGGCCGAACCGGGCGCCGGGCCGGTACGACGTGCCGCCGTCGAAGGGGACGCCGAGGATCGCGATGTCGTAGTCGTCGACCTCGTGGATGTCGGCGATGCGGGCGAACGTGCCCTTGCCGGCGTAGCGGGGAACCTGGGTTGCGGGCAGGGCACCGACGAGGGATTCTCTGGGCTGGGGCATGGCTGTCTCTCCTGTACTCGGGAAGGTTCGTGTCAGGTCAGGCGCGGGTCACGGGCGCCGGGTCGGGATCGTCGGATTTCTCTACTTCTGACTCGGTTTTCGGTGCGGTGTCCGTCAGCGACGCGCCGCGGGTCTCCGGTGCGAGGAAAATGGAGGCCACGAGCCCGATGAGCGTGACAACCGCTCCGATCATGAGTGCGCCGCTCGCGCCGAAGCTGATCAGCGCCATCGGCATCAGATAGGTGCCTGCGGCGGACCCGATTCGGCTGATCGCGGTGCCGACACCGACCGCAGTGGCTCGAACCTCGGTGGGGAAAAGCTCGTTGGGGTAGACCACCTCGAGGAAGCTCGAGGCACCGGAGCCGATCGCGAAGACTGCGAGGGCCAGGAAGAAGATCTCCGCCGGAACGTCGGGGATCAGGGCGGGGACGGCCAAAGTGACACCGATGACGGCGAACGACCCGAGCAGCAGTTTGCGTCGTCCGATCTTCTCGACCAGCCACAGACCGGGTATGCCGCCGACCACGAACAGGACCGCGATGATGAGGGAACCGCCGTAGAGGTTGGCGTCGCCGTACAGCCCGAAGGATTCGAGCAGGTCGGGGGCGAACGTGTACACCGCGAACAGGGGGATCACCTGGGCGGTCCAGAAGATCGCGACGAAGATGGTGCGCTCGAGGTACGGCTTCTGGAACACCCGCAGGAACGACGTGCTCACCACTGGCTCTTCGGGCAGGTCGGCGACACCGTACTGCTCGCCGTAGACGAGCTTGATCGACTTGTCGGCCTCCGCCATGCGCCCCTTGCTCATCAGCCACCGCGGCGACTCGGGTGTACCCATCCGGGCGAGCAGCGTGATGACGGCGAAGATGGCGGGACTCGCGAGGAGGAAGCGCCAGGCATCCGGGCCGAGATCCTTCGCCAGGTATCCGACGATGTAGGCAGCGGCGGCCCCGACCGCCCACACCACGAACATGGCACCGAGCAGCCGGCCGCGCTGCCGTTTGGGCAGGAATTCCGCCAGCAGTGACGTGGCGATCGGGTAATCGGCGCCGATCGCGACACCGAGCAGGAACCGCAGCAGAATGACCTGCCAGGCCTCACCGCAGAATGCGGAGAGGACGGAGAACACGGCGAGCGCGACCAGGTCGGCGATGTACATGAAATGCCGGCCGATCTTGTCGGTCACGTAGCCGAACACACCGCCGCCGACGAAGATCCCGACCAAGCTTGCCGCACCGATCAATCCGATCTCGGTGGTGCTCAGGCTCATCGCCGGTTCCATGGTGATCAGCGCGACGCCGATGATCGACAACGCGAATCCGTCGATGAACGGCCCGCCGGAGGAGAACGCTGTCAGCTTCTTGTGGAAGGAGGTCAACGGTGCATCGTCTATGAGATGACCGGTACTTGTCATTGGGGCTCCTGGACTGGATGAAGTGCGGGTGTTGCCGTTTGTGACGTCCAACACAGAATGCCTGGCCGTTTAGGAGGAACACGAGTAGCCAATGCGCAAAACCAGTGGTTACGCTTTATTCGATCGCACAAACCTGATTGGGCGTTGACGCAGAGGAGGCTCCGTGGCTGTCACCGTCGGTGAACTCGTGGAGATCCCGCACCTGCGCCTGGAGGTGTATTCCGGGGCGTCCGGACTCGGTCGCGAAGTCACCTGGACCCACACCTCCGACCTGCCCGAACCGTGGCGATGGGTCACCGGCGGCGAATTCCTGATGACCAACGGCATGTCGTTCCCGAAGTCGGCGAAAGAGCAGGCCGACCTGGTCCGGCACCTCGCCGACGCCGGGGTGGCCGGGCTGGGTATCGGCGAGAACATGTACTGCCCGCGCCTGACGGCAGCGTTCACGCGCACCAGCGACGAATTGGGCTTCCCGGTCCTGTGGATCCGGTATCCCCTCCCCTTCGTCGCCATTTCCCGGTCGGTGGCCGAAGCCACCCTTCTCGACCAGTCGCATCGCCTCGCTCGCACCGTCCGGATCTACGACCTGATCCGCAGGCACACCGCCCGCGGCGCCGCACCCGCCGACCTTCTGTCCGCACTCGCACGCGAACTGGGTTGCGAGATCCAGGTGTGCGACCGCGCCACCGGGGAGCCCTGGTTTCCGGGCACGACCCCGCTGGACCCGACGATCAGCGACGCCGTGGTGGCGTTGTCCGAGGCATCGAAGAACGTGGCGGGCGGCGCGTACGGACTTCCGTCGGTCGGCGACCGGGCCGCGATGCTCACCGACATCCCCCGCCATGCAGGTGCCGCACTCGTCACGCTCAGCGATCCGCGGGTGGGCGTCGACCCGATCCAGCTTCAGCACGCTGCCACCGTCGTCGCCATCGAACTGTCCCAGACGCAGTTGATGCTCGAACACGAACGCCGTTACGGTTCAGGGCTTCTCACCCAGATGCTCGAAGGCCGCATGGACGTCGCCGGGGTCACCGCCCAACTCGCCGATCTCGGCTTGAAACCCGAGTCCGCCGTGTTGGTGGCGGCGCGCAGCGAAGAGCCGGAACGGATGCTCGAACTGCACAATTCGCTGTGGCGGCACACCCTCCCGTATCTGTGCCTGCTGCGCATGGGCACCGCGCACGTCCTGGTGCCGGACGGCCCCGACACCGACTCGGTGCTGTCCCGCGCGCTGGGCCCGACCGCCCGCATCGGCATCAGCCGAACCGTCGGGTCCCTCGCGCGTTTTCAGGATGCGGCGCGGGAGGCCGCGTGGGCACTGTCGATCGCCGAACGACGCGAGACGGTCGTCTCCCGATACGGCAGCGCTGTCCCGTGGGTCGGGCTGTCGAGCGTGGCCGACGCACAAACCCTGGTGGACAGAATCCTGCGCCCGGTTCTGGACTACGACGAACAGCACAACTCGAGACTCGTCGAAACGCTCGACGCCTTCCTGCAGAACCAGCGGTCGTGGCAGCAGACCGCGCAGGCGATGCACATTCACCGGCAGACGGTCATGTACCGCATCCGCAAGGTCGAGGCGCTGACGTCCCGCGACCTTGCGGACACCAATTCACTGTCGGAACTCTGGCTCGCCGTCCGCGCTGCGGAACTGCTGTACACCCGCGACAGCGACCGATCGGAGTCCACGCCGGCGACCTGAGCTGTCCCTATTCCGTCAATACATACGTACGTATGGTCATGCGAGCCGCACCCGCACCGGCACCGATTCCCATGACCGCAGCGTGTTGTTGAGGTGACGGCGCACCGGCCCGGCGATCTCCAGCGACTCCACCCGGGACGCCAGCGCTGTCAGCAGCGCCTCCGATTCGAGGCGGGCGACGTGCTGGCCGACGCACTGGTGGATACCCATCCCGTACCCCACGTGCCCGGACGGATTCCGGCCGAGATCGAAGAGGTCCGGGTTCTCCCACCTGCGCGGATCACGGTTCGCGGCGCCGAGGAACATCAGAATCTTCCTGCCGTCCGGGATCACCGTGCCGCCGATCTCGGTGTCACTCGTAGCCGTGCGGAAGAACGTCTGGACCGGCGACTCCCACCGCACGGCCTCGTCGAACGCCGTCCGGGCCAGCGTGCGATTCTCGCGCAGCCTCGCCCACTGCTCCGGATGCCGCGCGAACGCGTAGAGCACGGCCGCGAGTCCGTTGACCGTGGTGTCCACCCCTGCCGTCAGCAGCGAGCGCACGGCGAGCGGCGCCTGCTCGTACGTGATGTCGCCGCGGTCCGCCGCCGCCCAGATCTGCGCACCGAAGCCGTCACCGGTGAGTGCGTCGCGCGCGCACTGCTCGCTGACCCAGCCCGACAGTTCGGCCACCCGCGGCGCGCCCTTCTTCACCAGGCTGTTGACCGGACCGAACGCGTTGAACGCGTGGTCCCCGTACGGCAGCAGGTTCTCCCGCCCGGTGCGGGCGATGCCGACGGCATCCGGGAAGACCCGCAGCGGGAACGCGGCAGCGAGGTCGGTGACCGCGTCGAATTCGGTTGCATTCGAGAGTAACTGGTCGACGAGGATGTCCGCGTCCTGAATCCACGACGCCCTGAGCTTCTGCAGTGCGCGCGGACCCAGAATCTTGCTCAGCACCGCCCGCGGAGCGTCGTGGTGCGGCGGGTCGGCCTCGAGCAGGATGCTCGGGGGACGCCACGGAGTCTCGTACCGGAAGTTGCTCAAACCGACCCCGGCGGCGGATTGGAACGACTGCCAGTCGATCAGCGCGGCATGGACCTGCTCGTAGCGGCCGAGCGCGAAGACGTCGTAGCGCCGCAGGTACACGACCGGGCCCGCATCGCGCAGGTCCGCCTGGAACGGCAACGGGTCCTGCAGGACGTCGAGGGCGAACGGGTCGGCATCGCTGACGGGCAACGTGGGGGCGGGGGCGAACATCGTCACGGGAAATCCCTTCGCTGGGTGTCACGTCTGGGTGGGTCAGAGGTCGAGCACGAGGCGGTCGGAGCACGACCGTGAGACGCAGATGAGCATGCAATCGCCGGCGGATCGCTCGTCGTCGTCGAGGACGGAATCGCGGTGGTCGGGGGCGCCTGCGAGGACGGTCGTCTCGCAGGTCCCGCACGTGCCCTCGCGACACGAGGACAGGACGGTGACCCCGGCCGCCTGCACCGCGTCGAGGACGCTGGCGCCGGGAGTCACCGTCACCGCGAGGCCGGAGCGCGCGAGCTCCACCTGGAACGGTTCGTCGCGCAGCGGTGCGCCCCGGTCCTTCGGTACGAAACGTTCGGTTCGCAGCGAGCCCACGCGCCAATCGGCGCAACAGCTTTCGACGGCAGCGAGCAGCGGCCCGGGTCCGCACACATAGACCTTCGATTCGGCGGCGGCCGCGGCGGCGAGGTACGCAGGCAGATCGGGGTGGCCCTGCTCGTCCCGGGGCACGATGACCACCCGGTCGCCGGAGCCGGCGAGTTCGTCCCGGAACGCCATGGACGTCCGGGTGCGGCCGCCGTACACGAGTTGCCACTCGATTCCCATCAGTTCGGCCTGGCGGATCATCGGCAGCAGCGGGGTGATTCCGATGCCGCCGGCGACGAACAGATACCTCGGCGCGGGGACGAGCCGAAAGTTGTTGCGCGGACCGCCGACCCCGACCAGGTCGCCCTCGGCGAGTTCGTCGTGGACGTACGCGGACCCGCCGCGGCCTGCGGATTCCCGCAGCACACCGACCCGGTAGGTGTGCGCGTCCCAACGGTCACCGCACAGCGAGTACTGGCGGGTCAGCCCGTTCGGGAGCATCAGGTCGATGTGGGCGCCGGGCGCCCAGTCCGGCAGCCGCCGGCCGTCCGGGTGCTGCAAGGTCAGCGCTACGACACCTTCCACGACAACCTCTTTGGCAACAACTCGCAGCGCCGCGTCCGCTGGCGCACCGGAAGAAACCGGGTTCTGTGGCATCTCGACTCCTCGATCTCGCGTTTGTTCGAGGATCTTCCGAGCAGGGGCCGAGCCGCCAGAGCATTTTCAATAGTTGAAAGTCGAGACCGTAACCGGAGTCACTCCCCCGGGCGAATTCCCAGTGCCGTCACACGCTCGAGTCCGTCCGGAACGAGATCGAGCCCGGTCTGCGGCACGTCGGCTTATTCTTCACGTGACGGCCGGGGATTGCGCACCCGACCCACCGTCCGAACGGAGTCCGAAGATGGTGCCACCGACCGAACCCGAACGCCCCGCCGACGCGTCCAGGCACCCACGCGGCACGATGAAGGCCGTCGTCCGGGACGTCTACGGCCCGCCCGAGATCCTCGAACTGCGGGACGTCGCGGTACCCGTTCCCGCGGCCGACCAGGTGCTGGTCCGAGTGCACGCGGCGGGTGTCGATCGCGGCGTGGCACACCTCGTGACCGGGCTGCCGTACCCGTTGCGCCTCGCCGGGTACGGCCTCCGCAGGCCCAAGGTCGCCGTTCCCGGGATGGACCTCGCCGGGCGCGTCGAGGCGGTGGGCGACGGCGTCACCGGATTCCGGCCCGGCGACGACGTCTTCGGCATCGGCACCGGGACGTTCGCGGAGTACGCGTGCGCGCCCGCGGCCAAACTCGCGCACAAGCCGACCGACCTGACGTTCGAGCAGGCCGCGGCGATCGCGATCTCCGGGCTCCCGGCGCTGCAGGCGGTACGCGACCACGGCCGGGTCTCGGCGGGGCAGTCGGTGCTGATCCTCGGCGCCTCCGGCGGCGTGGGCACGTTCGCCGTGCAGGTCGCCAAGGCGTACGGCGCGGAGGTCACCGGCGTGTGCAGCACCGCGAAGGTCGACCTGGTCCGGTCGATCGGCGCCGATCACGTCGTCGACTACACGGACGAAGACGTCACTCGGCTCGGGCGGCGGTACGACGTCGTCCTCGACATCGGTGGCAACACGTCCCTGTCGCGGCTGCGCCGGGTCCTCACGCCGCGCGGGAGACTCGTCATCATCGGCGGCGAAACGGACGGACGGTGGCTGGGCGGCACGGATCGCCAGCTCCGCGCGCTCGCGCTGTCCCCCTTCTCGAGTCGGACGCTGTGCGCGTTCGTCTCGAAGGAGGACGGCGCCGACCTGCGCGTGCTCCGCGACCTCGTCGAGTCGGGCGACGTCACACCGGTCGTCGAGCGAACGTACCCGCTGGGCGAGGCCGCGACGGCCCTCCGCCGCCTAGTCGACGGGCAGGTGCGCGGAAAGGTCGTGCTCTCGGTGTCTGCCGACTGACTTCCTAGGTGTGTGCCCGTCGGCTGATGTCCTTGTCGACCGCGGTGGCGATGTCGTGCACGAGCCGGGAGTGCCAGTGTTTGTGGGCCTCGAGATCCGCGGTGAGGGCGTGGCAGTCCGGGCATTCCAGGGGGCTGGGTTGTGCGGTGCTTTCCATGGCGCTGCGCTTTCCGGGAGAAGTGGTTCCGATTCCACCGTGGCACGGGCGGGCCGGATAGTCCACCGGGCCGGCGGGCTACTTCGACGCGGTCGCCATCACCCGGGTGATGCCCTTCGCCGCTGCCTGCAGCGCGGGGATCTGCGCGTACGCCTTCTCGTCGTTCGGCACGACCACCGACAGCGCGGCCACCACCTTGCCGGTGCCGTCCCGCACCGGAACCGCGACACCCGTCGTGTCCGGGTACAGGTGACCGGCGCAGAGGATGTAGCCGTGCCGGCGCACGTCCGCCAGCACACCCCGCAACTGTCGGGGGGTGCGAATCGTATTGTCGGTGAACACCTTCAACGGCTCCCCCAGGATCCGCTCCTGCAGCTCCGACGGTCCGTGCGCGAGCAGGATCAGCCCGGACGAAGAGACGTGCAGCGGCATCCGGCCGGCGATGCGCGTGTAGTTGACGACGGCTCCCGGCGCCGTGAGCCGCTCGATGAACAACACCTCGTCGCCTTCGAGGACACCGAGCTGAGTGTGCTGCCCGACGACGGCGTGCAGATCCTCCATGAACGGCATCGCCGCCTCCCGGAGCCCGAGGGTCGGGGACGCCCGCGACGCGACCTCCCACAGGCGGACCCCGATCCGCACCTTCCGGTCCTCCCGCTCGAGCCAGCCGCACCCCACCAGTTCGTCGATCAACCGCGACGTGGTGGAGATGTGCAGACCGGACCGCCGGGCGATCTCGGACACCGTGAGCAGCGAATCGTCCGAACGGAACGATTCGACTATCCGCACCGTCCGGGCCAGGACGGACTCGCCGGTGTGCACACGTGCCATGCCTTCAGTGTGCACACCGGCCGGGGCTCAGCGCAGATCGCGCCGCCGGAACGCCGCCACACCCACCGCGATCAGCGCGGCCGTGATCAGCAGCAGCCACCCGATCGGCGCCCATTCGAACTGGCCGCCCGGCAGCTTCGGAGCGTGGCTGAACGGCTCGAGATTCAGGACGGTCTGCGGGAACTGCGCGATCGACCCCACCATGAAGATCAGCAGGAAGGCGACGAGCACTCCCCACGCCACCGGCGTGAACCGCGGAACGACACCGAACAGCAGGACCGTCACTCCGGCCAGCATCCAGATCGCGGGAAGCTGCACGAGCGCCGCCCCGATCACGCCGGGCAGGGCCCCACCCACGTCGCCGATGGATGCACCGTAGGTGAGTCCGGCGGCCACTCCGGCCACCACCATCGCGACCGCCGGACCCAGCAACGCGAACAGGATGTGGCTCGACGCCCACCGGACCCGGCCGACGGAACCTGCGGTCACCGGTTCGAGACGCTGGGCGTTCTCCTCCGAATACAGGCGGAGCGACGCGGAGATCGCATAGGCCGCGGCCGCAATGGCGAGCATGGTGAACGCGTAGCCGATGAACGATTCCTCCAGCGACTGCGACCCACCCATCCGCAGGATGATGTCGCGGATCGTCTGACTGTTGCCGACCTGGCCACCGACGCCGTTCGCGGCGCTGCCGATCAGCAGTCCGTACAGTCCGAGCCCGGCGGTCCAGGCCGCGAGAGTGCCGCGGTGCATCCGCCACGCCAGTCCGAGGGTTCCGGCGAGTGCGGGCGATGCGTCGGTGGGTCCGGGACGTTCGGCGATCAGACCGGCGCCGACATCGCGCCGGCGCAGGAGAGCGTATGCCGCCCAGGTGAGTACGGCCGCCGTGACGAGGCTGAGGATGACGATCCACCAGCGTTCGTCGGCGTACGGACGGATCTGCAGGGCCCAGCCGAGCGGCGAGAACCACGACAGGGTGCCGCTGCCGGCGTCACCGATCGCGCGCAACGCGAAGGCGACGCCCAGCACCGTCAATGCGATGCCGCGCGCGACGCGGGCGCCGGTACTCACCTGCGCCGCAACGGCCGCCACCGCGGTGAACACCAGACCGGAGCAGGCCAGCGACGTCCCGAAGGCCACCGAGCCGCCGACCGGGAGGTCGCGGGCGAGTAACGCTGCCGCACATAGGATCCCGGTGACCACGGAGGCACCGCCGGCGAGGATCAGCGCCGCGGTCAGACCCGAATACCGTCCGACGGCGGTGGAGTCGAGAAGCTCGGCCCGGCCGGTCTCCTCCTCGGCGCGGGTGTGCCGGATGACCGTCAGGATCACCACCATACCGATCAGCGTGTAGTAGATGCCGGCCTTCCAGACCCCCACCGAACCGAGGCTGGAGTTGAAGATCGGCCCGTACATGGCGATCTGTGCGGGGCTGGCCGCGGTCGTGGCCGCGAACTCCGCCAGGTCGGCCGGGGAGGTGTAGATGTCGGCGATGCTCGCGACGTACAGCGCGGGCGCGAACGCGAAGATCAGGATCCACAGGGGCAGCGCGATCCGGTCCCGGCGCAGGAACAACCGCAGAAAGTGCAGTGTCCCCTTGAAATCCGACGACGATACCGGTGCCGGTTCCACTGGCCGGAACCGGGACACCGTTGCGGTAGTCATGCCCGCACCTTCTCCACCGTGTCGGACGACGCCCTCGGGCCGTCGTCGATCTCGTAGTGCCGCAGGAAGAGTTCTTCCAGGGTCGGAGGCTTGCTGACGAGGCTCCGCACCCCCGTGTCGCCGAGAACCCGGATGAGTTCGCCGAGATGTTCACTGTCGACCTGGCAGTGCAGCGTCGACCCGTCGAACTGGATGTCCGCCACACCGTCGATGCGACTCAGATCGCCGGGATCACCGAGAAGTTCGGCGGTGATCGACGTGCGACTGAGATGCCGCATCGACGCCAGCGTCCCGGATTCGACCGCCCGCCCAGACCTGATGATGGTGACCCGCTCGCACAGTGCCTCCACCTCGGACAGGATGTGACTGGACAGCAGCACCGTCACCCCGCGGTCGCGGGCCTCGCCCACGCACTCACGGAACACCTGCTCCATCAACGGATCCAGCCCGGAGGTCGGCTCGTCGAGCAGCAGCAGTCGGGCGTCCGACGAGAACGCCGACACCAGTGCCACCTTCTGCCGATTGCCCTTCGAATACGCCCGCCCCTTCTTCCGCGGGTCGAGGTCGAAACGCTCGATCAGATCCTTCTTGCGGGTCTCGTCCAGTCCGCCGCGCATCCGCGCGAGGAGGTCGATGGTCTCGCCGCCGGACAACGACGGCCACAGTGTCACGTCGCCGGGGACGTACGCCATGTCGAGGTGCAGGGCGACGGCGTCGCGCCACGGATCGCGGCCGAACACGGTGGCCTCACCGCTGTCGGCGTGCAGGCTGCCGAGGAGTACGCGGATGGTGGTGGACTTGCCTGCCCCGTTCGGCCCGAGGAACCCGTGCACTTCCCCTTCGCCGACCTCGAGGTCGAGTCCGTCGAGCGCCCGGGTTCGTCCGAACGTCTTCACCAGGTTGCGCACTTCGATGATCGCGCTCATAGCTGCTCCTAGTTCGGGGAGTCGGTATGTACTGGGGGTGCCGCGCCCGCCTGCGCGGCGCCGTCTTCGGTGGCCAGATATGCCTCGAGCATCGACGAATCCGGCAGCAGGCCCTCGGTGTACATCTCGAGGGCGGGCAGCGTGACGTCGGTGGCGAGGTCGCGGATGGCCGTGGCGTAATCGAGCGGAACTTCCTTGTCTGCGCGCATCTGCAAATACAGCAGCATCGCGCCGACGTTGTAGAGAGTGAGGTAGCGGGCCCGCGCCGCCGGGTTGCGGCTGGGCCGGACACTTCCGGTCGCCACTCCCAGTTCGAGGTACTGCGTGGTGTCTTCCACCATGTGCTCGAAGAGGGATTCGCCGAGACCGCCGCCCGCCTGGAAACTCCGCACGATGTACGCGACGAGTGGGGCGTACTGCTCGATGTCGGCGAGGGCCTGCATTGCTCCCGCCGGCCCGGGTGTGGATACGGCCTCCGCCTTCTGCTCGCGGATGATCCGCAGGACGTGCTCGTCGCATTCGGCGCGCAGGCCGTCCTTCGAACCGAAATGGTGGATGACCAGGCCGGGTGACACCCCGGCGGCGGTGGCGATCGCCCGCACCCCGGTGCCGAAACCGTGGTTGCCGAACACCGTGATGGCCGCGTCGCGCACGCGGGCGCGGGTGGTCATGTCGGGTTGCGGGACCCTGGAAGCGGCATTGGTTGAACGCATGTTTAGTACGCTAAACGCGTGTTCAACCGGACGCAAGGGGTGACGGCGTCAAGATTTCGTCAAGGCGGAAACAGCCGGGCGCCCGGTGAACACGACGCTCGGGCGGGGGAACCGGTTCCGGGCGCATGCCTCGTCCAGGGCCTCGTCGACGGCCTCGCGAAGATCGACCCGATCCGCGTCCGCGAGGACCAGTTCCGTCAGGATCACGCCGTAGTCGCGCCGGACCCGTTCCATCAGCCCGATCGCGTCGTCGACGGCCTTCGAACCGGCAGGGCATCGGATACCGACCAGCCGCGGTTGCGGCTGTTCCATCACCGCACGCAGTGCGTCCTCGATGCCCGGGCCGTCCGTGCCGAGGACCGACAGGTCGAGCAGCGTGTTCTGCCGCGACTGCTCGTGCGCGAACAGATGGGGAAGGTGAAGCGTCATCGGAACCTCCTCGATCCGTCGACGGCCGTGGGTGGGCCGACTCGGGGATTCAGTTCCAGATCTACCCCCGTCGCGCGAGGTTTCGGCCGGTCTTGACACAGATCTGACTCCGGCGACCGCAATCCTGACGCGGTGTTGGCGCGGGCCCTACGCCGTGGTCGCCTTCGCGACCGCGTCGCGAGTGAGACCGGTCAGCTTGTCGACGTTCTCGGGGGTGGCCGGATAGCCGGCCGACGTCACCCCGACGACATATGTGCCGTCGAGTGCGCCGTACCCGATGTGAGTGTCTTCGCCCTGGGTGACGGCACCGGCGAACGCCTTGTCGCCCACATCGGCCGGCGCGGGCAGCGCCACGAATCCCTGGACGACTTCACTCTTGCCGATCGCCTGCTCGAATGCGGTGGAGGCCGCGTCGGGGCTGGGGTACCGATCCACCGAGATGGTGACTCTTCGCCCGTCTCCGCCTTCGTAGATCACCATTCTGGTCGCTTCGGGGGCACCGGCCGCGGTGGAGTTCTCACTCGTCGCGGTCTGTCGCTCGATCTCCGGGAAGTAGTTCTGCACTCCGTCCAACGCGACGACCACGTCCTCGGGCAAGAGGTTCGTGTCCGACGTCGTCTGGTCCTGCTGCGATTCGGCATCGGACCCGGAGTCCTGCTGCCCACACCCGGCCGCAAGCAGGACTCCTGCCAGGACGATCGAGAGGAAGGCGAGACCGCCGCGCCTACGCACACCGTGCCGCTCCGTCGATTGCACCACGCCGGATACCCCTAACTGCTCGGGACGAACCACCCGTCGAGCCTAGTATGGAAAAGATCCGAGTACCTGCAGTTTCGACGCCGCCCACCCAGTTTCGGCGTCCGGCCAACGCTGTGAGGAGTCCACGTGACGAGCGAGGGAAGCATCCGGATCGGCAGCCGGACCATTACATATCTCGAAGCCGGTGACCCGCGCGGACCGCTCGTGCTACACAACCACGGCGGACCGTCCAGCCGATTGGAGGCCGAACTGTTCGACCCGTACGCGAAGGCCAACGGATTGCGATTCGTCTGCGCGGATCGGCCGGGCATCGGCGGGTCCGACCCTCAGCCGGGCCGCACCTTCGAAAGCTGGACCGACGACCTCCTGCTGCTGGCCGACTCGTTCGACGCCGACCGGTTCGCGGTGACCGGGTGGTCCGAGGGCGGACCATGGGCCCTGGCGGCGGCCGCATATCTGGACCCGATGCGCCTCGCCAACGTCGTGTGCATCGCAGGCGGCAACTACGGAACGTTCGGCGCGAACTGGGCCGCGAAGTATCTGAGCAGTGTCGACGCGCTGGGCGGTCGCCTGGCGCTGCACTTCCACCCGGGTTTCACACTCATGTACGAGCTTCTCGGCATGAGTGCCACACATTTCGAGGATCGCTACGGACAGGCGATCAAGAAGTCGGCGTGCGCGGCGGACCAGGAGGTACTGGCCGACGAGGACGTCCTCAAAGCCTTTCTGGGCGCAAGCCGAGAGTGTTTTCGCCACGGCGCAGACGGACTCGTCGTCGACGCCACGATGCTCTACGAGGCCTGGCCGTTCGACATGACCAAAGTAAAACGCCCGGTGCACTTCTGGCAGGGCAGCGCGGACACCCTGGTCCCCGAGGTCATCAACAAGACGGTGGCCGACAGAACCCCGGGCGCCGTCTGGCACCCGGTCAGTGGTGGTGGTCATTTCATCGCCGTCAGCCACGCCGACGACATCCTCGCGCTGACAGCGAACGAGCTTGCGTCAGCATCCAACTGAAAGCCCCGGCCGAGAATGCCACCCCGCTACCACGTCACCTCGGTGTTGAATCGTGCGTCCATCTCGCGATATGGGTTGGACTGGACTCGGATGGGTGCGGCTCGCGGTATCGCAGGGAGCTACAGCCCGGAGCAGCAGGGCTGCTTCCTCGCGGCAGGCGAGTGGGAACGCGACTGGTTCGTGCGGATGAACAACACGGGTGGGGCGGTGGACGTGTGGGAAGTCCACGGCATCGACGACGCCGATCTGGTCCAGTCCCCGGAGGGCCATTTCTACTTCCCCGGTGTCATCGCAGCCTCGGAGATACTGTTGGTGCAACGCGACCTGCCACCGGCCCGGAGCTACTGACTGCATGGGCGTAGAGGTGCCAACCCGCGCGCTCTGTAACGAATTCTTGTTCGCTGCCGAAATTCCAGGGGGCGAGGTACGTCTCGAGTCTCGGGGAGTGAAGAAATGGGAGGGCTCATGAGCAACCAGTTGGGGCGCCGCGCATGCGCTGCGGCACTCACTGCTGTCGGGTTGGGAACCGCTGTCGTGGCAGGAGGGGGTGTGGTCGCACATGCTCAGCCCGCACCACCGACGTCGACGACGATGACGTGCTCGAGCGCGAATCCCCTCGTCTGGGCACCGCCGTTCACGTGGACCGTCAACGCCTCGTCCGGGGAGTCGCTGCGACCGGGTGGGTCGGCGCTGGAGCCGGCGATCCTGCTCAGCGGCGGGAACGAACTGCCCACGCCGCCCGGCGGTCTGATCCCGAGCATCGGAATCAACTGGTACGGCACGCGGGTGTCGGTCGACTGGCACAACACGACCACGGGCGCGAGCGGCCACAGCGTCAGCGATGAGGCTGCGTTGCAGCAGAAGCCGGGAATCCCGATCAACCGGACCTGGACCGGAACCGGGACGGTGTCGTTCACCGTCACCGTCCAGACCGGCGCGGGATGGTGGTTCGTCAATTCTCAGAACGCCGTCTGTCAGGGAACGATCTCCGTCGTCCCCGGTCGGTAACTCGGAACTGTCGGCGGCGTGGCGCACAGTGCCCGCCGCCGACTGTCCTCGATTGTCAGGCGGGAGGTTGCCCGTCGTTCGCCTCGGCGAGTTCGGCAAGCCGGTCAGCGGACGCCAGCAGCCAGTCGGACGTGGTGCTGCGAGCGCGCTCTCGGCGTTTCGGGTCGTCGGTCAGGCGCGACCAATCATAGGTATGCGTGACGCGAACACGGTTCTCGTCGAGCGGCTCGAGCTCCCAGCGCCATAGATGCCCCGGCGGTGGATGGCCCTGCTCCGACGGCGTCCAGGCGATCAGACGCCCCTCCTCGAATTCCACCACGTGGTTGTCGCGGATGCCTGCGTTGGTCAGCGTCATGGTGAACACGTCACCCACGGCGCGCACCCGCTGCCCGGGCGCGGCCTCGGCCAGGTTGCCGTTGCCGTCCCAGCGCGGCTGTTGCGCCGGGTCGGCGATCAGTTCGAAGATCGCCCGCGCCGGAGCGGCGATGACACGGCTTGCGGTGACGACGGTGGGAATCCCGTTCTCCTCGGTCATGACTCGATCAAACCACGAGGCATCACTTGTGGCGTGTTTCCGAGGTACCGTCAGGACCATTGACCGACGGCGATCTGGAGCACCATGTCTCTTCCTACGCTCGGCAAGTCGATCGCGATCACCGGACTGGCGCTGGCCGGCTTGTTCGGTGCCGCCGCCCCGGCCGCGGCGGATCAGACCCAGGACAGGTGGGTGACCATTCCGGACACCGCGACGGTCGCTCACGGCCTTGCCTGTGGCGGCCGGATCGGAGGAGTCACCGTTGCCACCGACTCGCTGCCCGGCCTGGTCTACGTTCGGCTGAACGGGACGTTCGTCGGTGTGTCGTCGACGCAGGGAGTGCTGTGCTCGGTATTCGCGACGTTGCACTGGCGCAACCTGGATACCGGCGCCGCAGGATCATGGTCCGCCGACGTGAGTGGCGGGCTGCTCGACTTCCCGGCGGAGCCGTGGGCCCACCTCGAGACGGGATCCGGTCGCGTCGAGGTCACGCTGACCACCGACCGACCGCACATCCCCAGCACCACGCAGATCAACGTGTATTGAGCACCGGACAACCGAGGAAAGGGCACAACATGCGCAACCTTCGACGTACGGCAATGGCGGGGGCCATGATCGCGGGACTGATGACCGCCGGAACGGCAACGGCGTCGGCCGCGCCGTTCGGCTCTCTCGGTGACGGCCCCGATCTCGCGATCACCCAGGCGAATACCGAAGACGTCAACGCATGCGCCGTGCGCGTCACCAACGAGGGCGACGGTACCGCCACCGGCGTCACGGTCCACACCCCGCTCGTGTACGACAGCACGAACCTCGGCACGCTCGCTCCCGGCGAATCGAAAATCGCCCAGTACTTCGACTGCGGATTCTCCGACCGCATCTTCTATTTCGCCACGACCGCCGGCGAGACCAACTGGGCCGACAACTTCCTGTACCTCGAACTCTGACCGCCCGCGGAGCCACGGCTACGTGTTCGTCCGTCCGTGCGTGTGGCGGAAACGGTGGCTGTGCTGTACAACTAAAACAGCGAGACCGGTTTGTGACATGAACCACACCTAAACGTTACTTTTACACACGGCAATATTGATATGAACGACAGTTCCGGGGGGAAACGGATTTGCGCAGGCAGATTCCGTTTCGGGAACGGTAAGGACACCACATGCTGTTCCCGATGGCGCCGACCGACTCACTGTTTCTGCTCGGCGAGTCCCGCGAGCATCCGATGCACGTCGGCGGCCTGGCGGTGTTCACCCCACCCGAGGGATCGTCGGCGGCCGACGTGCGCGCGATGTTCGATGCGGCGCTGGTCGGCGACCAGGTGGCGGCGCCCTTCCGTAAGCGGGCCCGCCGCTCGGTGACGTCGCTCGGCCAGTGGGGCTGGGACAGCCTTCGGCACGACGAGGTCGATCTGGAACATCACGTGCGCCGCGACGCCCTGCCCCAGCCGGGTGGAATGGCCGAGCTGATGACCCTGGTGTCGCGGCTGCACGGCACCCTGCTCGACCGCAGTCGCCCGTTGTGGGAGATGCACCTGATCGAGGGGCTCGCCGACGGCCGCTACGCGGTCTACACCAAGATCCACCACGCCCTCGCCGATGGTGCGTCGGCGATGCGACTGCTCCGCGACAGCATGAGCGAGGACCCGAATCGCCGGAACATGCCCACCCCCTGGCAGCCCCGGAACACGCTGTCGGCCGTGCCGGACGCGCGGATGGCCGTCACGAGCGGTCCTGGCTCCGCGCTTCCGGCCATGGCGTGGGACGCCGCCCGTGCTGCGGCGGGCGAGGTGGCGGGGCTGCTGCCCGCGGCGTTGGGCACCGTGGACCGCGCCCTGCACGGCAAGGGTGGTGCGTTGTCGCTCACCGCCCCGCACACCCTGTTCAACGTGCCGATCAGCGGGGCCCGTCACGTCGCCGCCCGGTCGTTCCCCATCGAACGGATCCGTCTGCTGGCCAAGCACGCCGACGCCACCATCAACGACATCGTGCTGACGATGTGCGCGGGCACCCTGCGGGCCTACCTGCACACCCGCGACGCGTTGCCGGACAACCCGCTGATCGCGATGGTTCCCGTGTCGCTGCGCGCGCCGGAGACCGGAACCGGTGACCGCGCGCCCGGCGGCAACCGGGTCGGAGTCCTCATGTGCAACCTGGCCACGCACCTTCCCGACCCCGCGCACCGCCTCGAGACGGTGCGCAACTGCATGAACGAGGGCAAGGCCGCCCTGCAGGCGATGAGTCCCGCCCAGGTGCTCGCGATGAGCGCTCTCGGCGCCGCCCCGCTCGGAGTCGAGATGTTCCTCGGCAGGCGGGGGCCGCTGCGTCCGCCGTTCAACGTCGTCATTTCCAACGTCGCGGGACCCCGAACCCCGTTGTACTGGAACGGCGCCCGCCTCGAATCCCTCTACCCGCTGTCGATCCCCACCACCGGGCAGGCACTCAACATCACCTGCACCAGCAGCGACGACCAGATCGTCTTCGGCCTCACCGGCTGCCGCCGCACCGTCCCGGATCTGCACCCCATGCTCGACCACCTCGACGCCGAACTCGATCTCCTCGAAACCGCCGTCGGACTGTGAGGCGTAGACCGTAAACTCTCACCGCCGTCCGGGGCGTGGGTGTCGCGCCGAGATGCGAAGCCTTCTGGCCGGCTTGCGGTTTGCCTGTGGATTCAGTTGGGGCCGATCGAGACCGAATCGCCGATCCGATTCGGTCATCCCTCCCCAGACGCCGTAGGGTTCGCCGACGTCGAGTGCGTGGCGCAGGCATTCGTGGCGAACCGGGCAACTCCGGCAGAGTTCCTGCGCCTGCCTCTCCCGGCGGATTCGCGTTGCCCGGCTTTCGCTGTCGGGCCCGAAGAAGAGATCCGCCCGGGTGGTTCGGCAGAGCGCGCGGGTCTGCCAGTCCCACAAATCGGAGTGGGGCGTCAGCAGACGAACGGTGAGTGTCAAAGATGGCATGGAATAGTCATTTCCGAGGCCTAGTGGTCGTCTTCGCCTCCGAGGCCTAGTGGTCGTCTTCGCCTCCGAGGCCTAGTGGTCGTCTTCGCCGATTCTGTGGACGTGGATCAGGTTGGTCGAGCCTACGGTGCCCGGCGGCGACCCCGCCACGATCACGACGAGTTCACCCTTCTGGTACCGGCCCAGCCCCAGCAACGCGTTGTCGACCTGCCGCACCATCGCATCCGTGC
>NZ_NHML01000038.1:0-83570 GCF_002165735.1 Rhodococcus sp. NCIMB 12038
TTCCGGATCTCGTACAGCTCCTGCGAGGAGCACTCGAGAATGTTGGTGCGGTCGATCACGATCGATGCCTTCTCCGGGCGGAGTAGACCGATCAGCGACTTCAGGAACACCGACTTACCCGTGCCCGACGGCCCGAGCAACGCACTGACCTCACCGGCCGGAAGGGTCAGCGTGACGTCCTGCCAGATCCTCTGCGAGCCGAAGGACTTGGTCAGTCCCTCGACGGATACCTCGACTCCCACCATTACCTCCGCGACCGTTCGATGCACTCACCCCGTGTGGGTTGGGTCACTCTATCGCATCGACGTGTTACCTGTGACAAGGGATGCTACTCATGAGTAAGGAAGCATGCCAACTGCGGGTCCCACTATGCAAAACAACGCGTCTGAACTGGGATAACGGTAGCGAAATTTTTGATCGCGCGTCCAGCTTTCGGCCAGGAATCTCGACACTCCGAAGCCCCCCGAGGACGCAAAAAGAGGGCCACTCCCCACGGATGGGGAGTGGCCCTCTTCGTCTGCTCGGTGAGCAGCGCGGGTGAGACCGTCTTACTTGACGGTGATCTTCGCGCCGGCAGCCTCGAGCTTCTCCTTGGCGGCGTCGGCCGCGTCCTTGGCAACCTTCTCCAGGATGGCCTTCGGAGCACCCTCGACGAGGTCCTTGGCTTCCTTCAGGCCGAGGCCGGAAACGACCTCACGGACGACCTTGATGACCTGGATCTTCTTGTCGCCGGCCGACTCGAGGACGACGTCGAACTCGTCCTGCTCTTCAGCAGCCTCGGCGGCAGCCGGTGCTCCGCCTGCAGCGGCAACGGCGACCGGGGCAGCGGCGGTGACCTCGAAGGTCTCCTCGAATGCCTTCACGAACTCCGAGAGCTCGAGGAGGGTGAGCTCCTTGAACTGGTCCAACAACTCTTCGGTGCTGAGCTTCGCCATTGTGGCGGTCCTTCCTGTAAGTCCCATGTCGCTGATCCGCGACCGGGCGGGGTTATAGCAGTGATGCGCGGGTGCGGATCAGCTTTCGGCTGCAGCCTCGGCGGGAGCTTCGGCAGCTCCGCCTTCTGCGGCCTTCTTTTCCTGCAGAGCAGCGGCCAGACGGGCCACCTGCGAAGCAGGAGCGTTGAACAGGCCTGCGGCCTTTGCCAAGTTGCCCTTCATCGCGCCGGCAAGCTTGGCCAACAGGATCTCGCGGGACTCGAGGTCCGCGATCTTGTTGACCTCGTCCACGGACAGCGCAGCGCCGTCCATGTAGCCGCCCTTGATGACGAGCGCCTTGTTGTCCTTAGCGAAGTTCTTCAGAGCCTTCGCAGCATCGACGGGCTCGCCCTTGATGAATGCAATGGCGGTCGGACCGACGAAAAGGTCATCAAGGCCCTCGACGCCCGCCTCAGCAGCGGCACGCTTGACCAGGGTGTTCTTGGCGACGGAGTAGGTGGCACCTTCTCCGAGAGCGCGTCGCAGTGTCGTGATGTTGCCCACCGTCAGACCACGGTATTCCGTGATCACAGCAGCGGTCGAACCCTTGAACTGCTCGGTGATCTCCGCAACTGCGGAAACCTTCTCAGGCTTTGCCATACTTCGCCTCCTCTCATGACAGTCGTTATCCCACTTCGGAACCGCTGCGCACCGCCGGGTATCCCGGAGCACACAATCCACGACATGCAAAACGCCCCGGTGCAGGGCACACGGGGCGTGAAAGGAAGCCATTCGGCGAGGGCGCGAGCCCACGACCGATACGCATCCCCCTACCTCGTCCTCCTGCGTGGGCCGCCGGACATTCCCGGACTTTCAATCACACCCTTGCGGGAGCGATCACCAACGGTCTTGGGTAGAACATGATTTGGGGTGAAGCTCGAATAGTGCATCGAACTCCGCACGACAGATTACGGCATGTCCTGCTCAACCGCCAAATCGCGGCCGAACCCAAGCGTCGGACCGTGACCGGCATCACTTCCGGTGCGGAGCTGTGACCCATCAGACCGAGGCTGTGGACAATTATCTGTTACGTCACGTAACAGGTATGAGTTAGCTTTTTCTCATGACAATCCTCGAAGCCCGAGCCGTCGTGGCAGGGTCCCGGACGCGCCGCTTCCTCGCGCTCGCCGTGATCTGCCTGGCCGAACTGCTGGTGGTGCTCGACAACACCATCGTCAACGTCGCCCTCCCCTCGATCGGCGTCGAACTCCGCACCAGCGTCAGCGGCCTGCAATGGGTCGTCGACGCCTACACATTGACGTTCGCCGGCCTGCTCCTGGCGTGCGGCAACCTCGGCGACCGCTACGGGCGGCGCCGCGTCATGGTCATCGGCCTGATCGGCGTCGCCATCATGTCGATCGCCGGCGCCAACGCCGAGAGTCTGGGTCAGGTCATCGCGGCCCGCGCCGCGATGGGTGTCTTCGCCGCCGCGGTCTTCCCCGCGACCCTCGCCCTCGTCATCAACATCTTCACCGACGTGCGGGAACGAGCGCTGGCCATCGCCGCCTGGACCGCGATGGCCGGCTTCGCGATCGCCATCGGCCCGATGGCCGGTGGGTGGCTGCTCGAGCACTTCAGCTGGCACTCCGTCTTCTGGATCAATGTGCCGATCGCCGTAGTGGCGGCGATTGCAACGCTCATACTGGTGCCGGAATCCCGTGCCTCCGTCATCGGGCGCATGGATCTACTCGGCATCGCCGCCTCGATCACCGGCATCACCGTCCTCGTGTGGGCGATCATCGAAGCCCACACAACGGGTGGACGTCGACTGTCACGGTCGGCGCCGTCGCCGTGTCGATCGCGGTGCTGACCGGATTCGTCCTCTGGGAGTTGCGTACCGAACACCCCATCCTCGACCTACGGCTGTTCCGCAACCGGCGCTTCTCCCTGCCCGCCCTGGCCATCGCCATCGGGTACTTCTCGATGTTCGGCTTCCTGTTCCTCATTACGCAGTACTTCCAGGGTGTCCGCGAGTACACGCCGTTCGAGTTCGGTGTCGCGTCGCTGCCGTTCGCGGTGTCGGTGGCGGTCGGCGCCCCGGTCGCCACACTGCTGGCGCAGCGGATCGGGACGACCCCGGTGATCGTGTTCGGTCTTCTCCTGACCGGGGTCGGCCTATACCTCGGGGGTCAGGTTGCCGTCGACAGCAGTTACCTGACGGACGTGCTCCCGTCGATGGTGTCGATGGCACTGGGCCTGGCCATCGTGCAGGGGCCGGCAACCGAGTCGATCATGGCGTCGCTCCCCCTCGACGAGGCCGGAGCGGGGTCGGCCGTGAACGACACGACCAGGGAAATCGGAGGAACGCTCGGGGTCGCCGTGCTCGGATCGATCGTCGCGTCGTACTACGCGACGACGATGAGTCCGCTGCTCGACCGCATTCCGGCCACATTGATGAACGACGACGAGAAGGGCTTCGCCCGCGCCACGGTCCTGAGTGTGCTCGAGATCCGCAAGCGCGAGATCCCGCCGTTCCTCGAGCAGCAGCGTGAGAATCTCATTCTCACCATGAAGACGACGGTCCTGCAGGGTTCGCACACCGCGTCGCTCGTCGCGGCAGGCGCCGTGGTGGTTTGCGCGGTCGTCGTCGCGATCTTCATGCCCTGGGCGCCGGCCCAAACGGATTCCGTGATGCTGGCGTGGCGGAAGAAGACCGAACCGGGCACCGTCGACGAGGACTGAACCCCGGAGAAAGCAGTTCGGCCGGTACGGAAGATTTCCGTACCGGCCGAACTGTGTGTAGCAGACTTACGCGTCGGCTTCCTCGAGAAGGTTGCGGGTGCGGTTCGGGTCCACCGGGATGCCCGGGCCGGTGGTGGTCGAAACGGTGACCTTCTTGACGTAGCGGCCCTTCGCGGAGGACGGCTTCGCACGCAGGATCTCGTCCAGCGCGGCGCCGTAGTTCTCCACCAGCTTGGCGTCGTCGAACGATGCCTTGCCGATCACGAAGTGCAGGTTGGCCTGCTTGTCGACGCGGAAGTTGATCTTTCCGCCCTTGATGTCCGCGACGGCCTTCGTGACATCAGCCGTCACGGTGCCGGTCTTCGGGTTCGGCATCAGGCCACGCGGTCCGAGGACGCGGGCGATGCGGCCGACCTTGGCCATCTGATCGGGAGTCGCGATGGCGGCGTCGAAATCGAGCCATCCGCCCTGGATCCGCTCGATGAGGTCCTCGGCACCGACGGCGTCGGCTCCAGCGGCCTCGGCCTCGGCGGCCTTTTCGCCGACTGCGAACACGATGACGCGGGCGGTCTTACCGGTGCCGTGCGGCAGGTTGACCGTGCCGCGGACCATCTGGTCCGCCTTGCGGGGGTCGACGCCCAGACGAACTGCAACCTCGACGGTCGCGTCCATCTTGCTCGACGACGTCTCCTTCGCCAGCTTCGCAGCCTGCAGCGGGCTGTACAGCTTGTCGAAGTCGATCTTCTCAGCGGCGGCGAGATACGCCTTGCTGCGCTTTGCCATTTCTTCTGTCCTAACTTCTCACCGCAGTGTGTGTCTCGTCTACGGTGGTGAATGGTTCAGTAGTGGTCTGGGCCTGGCCGGCCCTCCCACGCTTTCTTCGACGGCGGTGCCGTCAGTCGATCTGGCTGACTCAGCCGTCGACCGTGATACCCATCGAGCGTGCGGTGCCAGCGATGATCTTCGCGGCCTGCTCGATGTCGTTCGCGTTGAGGTCTTCCTGCTTGGTCTTCGCGATTTCGCGCACCTGATCCATGGTCACGGAAGCGACCTTGGTCTTGTGCGGCTCGCCGGAGCCCTTCTGCACGCCTGCAGCCTTGAGCAGCAGCTTGGCAGCCGGAGGGGTCTTCAGCTTGAAATCGAAGGTCCGGTCTTCGTAGACCGAGATCTCGACCGGCACCACGTTGCCGCGCTGGGACTCAGTCGCCGCGTTGTAGGCCTTGCAGAACTCCATGATGTTCACGCCGTGCTGACCAAGCGCGGGACCCACGGGCGGTGCAGGGTTAGCCTGACCGGCCTGGATCTGAAGCTTGATGAGCCCTGCGAGCTTCTTCTTCTTGGGGGGCATCTCGATTTCCTAATTCTTGCTGGGTGTGTTTCTTGCTACTGCAGTGCAAGTATGTGGCGCTAGATCTTCGCGACCTGCGTGAAGGACAACTCGACCGGGGTCTCGCGACCGAAGATCGAGACCAGGACCTTGAGCTTCTGCTGTTCGGCGTTGACCTCGCTGATGCTGGCGGGCAGCGTGGCGAACGGGCCGTCCATGACGGTGACCGACTCGCCGACCTCGAAGTCGACCTCGATGAGCGGCTTCGCGAAGCTTTCTCCGCCGGTCTCGCCGGCCGCAACGGTTGCCGCGGCAGCCTGCTTCTTCTGCTCCTGCTGCGGGAGCAGGAACTTGATCACCTCGTTGAGGGTCAGCGGGGACGGACGCGACGTCGCACCGACGAATCCGGTGACACCGGGCGTATTGCGCACGGCTCCCCAGGACTCGTCGTTGAGTTCCATGCGGACCAGGATGTAGCCGGGCAGAACCTTGCGGTTGACCTGCTTGCGCTGTCCGTTCTTGATCTCGGTGACCTCTTCGGTGGGAACTTCCACCTGGAAGATGTAGTCGCCGACATCGAGGTTCTGGACACGGGTCTCGAGGTTGGCCTTGACCTTGTTCTCGTAGCCCGCGTAGGAGTGAATGACGTACCAGTCACCGGGTGCGCGACGCAGAGCGGCCTTCAGTTCCGCAACGGGATCCTCGGGCTCTTCAGCGGCAGCAGCCTCTTCGCCGTCAACAGCCTCTTCGCCGTCAACGGCCTCATCGGCGTCGACAGCCTCATCGGCGTCGACAGCCTCTTCGGCAGGCGCCTCGTCCTCGATGATCTCGTCGGCCGGGGCTTCGTCGGCGACGTCGTCACCGAAGATTTCCGCGGCTTCGGTGCCCTCGTCGGCAGCCTCGACATCCACTTCGGCTGCCGCCTCGGCAGAAACACGCTCTTCGGCCAAGGCCTCATTCGTGTCGTTCTCGGGGGTGCTCACTGGGGCACTCGCTTCCTCTCGTCACTCACATACTTCGGATCCACCGGGGCGGATTCCGTCAACCGAACAACCAGGTGACGCCTTTGATGACCGCCAGATCCAACACGCCGATGAACGTCACCATGAACACCACGAATGCCAGGACGACGCTGGTGTAGGTGATCATCTGCTTGCGATTGGGCCAGATGACCTTGCGCAGCTCGGCGATGACCTCGCGGAAGAACCGGCGCAGGCGCTTGAAGATGTTTTCCTTGCGCGGCTTGTCGGCGCGATCCTTTTTCGCCGGCTTGACCTTGGTGGTCGTGTCCGACTTCGACTGTTCCGGTGCCTTCACGGAACTCGCGGCGACCTCGGTGCCTGCCGGAGAGCGACGGCCCTGGCGCTTACCGCTGGGCTTTCCCGAGGGAGTGGCGGAACGCGTGGTGGTGGTGGCGTCGGCCGCGGTGTCGTCGGCACCGTCCGGGCGCGTAGACCCTGAAGTGTCGCCGTCGCGCTTGGCGCGCTCCTCGCTCACGTCGTTCCTCTCAGTCGCTGGCATCCGGGGGCAGGGGCGACAGGACTTGAACCTGCAACCTGCGGTTTTGGAGACCGCTGCTCTGCCAGTTGAGCTACGCCCCTTTGGTCGGGAGACCTGGTCCGAATCTAGCCTCGGACCAATTCTTGACCGACCTCTCTGTGATTACATGACACGCGCGCCACCCTTGCCGGCCGTACAGCACCGTAGGGCAGCGCGCAGCGCTGAGTAATCCCAGAAATCTCAGTGTACTTCAAAGCCCCGGAACAAACCCAATCCACCCGGCTGTCAGGCCAGACGGACCGTTGCGGTGGCGCGACCGAAGATCTTCTTTCCCTCGGAGCGCGCCACGATCGCGACTACTGCTGTCTTGCTTTCCTCGTCGAGCGACTTCACCTTACCGGTGTACTCGACCTGCGCGGCCTCGTCCTCACGGACGTAGACCGAGCTCGTGAAACGAACGTTGTACTCCTTGACCGCACCCGGATCGCCGAGCCACGACGTGACGAAACCGCCGCCGAGACCCATGGTGAGCATTCCGTGCGCGATCACATTGTCGAGACCGGCGAGCTTGACGACCTCGTCGCTCCAGTGGATCGGGTTCGGATCGCCGGACACGCCCGCGTAGTTGACCAGGTCGCCACGCGTGAGCTTCACGATGCGCTCGGGGAGTTCCTCACCCACCGAGACGTCCTCGAACTTACGAAGCGCCATGCATGATCACGTCCTTGACTGCGTGAGCGATGTTCTCGTCGACCTCGCCACCGGTGCGCGCGACGAGCGTCGTCCACGTGGTCTGGACGAGTTCGTCGTACTGATCGGTGACGATGTTCTTGGTGACGATGATGTCGCTGCCACCCATCTGCCGGAACGACTCCAGGTAGACGTCGCAGACCAGCCGGTCGCCGACCTTGATCGGCTTGTGGAACTCGAGCCGCTGGTCGGTCTGGAGGATCTGACTCGGGTCGTAGCCGGTGACGATCTCCTTGAAGAGGCGTCCCTGGGCGATGATGCCGACGAGCGAGATGAACGTCAGAGGAGCGAGGAGACCGTCGTAGCCGAGGCCCTTGGCGGCTTCCTCGTCGTGGTGAGCGGGGTGCCAGTCCTGCACGGCACGCGCGTACTCGCGCACCTTCTCGCGTCCGACCTCGTAGAAATCGTCGACGCGGTAGTGGTGCCCGACCATCGCCAGTGCGTGCGCGGCAGGATCAGCAGGAACAGCCGCGGGCACGTATGCCTCTGTCTCTGTCACAGTGTCAGTCACGCGAAAGAACCTCTTCTACCCTTGACGTCAGCGCGTGAGGGCAGCCTAGAGGACTCCCTTCGCGAACGCAGTCCTTGTCCGGACCGTGTTACTTGGACTCGCGATGCGACTGGTGAGTTCCGCAGTTCGGGCAGAACTTCTTGATCTCCAGGCGATCGGGGTCGTTACGCCGATTCTTCTTGGTGATGTAGTTGCGGTGCTTGCATACCTCGCAGGCCAAAGTGATCTTGGGCCGAACGTCAGTCGAGGAGGCCACGGGATGCCTTCTTTCGGGTGAATCTGATTACGAACAATCAGGGTGGATCATGCATATTGTGTAGCGGTGACCGGACTTGAACCGGCGACGCAACGATTATGAGTCGTTTGCTCTACCAACTGAGCTACACCGCCTCGGTGTCGAGTGTCGCGCACCAGGCGCTCCACTTCAATCCAGCGAGCCCCCTAACGGAATCGAACCGTTGACCTTTTCCTTACCATGGAAACGCTCTGCCGACTGAGCTAAGGGGGCGTGCTTCGCTCGCACATCGCTGCGCGCTGAAGCCTTGACGAGATTACACAGAAGTTCCGACCAGAAACAAATTGGCTGGTCAGCGGCTTTCGTACTCCGCTGCACCCGACACTACGCGTCTCCGACCCGCTCCGGGCCGGGTCGGCAGGCCGGCGCCGGCCTCCCCCACGAACGACAGAACCCCGGTGAGCTGTCGCTCACCGGGGTTCTGTGTGTGGCAGATGTAGGATTCGAACCTACGTAGGCATAAGCCGACGGATTTACAGTCCGCTCCCATTGGCCGCTCGGGCAATCTGCCGGGGTTGCACGAGGAGCGCGAAATCTGTGGGAAATCGCTCTCCGCTGCGGGAAGAAGAATACAACGAACGGCCCCCCGTTTTGCAAACCGGGTGGATACGGGCGGTTGCGAACCGATAGCGTCGAATCTGCTCGCCGGTATTCGGCGGGCCCCCGGCCGGGTCGCGGCGGGGAGAACCAGACGAAACCGGGAGTGTGAAGTGGCTGATTCGTCCTTCGATGTGGTGAGCAAGGTCGAGCGTCAAGAGGTGGACAACGCCCTGCATCAGGCCGGCAAGGAACTGTCGACCCGGTTCGACTTCCGGAACACGGGAGCATCGATCGAATGGTCCGGCGAGGAAACCATCACCCTGACGGCCGACACGGAGGAGCGACTTCTCGCCGCCCTGGACGTCTTCAAGGAGAAGCTGATCCGTCGTGACATCTCCCTGAAGGCGTTCGACGCGGGCGAGCCGGCGCAGTCCGGAAAGATCTACAAGCTGTCCGGCAGCCTCGTCCAGGGCATCACCACGGAGAACGCCAAGAAGATCACCAAGAAGATCCGCGACGAGGGCCCCAAGGGCGTCAAGGCGCAGATCCAGGGTGACGAGCTGCGCGTGAGCAGCAAGAAGCGCGACGACCTGCAGGCCGTCATCTCCCTGCTCAAGGGTGAGGACTTCGGGATCGCGCTGCAGTTCGTGAACTACCGGTAGGCGCTCCGCGCTCGTGCGCCTTTCTGGTTGCTGGAACGACCGAAAAGGCGCACGGGCGGCGAAGCCGCCTATCTGCCTGCCATGCGCTCGAGGCGCTCGATCCGCTCGGCCATCGGCGGGTGGGTGGAGAACATCCGGCTCATCTTCTCGCCGGTGCGGAACGGGTTGGCGATCATCAGGTGCGACTGTGCGGCGAGCTGAGGCTCCGGCGGCAGCGGCGCGGCTTGGGTGCCACGTTCCAGCTTTCGTAGCGCCGACGCGAGCGCCAGGGGGTCGCCGGTGAGTTCGGCGCCCGATTGGTCGGCCTGGAACTCCCGGGACCGCGACACCGCGAGCTTGACGACGGTGGCGGCGATGGGCCCGAGCAGCGACACCAGGAGCAGTGCGATCGGGTTCGCGCCCTGTCCCCCGCCGCGGCCGCCGAACATGTTGGCGAACATGGCGAAGTTCGCGAGTCCCGACACGACGGCGGCCATCGCGCCCGCGACCGACGAGATGAGGATGTCGCGGTTGTAGACGTGCGACAGCTCGTGCCCGAGCACGGCCCGGAGTTCCCGCTCGTCGAGGATCTGCAGGATGCCACTGGTGCAGCAGACCGCCGCGTGGCGGGGACTGCGCCCGGTGGCGAACGCGTTGGGCGCGCTGGTGGGGCTGATGTAGAGCCGCGGCATCGGCTGGTGCGCGGTGGTCGCCAGTTCTCGGACGATGCGGTAGATGACCGGCGCCTGCACCTCGGTGATCGGCTGGGCGTGCATGGCCTTGAGCGCCATCTTGTCGCTGTTGAAGAACACGTACGCGTTCATGCCGACCGCGAACACGATGGCCAGCAGCAGGATGGTCGGGTTGCGGAACAGGGCACCGATGAACACGATCAGCGCCGACATGCCGACCAACAGAACCAGAGTCTTCGCCCCGTTTGCGTAGCGCACGTCACGCCTTCCTTGTCGTTGTCACCCGATCACGGTCGTCCGAGTTTCGCGATCTTGATCATTCAACGAAACACGGTGGCGGGACGGTTCCCGTTCGGCGAACGAGATCGGGTGAAGACGAGTCCGGGTACTGACGATACGGCTCAGCCGACGCGCTCGATCGTGTAATCGACGAGCTTCACGAGGGCGTCGTTGGCCGGGCCATGCGGCAGTTCGGCGAGCTGCGCGCGGGCCTGCACGGCGAACTCCTCGAGCTTCGCCTTGGCGGCGGCCATGCCGGGTGAGCGTTCGAGGAGCGCGAGCGCCTCGGCGACGTCGTCGTCGTCGGTGACGGGACCGTCGAGGAGCACACGCAGGCGGTCCGCCTCGGGACCCTCGTCGCGCAGCGCGTACAGGACGGGCAGCGTGTGCACGCCCTCGCGCAGGTCGGTGCCGGGGGTCTTGCCGGACTGCGCGGAGACCGAAGAGATGTCGATGATGTCGTCGGAGATCTGGAAGGCGGTGCCCACGGCGTCACCGAGCCGTTCGAGCCGCTTCACGTGATCGGCGTCCGCACCGGAGAACGTGCCGCCGAAGCGCCCGCACGCCGCGATCAGCGATCCGGTCTTCTCCCAGACCACCTTGAGGTAGTGCTCGATGGGGTCCTGCTCGCCGCGGAGCCCGATCGTCTCGCGCATCTGGCCGGTCACGAGTTCGGCGAACGTCTCGGCGATGATGCGCACCGCCTCGGGTCCGAGGGTCGACACGAGACGCGACGCGTGGGCAAACAGGTAGTCGCCGGCGAGGATGGCGACGCTGTTGCCCCACCGCGAGTTCGCGCTGGGCGCGCCGCGGCGCATCGACGCCTCGTCCATCACGTCGTCGTGGTACAGCGTGGCGAGGTGGACCAGTTCGACGACGGTGGCCGCGGTGACCACCGACGGGTCGGAGGCCTGGGGTCCGAGCTGGGCGGTGAGCACCGTGAAGAGGGGGCGGAAACGCTTGCCTCCCGCTTTCGCGAGATGCAACGCCGCCTCCGTCAGGAAATCCTCCCCGTCGGAGAGCTCACTGACCAGCAGTTCCTCGACTTGCTTCAGTCCTTCACGGACCGTGGCGGCGAGCTGCGGGTCGCCGAGATCGATCCCGGCGACCGTAGTGCCCACTACAGCGTCGGCAGCGGTGTGTGCTGCGCCCTCGGTGCTCACGTTCTCAGTACCCATTCCTGTCGTCAGTGACGGCGCGGCTCCGCGCCGTCGGTGGCGGCTCGGCTACCACGGTAGTGAACCTAGCGGTTCCGCTGCCCGTCGGCCTCGCCGCGGTCGTGTAGCGAAGCCTGACAGGATGTAGGCGTGGTCGCAGCAGAACAGTCGCCCGCGGGATCCCCGCTTCCCACCGCCACCGACGTCCTCGTCATCGGTGCTGGTCCGGCCGGGTCCTCGGCTGCCGCTTGGGCGGCGCGCGCGGGACGTGACGTGGTCCTCGCCGACGCGGCGGTGTTTCCACGCGACAAGACGTGTGGCGACGGACTCACCCCCCGCGCCGTCGCCGAACTCGATCATCTCGGCCTCGGCGACTGGGTGCGGTCGAAGGGCACCAATCGCGGGCTGAGACTCAGCGGGTTCGGGCAGGAGCTCGAACTCGAGTGGCCCGGCAGGTCGTTCCCGGCCGTCGGCAGCGCCGTGGCCCGCACTGAGCTGGACGACCGGATCCGCGCGACTGCCGTCGACGCCGGAGCCGTCATGGTGCAGGGCGCCAAGGCGATCGGCGTCGAACGGAGCGGTGACCGGGTGACGTCGGTGACCCTGAAGACGTCCGACGGGACCCACACCGTCGGCTGCCGGACATTGATCGTCGCCGACGGCGTCCGCTCGACTCTCGGCAAGCAACTGGGGCGCGAATGGCACCGGGACACGGCATACGGTGTGGCCGCCCGCGCCTACATCGCCACCGACCGCAGCGCCGACCCGTGGATCACCTCCCACCTCGAACTGCGGGACGCCGCCGGGACGCTGCAATCGGGCTACGGCTGGGTGTTCCCCCTGGGCACCGGTGAGGTGAACATCGGCGTCGGCACCCTGGCCACCGCCAAACGTCCGGCTCCCGGCGCGCTGCGTCCCCTCCTGGACCTGTACACCGCGCAGCGCCGCGACGAGTGGAACTGGGACGGAGAACTGAGGGCCGTCGCGTCGGCGTTGCTGCCGATGGGCGGTGCGGTGTCGCACATCGCGGGCCGGAACTGGGCGATCATCGGCGACGCGGCGGCGTGCGTGAATCCGCTGAACGGCGAGGGCATCGACTACGGGCTCGAAGGCGGGCGCCTGGTCGCGGAGGTCCTCGACGCCGACGACCTGACGCTGCTGTGGCCGTCGATTCTGCGGGAGCGGTACGGCCGGGCGTTCTCCGTGGCGCGCCGGCTCGCCGGACTGCTGACCGTGCCCCGGGTCCTGCCCGCGTCCGGCCCGGTGGCGATGCGGTCGCGCGCGCTGATGACCGTTGCGGTGCGTGTCATGGGCAACCTCGTCACCGAGGAGGACAGCGACCTCACCGCCCGCGCGTGGCGGGCGTCCGGTCGGGTGTCGCAGAAGGTCGACTCGCGACCGCTGTTCGGCTGACGGTCAGCGGGTGGCGCGGTGCAGGGCGACCACACCGCCGGTGAGGTTGCGCCACTGCACGTTCCGCCACCCGGCCGCCTCGATGCGCTGAGCGAGTTCCTGCTGGGTGGGCCAGGCACGGATGGATTCGGCGAGGTACACGTAGGCGTCGGGGTTGCTGCTGACGGCGCGCGCGACCCGCGGCAGCGCCTTCATCAGGTACTCCATGTAGACCGTGCGGAACGGCCCGAACACCGGGGTCGAGAACTCGCTCACGACGAGGCGCCCGCCGGGCTTGGTGACCCGGGCGATCTCGCGGAGACCGGCGTCGAAGTCGGAGACGTTGCGCAGCCCGAAGGAGATGGTGGCGGCGTCGAACACGGCGTCGGCGTAGGGCAGGTGCATCGCGTCGCCGGCGACCATCGGCACCCGGCGGCCACTGCCTGCCTGCAGCATCCCCTTGGAGAAGTCGGTGGCCACACACCAGGCGCCCGACCGTCCGAGTTCGACGGTCGACACCCCGGTCCCGGCGGCGAGGTCGAGGACCCGCTCCCCCGGCTTCAGGGCGAGAGCCGACCGCGTCGCCTTGCGCCAACTGCGATCCTGACCGAACGACAGGATCGTGTTGGTGAGGTCGTAGCGCTTCGCGACGCCGTCGAACATCGACGCGACCTCGTGCGGATCCTTTTCGAGCGACGCCCGCGAACCGTGTGTAGTTGCCACGCCCGAAACGCTACCAACCGTGCCCGGCGCCGGCGTCGGCGCCGGGCACGGTGGCGAGGCGGTCACTTCTTCGAGACGCGGACCAGCTTCTTGTTGACGAACTCGTCCATCCCCCACGGACCGAGTTCGCGGCCGACGCCGGAGCGTTTGACTCCGCCGAACGGCAACCCGGGGAGCGTCGTCCCGTGCTCGTTGACGTACGCCATGCCTACGTCGAGACGGTCGGCCACGTCGCGGGCCCCGTCGAGGTCGGTGCTCCACACCGACCCGCTGAGACCGTACGCGGAGGAGTTGGCGAGTTCGACGGCCTCGTCGGCGGTCGCGACCTTGTAGACGACGCCGACCGGCCCGAACAGTTCCTCGCTGTACGCGCGCATCTCGGGAGTCACGTCGACGAGCAGCGTCGGTTCGACGTACGAGCCGGGGCCGTCGATCTTCTTGCCGCCCGCGAGGAGCGTCGCGCCCTTGGCGACAGCGTCCTCGATCTGCTCGATCAGGGAATCCGCGGCGGTCTGCGAGGACAGCGGCCCGAGGACGGTCTTGGCGTCGAGCGGATCGCCCGTCGGTGTGGCCTTGAACGACTCGGCGAGTTTCGCGACGAACTCGTCGTAGTTCGGTTCCGTCACGATGAACCGTTTCGGCGAGTTGCAGGCCTGGCCGGCGTTGGACAGGCGGGCCCGGGTCGCCGTCTTGACGGTGGCGTCCATGTCGTCGGTGTCGAGGACGACGAACACGTCGGACCCGCCGAGTTCGAGGACGACCTTCTTGAGGTTGCGGCCGGCAGTCTCGGCGACGCTGATCCCGGCCCGTTCACTGCCGGTGAGTGAGACGCCCTGGACGCGCGGATCCGCGATCATGTCGGCGATCTGCTCGTTGGTGGCGAACACGTTGACGTACGCGTCCTCCGGGAGGCCGGCCTGCCGGAGGATCTCCTCCATGAGCAGCGCCGACTGCGGACAGTTCGGGGCGTGCTTGAGCAGCACGGTGTTGCCGAGCACGAGGTTCGGTGCCGCGAAGCGGGCGACCTGGTAGTACGGGTAGTTCCACGGCATCACGCCGACGAGCGCACCGATCGGCCTGCGGTAGACGACGGATTCGTCGGCGCCGGGCACGTCGAGCCGTTCCGCCTCCAGCAATGCGGGACCGTTGTCGGCGTAGTAGCGGTAGATCGCCGAGGACAGCTTGACCTCTCCTTTGGCCTCCCGGACGGGCTTGCCCATCTCGAGGGCGATCATCCGCGCCAGTTCGTCCTCGCGCTCGGCGTAGAGGTCCGCGGTGCGGCCCAGAATTCGTGCTCGTTCCTCGGCGGGGGTCGTCCGCCAGCTCAGATATCCGCTGTGGGCGCGTGCGAGCGCGGACTCCACTCCTGCATCGTCCAAGGTCTCGAATTCCCGGACGGTTTCACCGGTCGCGGGATTGACAGTCTTGTACTTCGCCATACCCCGGGCAACGACGAGCCGGCCGCTCGAATTCCCCGCCGACGCCGAGCCGCCGGTCAGGCGGCTCGGGTTTCGCGAAAGCCCTGACCGCCTGCGACCGCCGCGTAGTGGCCCAGCAGCTCGTCGCAGATCGCGGGCCATGTGCGGTGCAGCACCGACTGTCGGGCTGCCTCCCCGAAGCGGGCCCGCATGCGCCGGTCCCGCAGCGCGTCGACGGCGCTCGGCAGCAGTTCGCCGAACCGGTCGACCGGAAGCAGGTAGCCGTTGCGGCAGTGCGCGACCAGATCGCGGGGTCCGCCGGCGTCCGGTCCGATGACCGGCACCCCGCTGGACAGGGCCTCCTGCACCGCCTGGCAGAACGTCTCGTGCTCGCCGGGATGGACGAAGACGTCCAGGCTCGCGTACGCCTCGGCGAGTTCCGCACCACCGAGTTGGCCGGTGAAGACGGCGTCGGGCATCAACCGCTGCAGGCGGCTCCGCTCGGGTCCGTCGCCGACGATCACCAGCCGCACCCGCTGATCGCCCGCCAGCGCGGCGAGCCGCTCGACGTGTTTCTCGGGCGCGAGCCTGCCCACGAAACCGACGACCAGCCGGTCGGAGCCGGCCAGCCAGGAGTCGCGCAGGCCGGTGCTGCGGCGGGACGGTGCGAATCGAGTGGTCTCCACCCCGCGCGCCCAGCGGTGGACCCTCGGAATCCGCTGCTCGGCGAGGGCCTCGACCGCCGACGTGGACGGGGCGAGGGTGCGCGTGCAGCCCCGGTGGATGCGCCGCGTCCAGGCCCACGCCGCCCGGCTCGTGATGCCGAGGCCGTAGCTTTCGGCGAACCCCGCCACGTCCGTCTGGTACACCGCGACCGTGGGGACGTCGAGCCGGTGCGCGGCACCGAGCCCGCCCGCCCCGAGGAGGAACGGTGACGCCAGATGCACGACGTCGGGGTCGAACGCGCGCAGGGCGGCAGTGAGTCCGGGCTGCGGCAGACCCACCGGGAGCGAACTGACCTTCGGAACCATCACCGCGGGCACCCGGTGGACGGGCACACCGTCGTGTTCGGCCGGCGCAGGCGCCTGCGATCCGACCGTGTCCGGGGCGACGACCATCGCCTGGTGTCCGGTGCGCTGCAGATGGTCGAGAACCCGCAGCACCGAGTTGGTCACACCGTTCATGTTGGGAAGAAACGATTCCGCGACGATGGCTACTCTCACGCACTCAGCGTGGCAGTGCTCGTGGTCACAGCAGCGAGATCGACGTGACTGTCGCGCGAAGTTCCGGGAAATTCAGGATGACGCGGCCGGCGCGGATTCCGCCGAGATCTCCCGGCGCCGGAGATACCAGAGCACCGGTCCCGCGATCAGCCACGTCACCACGATCAGCGAACCGGCGGGGATCACGGCCACGCTGGCGTCACGCCCGGACACCCGCACCAGATCGGGGTCGCTGCGCGCGTACTCGACGTCGATCCGCTGACCCACCGTGAGGTTGGTCGGATACAGCACACCGAGTTCGGGGTTGTGCGTCACGCCGTCCGGGGTGACGAAGCTGATGGCCGACCGCAACGACCCCGCCGACAGCACCTCCGCCGTGGCCACGCCGCGGTCGGATTGGATCGTGTGGTCGTTGCGCCAGGCAGCGAGAACGAGGAGGACCGCCAGGACGGAGATACCGATCGCCGCCACCAGCACCCCGCGCCGGACCCGCCCCGTCACCCGCGCATTCACAGTTGTGCCCGCACCGCGGCATGCAACTCGCGCAGCCCGGAGCGTTCGGTGGTCACCTCGAGCACCCGGATTCCGCGGTCGCCGGGCGCCTCGGGTGTGCTCAGCCGCGTCGACAGCTCACCCAGACCCACCAGGTGGTGCTCCACCCGGTAGGCGGCGCAGAGCGCGGCGAGATCCATCCCGTGCGGAGTGCCGAAGACCCGCTCGAACACCCCGGCGTACTGGGGATCGCCCTGTTCGAGCAATTCGAAGATGCCGCCGCCGTCGTCGTTGGCGACGACGATCGTCAGGTCCCGGGGCCGCGGTTCGCCCGAGCCGATGAGCAGCCCGGACGCGTCGTGCAGGAACGTGAGGTCGCCGAGCAGGGCCACCGTGCGCCCATCCTCGTAGGCGAGGGCCGCCCCGACGGCGGCGGACACGGTGCCGTCGATGCCGGCGACGCCCCGGTTGGACAGCACCCGGACCTTCGGCGCCGGATAGCTGACCAGCGCGGCGTCCCGGACGGGGTTGGACGCGCCGAGGAGCAACTGGTCGCCGTCGGTCAGGGCGTCCATGACGGCGGCCGCCACGTGGAGGCCCGTCGCCTTCGGGTGGGCGGCGAGTTGCGCGCGCACCGCCTTGTCGGTGTGTTCGGACAGTGTGCGGCACCGGTTGATCCAGGCCCGGTCGGGTTCACCGGTCACCACGGCGCGGGTTCCGGTGGCCAGCACGTTCCCGGACACGTCGGGCCAGCGGGGGCCGGTGGTGAGCGCGTAGACGGCCACCGCCGGATCGGCGAGGACCTTCGACACGGACCGGTGGAGGGTGGGGCGTCCGGTGATGACGGCCTGCCGCGGCTTGAGTTGCGGCAGCGCCATCGGATGCACCGGGATGCCGTGCAGGGGGGCGGTCGGCTCGGCGACCGTCGGAAGTCCGGCGAGTTCCGGCCGCAGCGCCGACCCGTGCCCGGATATCACGATGGTGTCGGCGGTGATGTCGAGGTCCATCGCCACGTCGAGCGTCGCGTGCTGGGTGGTGGTCCACGCCGCCCCACCCGGACGTCCCTGCGGGACCGGGCCCTGCGCGTGGACGTCGGGGACGAGCGGTTCCCGGAGCGGGATGTCGAAGTGCACTGGTCCGGCGTTGCCCGACCTCGTGCCACGTGCGGCGGCGAGGACCCGGCAGACCGCCGAACGCCACTGGCTGTTCTGCGCTGCGTCGTCCTCGGCCAGGCCGAGGCTGATGGTCGCGCGCACCTGGCTGCCGAACAGACCGAGTTGCTCGATGGTCTGGTTGGCGCCGGTGCCGAGCATCTCGTACGGGCGGTTGGCGCTGAGCACCACCAGCGGCACCCGGGCATAGTTCGCCTCGAGGACAGCGGGACCGAGATTGGCGACCGCGGTACCGGACGTCATGACGATCGGGACGGGACGCTTGCCTGCCACGGCCAGGCCGAGTGCGAGGAATCCCGCGGTGCGCTCGTCGATCCGCATGTGCAGACGCAGTCGGCCCTCGAGGTCGGCGGCCTGCAGGGCGAACGCCAGCGGCGCATTCCGCGAACCCGGGCAGAGCACGACCTCGCGTACTCCCCCGCGGACCAGTTCGTCGACGACCGCGGTGGCTTGAGCAGTGGACGGGTTCACGCCATCAAGAGTGTCAGATCCTCCGGCACGCCCGTCCGGCGACCTGGCCGGGTGAGTTCACGGCCACATCCCGGGCGCTGACACCATGTGGGCATGCGCACTGTCTTCGATCCCGCCGAGCTTCCTCCACGCCGCATGTACCAGGTGCTGACCGCCTCGGTGGTGCCGCGACCGATCGCGTGGGTGTCCACGGTCTCGGCGGACGGGGTGGCCAACCTGGCCCCGTACAGCTTCTTCTCGGTGTCCAGCACGCAGCCGCCGGTGGTGCAGTTCACGTCCGTCACCCGCAAGGACAGCCTCCGGAACATCGAGGCGACGGGTGAGTTCGTGATCAACCTGGCGACGGAACCCCTGGTGGCGGCCGTCAACGCCAGTTCCGCCACCTACGACAGCGACGTCGACGAGTTCGCCGCGCTCGGCATCGAGACCGAGCCCAGCGAGCGGGTCCGGCCGGTCCGCGTCGCGGGTTCCCCGGTCGCCATCGAATGCACCCTGCACGGGGTGACCCCGGTCGGTGACTCGTTCGTGGTGATGGGCGACGTCGTCACGATCGCGGTGCGTCCCGAGGCGCTCGCCGACGACGGGCTTCCCGACTTCGCCGAACTCGCTCCGCTCAGCCGCCTCGGCCGAAACGAGTGGGGTCTGCCGCCGAAGGTCGTGATGCTGGACCGCCCGCACCGCCCCGAATAACACATCGATTGGTTAGGCTTACCTGATAACCGCACCGCAACCGGGGGAGCTACCACCGACATGGCCCAGCGCAGCAAGTTCGTCAAACCTCAGAGCCGCCGGATCGCGTCCGCACGAGTGGTCGCAGGCAAGCAGATCAGCCCGAACTTCGTCCGCGTCACCATCGCGGGTGAGGAACTCGACTCCGTCAGCCCCATGGGCTTCGACCAGTGGTTCCGGATGTTCATCCCCCAGCAGGGACAGAGCACGCTGCGGCTTCCGACCAGTGCGAGCAACCTCTGGTACGCCCAGTACAAGCTGATGTCCAAGGACACCCGGCCGGTGGTGCGCAACTACACGGTCCGCGAACTCCGCGTCGCAGGGTCGGGAACGTTCGGCGACACCACCGAGATCGACATCGACTTCGCCTCGCACGGCGACCTCGGTCCCGCGTCGGCGTGGGCGAACGCTGCTGCGGCCGGTGACGAGGTGGCGATCCTCGACGAGGGCCTGATCTACAACCCGGCCCCGGACGCCGAGTGGCAACTGCTCGTCGGCGACGAGAGCGCGCTTCCCGCGATCGTCGGGATCCTGCGGTCGGCGCCGCAGGACCTGCGGGCCCAGGTGTTCGTCGAGATTCCCGATGCCGAAGACGCTCAGGACGTTTCGGTGGGTGACGGCGTGAACGTGCACTGGCTGGTCCGCGAGGACGCCGGCGCCCGTCCGGGGGTGCTCGCACTGAACACGGTGAAGCAGGCGGAATTGCCCACCGGCCCCTCCTACACGTTCGTCGCCGGCGAGAGCGAGCTGACGACGGCGCTGCGGCGCCACCTCGTGAACGAGCGCCACATCCCGAAGTCGAACATCTCGTTCACCGGGTACTGGCGCTTCGGTCACGCGGCCAACTGACCACAGGTGAGTGGCAAAGTGTGCCGGGGCACTCTTTCCCACTCACCTGGGTTCTCAGTTGGCGTGCTTCTGGACGAGAGCGCCCAGACGCGGAAGTGCCTCGATCACATTCTTCTTCGCCGACGGGCGCAGCGTCGAGTACACCTTCTTGACAGCGCCGCGGTCGCTGCCCTCGATGCGCTCGTCGGTCACACCGAGCAGCGAGTCCGCGACCTCGTCGCTGCGCGCGACCAGGTACTCGGAGAATCCGGCTTCACCGCTGGCGGTGAACGCCTGCCAGTACGGCTCGAGCTTGGTGACGAATGCCGGCAGCAAACCCTCGATGGCATCCGGCACGATCGACGGTCCCACCTTCTTGACGGCGCCGTATCCACCCTTGAGTGCCAGTCCCGAGGCCCCCGACTTGTCCGAAACCTCCGCGTCGATGAGAGCCTGGACGTCTGCGACGACCGCAGGAACGCGCGACTCGTCGAGCAGGGTTTCGTTCAGAGCTGCAACCACTTTCAATGCCTCCGTATTGACTGAGCGATCAGGTCCGGCCAGACACTATACGAAAAACCGACCGCCGCGTTGTTCGAGCAGGCCATGGCACCGGCGTGCCCGCTCGATCCACCAGCGTGAACGCTCCTCCGACGCGGCGAGAGCCGTGACACGGTCGGCGTCGGGCGCCACCGCCTCCACGGCGAGTTCGCCGTCGACCGGTTCGCGGGAGCGGGCCACGTCCGCCTCGAACAGCCCCCCTGTACCCAGACCACACGCGAACTCCAATTCGGGGAGAGCCGCGGCGGCGGCGACGCCGGCCGCGATGCCGACGGCGGTGTCCAGGGCACTCGACACGACCACCGGCACACCGTGCGAAGACAACTCCTCGGCCAGCGACAGCAGTCGCCGCATCCCACCGAGGGGGGCGACCTTCACGACGGCCACGTCCGCGCCGCCTGCCCGCACGACCTTCAGCGGATCCTCGGCCCGCCGGATGCTCTCGTCGGCGGCCACCCGCACGTCGGGCATCCGCCTGCGGACCTCCACCAGCTCGGGCACACTCGCGCACGGCTGCTCAGCGTATTCGAGCGGACCGTCGGCGGTCAGCGCCCGCAGCGCGGCCTCGGCCTCGTCGACCGACCAGCCACCATTGGCGTCGATGCGCACGTTCGGGACGTGCTCGCGGACGGCCCGCACCCGGGCGACGTCGTCGTCGAGGGTCTGACCACCTTCGGCCACTTTCACTTTCGCGGTCCGCGCACCGGGGTACCGCGCGAGCACCTCGGGCACCCGGTCGGCGTCGACGGCGGGGACCGTCGCGTTGATCGGCACCCGCGTTCGCACCGCGGGCGGCGGCCCGAGCCAGGCGTCCTCGATCGCCGACTGCAACCAGTGCGCCGCCTCGTCGTCCGCGTACTCGGGAAACGGTGCGAATTCGCCCCATCCCGCGGGACCGCGCAGCAGCAACGCCTCTCGCGTCGTGATGCCGCGGAACCGCACGCGCATGGGCAGACTCACCACGACCGCGTCGGCCAGGACCTCCGAGAGGGAGGGCAGGGAGGTCACGGGTCAGGGCTGCCCGGGCAGGAGCACCAGCATGAGCGCCTCGCATTCCGCGAGGAGTGTCTCACCGTGCGTCAGCCGGGCGGTGATGTACGTCTTGCGCCCCTCGACGCGGTCCACCTTGCCTTCGATGGCAAGTGTGGTGTTCAGCGGTGTGATCGCGCGGTAGTCGACGTGCAGGTACGCGGTGCGGCTGATGGGTCGGCCGTACGCATGGACGATCATGCCCATCAGGTCGTCGAACAGCAGCGGCAGCGTGCCGCCGTGCGCGGCGCCGTTCCCACCGAGGTGGTAGCGGCGGAACATGCCGGTGCTCCGCACCCCGTCCGGCCCGAACTTCTCGATGTTCCACGGCGGCAGGAGGAGACTCCCCCTGCCGGGCAGTTCGATCGTGCGGCCCGCCGGCGACCGCCCCTCGGGTGCGACGTGCGGCCCGAGCAGTTCGGCCAGCTTCTCCACCTGGTCCGCGGCCGAGGCGAGCACGTCGTCCGGGGCGTCCACGGACACCGCGAGGTCCTGCAACGTGCGCATTCCGTCGACGAACCGGGCCCAATCCGGGCCGGGCGTCACCGGCTCGTACTTGGGGAACCCGCCGTGGTGCTCGTACTCGTCGTCGCCCTGGTGGTCGAGACGGGTGACATCCGCAGCCTGTTCGCTCATACCTGCACGGTAAACCCGGGCAAACTCCTGCGCGCGCGGACACCCGCCAGCGGCACCCGATAACCTCGGAGCCGTGACTTTCAACCCGCAGCACTGGCGCCCGGTTCCCGGTTTCGAGAACCTGACCGACATCACCTATCACCGGCATGTCACCCAGGGAATCGTCCGGGTGGCGTTCGACCGGCCCGAAGTGCGCAACGCCTTCCGCCCGCACACCGTCGACGAGCTGTACCAGGCCCTCGACCACGCCCGGATGACGTCCGACGTGGGCGCCGTACTGCTCACCGGCAACGGTCCCAGCCCCAAGGACGAAGGCTGGGCGTTCTGCTCCGGCGGCGACCAGCGCATCCGCGGACGCAGCGGATACCAGTACACCGAGCAGGACGCGACGACCGGCCGCGCCGGTGAAACCGCGGACACCGTCGACAAGGCCCGCGCCGGACGACTCCACATCCTCGAGGTCCAGCGGCTGATCCGCTTCATGCCGAAGGTCGTCATCTGCCTCGTCAACGGCTGGGCCGCGGGCGGCGGTCACAGCCTGCACGTCGTGTGCGACCTGACGCTCGCCAGCCGCGAACACGCCCGGTTCAAGCAGACCGACGCCGACGTCGGCAGCTTCGACGGCGGATACGGCAGCGCGTACCTCGCCAAGATGGTCGGCCAGAAGTTCGCCCGCGAGATCTTCTTCCTCGGCGAGACGTACACCGCCGAGGAAATGCACCAGATGGGCGCGGTCAACAAGGTCGTCGACCACGCCGAACTCGAAGACGTCGCGATCGACTGGGCCACCAAGATCAACGGCAAGTCCCCGCAGGCCCAGCGCATGCTCAAATACGCGTTCAACCTGCAGGACGACGGCCTCGTCGGGCAGCAACTGTTCGCCGGCGAGGCAACCCGCATGGCGTACATGACCGACGAGGCGGTCGAGGGCCGCGACTCCTTCCTCGAAAAGCGCGAACCCGACTGGAAGCCCTACCCCTGGTACTTCTGAGAGCCCATCTCTATACGTGTACTCGACCGACATGCGGTCGATCGTGCCGTTGAACGGGAACGGTTTCCTGTCGTAGTAGTCCAGCGACACCGGGGAACCGAGGCAGGTGCCGACGTCGAGGCAGTCGTTGGCTGTGAACAGCAACGGCGCGCTCACCGGCACCTGCCCCTCCCCGACGACACTGCCGTCGACGAAGAGCTTCACGTTCAGCGGGCCACCGGGCCGCGCCTCCACGAACTCCGTGACCACCTCCACCTTCCGGGTGCCCGGCGGAAGCGGAACGGTCGACCGAATCTTCGTGCGCATCAGGATGAACAGGTTGTACTCGTAACAGAGATGGCCCTCGTCGACGAAGCACGTGAGCCCGCCCGCGTTGCTCCCCAGTGCGTACAGCACTCCGCTCGGATTCTCCGGCGCGGAGAGGTCGAGGGTGACCCGGTTGTTCCTGTTGCCCAGCGCGGGCGCGCAGAACTCGGGCATGCGGACCGTGTCGCCGGAGAACTCCCAGCTCGTGTACGGCGTCGAGATCCGCTGCTCGGGATGCAGCGCCACCGCCCACAGCGCACCACCGATGGGGAGCACGTTGTTCTTGGCCGCCTCGATCACGAACAGTTCCCGCAGTTGCGCCAGCTTCTCCGGGTGCTGCCCGGCGAGATCCCGGTTCTGCGTCCAGTCCTCGTCGAGGTTGTAGAGCTCCCACACGTCGTCGTCCGGGCTCCAGTCGCGGATGCCGCCCGGCATACCCACCGCCCACGGTGCGCGCGGCCCGAACGCGGACGCCATCCAGCCGTCGTGGTAGATCGCCCGGCTGCCCATGATCTCGAAGTACTGGGTGAGCTTCCCACCCGTGGCATCGCGGTCGACCAGGGTCTGCGCGAAACCCGCGCCGTCGATCGGGTCCTGCGGAACACCGTTCACCGTCCGCGGCGGAGTGATCCCGACGATGTCGAACAGCGTCGGCATCACGTCGTTGCAGTGCAGGAAATGCGTGCGGGGCACCGGGTCCGGTGTCACCTTCGCAGGCCACCGGACGACCATCGGGTTGCGGGTGCCACCGAGATGGGAGGCCAGCAGCTTCATCCCCTTGTACGGTGCGCTGCCCGCCCACGCCCAGCCGGCGTGATACATGTTGTCGGTCTTCGGCGACCCCAGGACGTCGAGCCCACCGAGTTCCTCGAGCGCCGCGATGTGCTGCGCCGGCGTGGTCGGAATGCCGTTCTGCGCCAACAGTTCGCTGATCGTGCCGTTCTGGCCCTCACCGGAGGAGCCGTTGTCGCCCCAGATGTACAGGACCAGGGTGTCGTCCCGGTACCCCAGCCGGTCCAATTCGTCGAACAGCCTGCCCACCTGGACGTCACAGTGCTCGGCGTACCCGGCGGCCACCTCCATCAGTCTGCGCTGGAACGGTTTCTCGTCCTCCGGAATGTCGTCCCACGCCGCCATGGTGGGGTCGCGGTCGGTCAGCTCCGCCTCCGGGGGAATCCAGCCCTTCTCCTTCGCCCTCGCGAAGACCCGCTCCCGGTAGGCGTCCCAGCCGTCGTCGAATTTCCCGGCGTATTTGTCGGCCCACGGTTTCATGATGTGGTGCGGTCCGTGCAGGCAGCCGCTGGCCCAGTACATGAAGAACGGCTTGTCCGCCTCGAACGCCTTGTGCCTGCGCAACCAGCCGATCGCGTCGTCCGCGAGATCCTCGCTGAGGTGGTAGCCCTCCTCCGGGGTCTTCGGGGGCAGCACCACCGTCGTGTTCCGCACCAGGTTCGGCTCGTACTGCGACGCCTCGCCGGCGAGGAAGCCGTAGAAGTACTCGAACCCGAGACCGGTCGGCCAGTTGTCGAACGGACCGGCGGCGGTGGTCTCCTCGGCGGGAGTGTTGTGCCATTTCCCGAATGCGGCGGTGCTGTACCCGTACTGGCGCAGCACCTCGGCCCCCGTCGCGCTCGACCGCGGGATGTGGCCGGAGTAACCGTCCCAGTCGTTGGCCAGCTCCGCGATCTGCCCGTTCCCGACGCGGTGATGGTTGCACCCGGTCAGCAGCGACGCGCGGGTCGGCGAACACATTGCGGTCGTATGGAATCGGTTGTAGCCGACGCCGTCCTGCAGCATCGCGTCGAGCGTCGGGGTGTTCACCTCACCTCCGAGTCCGCTCGGCAGACCCGGCCCGGCGTCGTCGATGAGGACGATCAGAATGTTCGGGGCGTCGTCGGGGAGCCGCCGCTCCTTCGGACTCGGGCTGTAGACCGACTCCTGCATGGTCCTGCCCGCGATGCTTCCCGACGGCGTCGGCGGAAACGGCAACGACTCACCACCCGGTATCGGCTTCCCTGTCACGCTCGAACTCATGGCCCAATCCCCTCGTCGTCCACAACTGTCAATCCAGTGCAGCACCGGGAGAACACGCGGGAGTAGACCCATGGAGGGTGAATTACGCGCCCGGATTCGCCGCGTCGGCAGGAGAGGGCGCGCGGCGTCCTCGATTCGGGCACACTGACCCACATGAGCATCGACCGCGAGCTCCCCGCGCCGGAACACCGCCGTCCGCCCGGAGTGAGCGACGACACCGTCGCCGCGCTCGGGAAGCTGTCCGAGGCCCTCGAAACAGTCGAACGCGCCCGGGGCCACCTCTACTCGTTCCATCAGCTGATCGGCCACGCCGACCTCCAGCTCGGTGAGGCCGTCGACGCACTGCGGGACGCGGGTCACCCCGACGTCGCGGACCGGGTGCAGTCCGAGCTCGTCGGTCGCAACGTCGTCGAGGGCCGGTGGACGTTCCAGATCGTCGAGGAGTTCGACGACCAGTACTGGTCGCCACTGCGCGAGCACGAACGTGGCGCACGTCACGAACTCGCGGACGGACGGCGGCACCTGTTCGAGGCCGAAATGAAGGAAGATCGACGCACACACGGCCGGACGGGACACGAAGCCCGGCCCGGCGAAGGAGGGTGACGGGTGGAAATCCTCAGCAGCAGGACGATTCTGCGGCCGCGCGACTACGCGACGACGCTGAGCTTCTACCGCGACATCCTCGGGCTGGCCATCGCCCGCGAATACCCCGGGGGCACCGTATTCTTCGCCGGTCAGGGCCTGATCGAGGTTGCCGCGCACGGCGGAACGGGCGAGTCGACGTCCTTCGACGGCGCCCTGTGGCTGCAGGTTCGCGACCTCACCGCGGTCCAGACCGAGCTGGTCCTCGCCGGGGTGAAGATCGACCGCGAGGCCCGGCAGGAACCGTGGGGGCTGTTCGAATTGTGGATTGCGGACCCCGACGGCATCCCGATCGTGCTGGTGCAGATCCCGGAGGATCACCCCATCCGCCGCGACTCCCGTCCGAAGGATGAGAACTGACGGAAGGCCATACGCAGGAGTGATCCGGTACACCAGACGTCAGCTGTACTTTTTCGGTTGAAATCCGCACAATCTGGGTGTGACCGCAGAGCTCGTAGTTCTCCTGGTGGTAGTCGTCACCGCCCTCGCTTTCGATTTCACGAACGGCTTTCACGACACCGGCAATGCAATGGCCACCTCGATCGCGACGGGAGCTCTGCGACCCAAGGTCGCTGTCGCGCTCTCCGCATCGTTGAATCTCGTCGGCGCGTTCCTGTCCGTGGAGGTTGCGGCGACAGTCGCCAAAGGCGTGGTGAACCTGGGAGAAGTGGGCGGCGAGGATCTGCTGCTCATCGTGTTCGCGGGCCTGGTCGGCGGCATCATCTGGAATCTGGCGACGTGGCTGCTCGGCCTGCCGTCCAGCTCTTCGCACGCACTGTTCGGCGGTCTGATCGGTGCGGCCATCGCGTCCATCGGCATGAGCGGTGTCGAGTGGGGCGGGGTGCTCAGCAAGGTCGTCGTTCCCGCCGTCCTCGCCCCCGTGGTCGCGGCGCTGGTCGCCACCGCGGGCACCAAGCTGATCTACCGGATCACCTCAGGCGTGCCGGAGGGCACCAAAGAGCACGGGTTCCGGATCGGCCAGATCGGATCCGCCTCCCTGGTGTCGCTGGCCCATGGAACCAACGACGCCCAGAAGACGATGGGCGTGATCTTCCTCGCACTGGTCGCGCACGGAAGCCTGTCCGCCGACGACGAGATGCCGTTCTGGGTGAAGCTCAGTTGCGCGATCGCCATCGCCCTCGGCACGTACCTCGGCGGCTGGCGCATCATCCGCACCCTCGGCAAGGGACTCGTGGAGATCGCCGCTCCCCAGGGCATGGCCGCGGAGTCCTCGTCCGCCGCCATCATCCTCACGTCCAGCCACCTCGGACTGCCGCTGTCCACCACCCACGTCGCGACCGGATCCATCCTCGGCACCGGACTCGGACGCAAGGGCGCCGAGGTCCGCTGGGGCATCGCGGGACGCATGGCCGTGGCGTGGCTGGTCACGCTGCCGTCGGCGGCGATCGTCGGCGCGGTGTGCTGGGTCATCGCCCACCTGATCGGCGGTCTGCCAGGCGTTCTCGTTGTGTTCGCCGCGCTGATCCTGCTCGCCGGATTCATGTACCTGCGCTCCCGCCTGCAACCGGTGACGTCCGGCAACGTGAACGCCGAATGGGAGTCCGGCGACGCCCCCGGTGCCGCCACCGAACCCACCGACCGTCCCGAACCGGGCGTGGCCGAGACCGCGGACTCCGCCGGTCCCGCCACCAACCGCTGAGGGGTCTGCCATGACACTGCTGACCACCACCATTCAGTCGCTCTGGCAGGTCGTCCTCGTCGGTCTGCTGTTCGGCGCCGGCCTGCCCGCGATCTTCGCGCTCGGACTGCGGTCACTCGGCGGCGCCGACACCGCCGAGGGAACCTCGCAGCCGACCGTCGCAGCCCGGATCGGCGCCTATGCCTGCTTCGCCGTGGTGCTGATCGCGATCATCACTGGGATACTTCTGTTGATGAAGGACTTCCTGGCCACCAGCTTCGGTATCCACATCTTCTGAGCGGCGACCACGAGTCCCCGTTCCATCGACGAAAGAGGCCGAACGCGTGCCAAAGAACTCACTTAGCTCCGTGCTCGACTGGCTCCGCGCCGGGTACCCCGAGGGAGTCCCGGCGAAGGACCATTTCGCGTTGCTGGCCGTGCTGCGTCGCCGTCTCACCGACGAGGAGATCGAACAGGTCGTCGCGCTGTCGATCGAAACCGCTCACGAGACGCCGCAACGCCACGTCGACTACGACAACATCCGCCGCCTCATCAGCGAGATCACCCACGAGGAACCGTCCGAGGAGGACGTCGCGCGGGTGACGGAGAACCTCGAGGCCGGGGGCTGGCCGGTCGGTACCGACGCCGAGAACGGCGAAGGTTCCGACGACGCGGAAGAAACCCGCGACGCAGGCTAGCCATGAGCCTTCCACCGTTCCTCTCCTCCATCATCGGCTGGCTGCGCGCCGGCTACCCGAACGGCGTGCCCGAGCAGGACTACATTCCGTTGTTCGCGCTGCTCACCCGCCGCCTGTCGGAAGACGAGGTGGACGCCGTCGCCGACGCCCTCGTCGAGGAGGGCGACCTGCCCATCGAGAAGACCGACATCCAGGTGCTCATCACGAAGGTCACCGACGAGTTGCCACTGGAATCGGACGTCGACCGGGTGCGCAGCAACCTCACCGCAGGCGGCTGGCCGCTTGCCGGGCCTGCACAGTGAGCGAACTGCGGGTCCTGCCAGTCCCCCCCGGCGCCGGGGTTCTCGGGATCCTGCCGCAGCTGTCAACGGTCCTCGACGGGACCGCGCCCGCCGCGCTTCCCGTGCCCGCCGCGGACGAGCGGGAGACCCGGCGGTTGACGGACGCCCTGCGGCCCGGGGACCCGATCGACGACGGTGTCGCACTCGTGGTCGCGACGTCCGGGACGACGGGCGTGCCGAAGGGGGCGATGCTCTCCGCGGCGGCCCTTCGCGCCAGCGGTGAGGCGACGCACGCGCGGCTCGGCGGCCCGGGCGCCTGGCTGCTGACCCTTCCCGCCCACCACATCGCGGGCATGCAGGTGTTGCTGCGCAGCGTCCTCGCGGGCACCGACCCGGTGGTGATCGACGTGTCCGACGGCTTCGACCCCGGCGCGCTGCCCGCCGCGGTCGAGTCGATGTCCGGCCCCCGGCGCTACACCTCCCTCGTCCCGACTCAGCTGGTCAAGGCGCTCGACCACCCCGAAGCCGTGGCGTCGCTGGCCGCGCTCGACGCCGTCCTCCTCGGTGGCGCCGCCACCCCCGCCCCGGTTCTGCGTCGCGCCGTCGACGCCGGGATCACCGTCGTCCGTACGTATGGCATGAGCGAGACGTGCGGTGGTTGCGTGTACGACGGGGTGCCCCTCGACGGCGCCCGACTGAGAATCGACGGTGACGGCCGCGTCCTCCTCGGCGGCCCCATGCTGGCGTCCGGATACCGCGGCCTCCCCGACCATCCGGCCTTCGCCGAACCCGGCTGGTTCCGCACCGACGACGCCGGCACCGTCACCGACGGCGTCCTCGCCATCTCCGGCCGACTCGACGAAGCCATCTCCACCGGCGGACTCACCGTCGTCCCGCAAGTGGTCGAGGCGGCCCTTATCGCCCACCCCGCGGTCCGGGAATGCGCGGTCATCGGCCTCCCCGACGAGCGGCTGGGCCGCCGCGTCGCCGCCGTCGTCGTCGCCGAACCCGGCACCGCACCGACACTCGCCGAACTCCGAACGTTCGTCGAACGCACCCTCGACACCACCGCCGCACCCCGCGAACTCCACCTCGTCGGCGCCCTCCCCCTCCGCGGTCCCGGCAAGGTCGACCGGCGCGCGCTGGAAGCTCGGTTCGGCTAGGCGGTCGCGCCCGTTCGCGCGAAGTTGCACACCGATTCGTCAGATTCCGGCGCAATTGCGTGTGCTTCCGGCAATTCGGTGGGAAACGATGACTCACCGACGCCGGGACCGGGCACACGCGCGCTCGAATCGCACCTTCACGGCGTCGAACCGCCCGAGGTCCGCCCACACCCACCTGATCACCTCGAAGCCCGTGTCCCGTATCGCGTCCTCCCTCAACTTCTCCCTCGCCACGATGTCGCCCGCCTGCCCGGAGCCGAATCGGTACTTGCCCATGCCGTCGAACTCGCCGACAACTCCCCAGCGCTCCCAGAAGAAGTCGACGCGGCCGACGAACGCACCGCCGTCCGTGCGCACTTCGTGCTGCAGGTCGGGCGCCGGCATTCCGTATTCGCGCATCCTGATTCGGCTGAGCGACTCGCCGGGACTCTCGCTGCGGCCGTCGAACAGGGCCACCGCGCGCCGGGCCGCTCCGATGCCTTTCCGCCGGCCGTGCCGGTCCAGCACCGCCCGGACGTCGCCGATCGACACGACGCCGCGATGCAGGGCGGAGTCGCCGATCACGACGGCCTCGTCCAGCGATTCCGACCGCGCGACGTCCGCCACCGTACGGGCGAGGGACGTCACCGCCACGCCGTCGATCTCGGTGACGTCGTCAGGACCGAGCGGAGCGATGTGCATGTGCAGCGTCGCGGTCCGTCGCCCGCCCGATCGACGCTCCCTGCTCAGATGCACCCGGTCGAGATTCACCGCGCCGACGTCGAGTCCGTGGAGGACGGCGGCGGACGCATGGCTGACCACGATCCCACCACCGTGCGCCACCACGGCAGCCGCGACCCGTGCGCGGTGCATCCCGACCGCGTCCAGTGCTACCGAGTGCTCGCCGTCGAGATAGGCGCCCGCAGCCACGGCAACCAGTTGTCCCGTCGCCCGTGCGCGGCGCAGTTCCGGGTCGGTCATTCCGTCGGCCAGTGCATGACGGCGAAAGATCAGGTCCTGTGCTCTCATATCGAGCATCGTGCCCCTCGCTCAACGGCGGCCGCCGCCGCCGACCAGGCAAAACAGCAGACCTGTGGATAACCGAGAGGCTGTGGAAATCCACATCCGCACACCGATTCGTCAGATGCCCCCGCAATTGCCGCTGATTCCGGCGAATGCGTGTGAATCCGCAGGGTGAGGGCGTTCGTGAGCCCGTGCAAGAGGCGTGCAAGCCCGCTGCAAGTGGGGGGCTGCATCGTCTACGGCATGAACCTCACTGCAACTCCCCCTGCCATCGAGGCCGACGGGCTCGTGAAGCTCTTCGGCCGTCAGCGCGCCGTGGACGGCGTGAGCCTGTCCGTGCCGACCGGGTCGGTGTACGGAGTGCTCGGCCCGAACGGCGCCGGCAAGACCACGACGGTGCGGATGCTTGCGACGCTGCTGCGCCCGGACGGCGGCGAGGCCCGGATCTTCGGCCACGACGTGGTGCGCGAACCGAATGCGGTGCGCTCACTGGTCGGTGTCACGGGCCAGTACGCGTCCGTGGACGAGGACCTGTCGGCGGTCGAGAATCTGGTGATCTTCGCCCGGTTGCTCGGGCTCAGCCGGGGTGACGCCCGCCGCAAGTGCACGGAACTGCTCGAGGAGTTCGACCTCACCGAGGCGGCGACGAAGCCGCTGAAGAATTTCTCCGGCGGCATGCGCCGGCGCCTCGACCTCGCGGCCAGCCTGATCGCCCATCCGCCGCTGTTGTTCCTCGACGAGCCGACGACGGGCCTGGACCCGCGGACGCGTGCCCAGATGTGGGACACCATCCGCCGGCTGGTCGCGGACGGGTCGACGGTGCTGCTGACCACGCAGTACCTCGACGAGGCGGACCAGCTGGCGGATCGGATCGCCGTCATCGACCGCGGGAAGGTGATCGCGGACGGCACGGCCGACGAGTTGAAGGCGTCCGTCGGCGTCTCGTCGCTGCAGCTGACCCTGGCCGATCGCGGCCAGATCGACGACGCGCGTTCGGTGATCGCACACACCCTCGGCGTGGACGTGGCGATCACGCCGGAGATCGGCCGCCTCACCGCACCGATGACCGACCCGTCGCTCACCGTGGAACTCCTGATCCGGCTGCGCGACCACGGGATCGCCGTCGACGAGATCACCGTCCAGAAGCCCAGTCTCGACGAGGTCTTCCTCACCATCACCGGCCACGGCGCAGAAGACACTGCCGCCGACGCCGATACCGAACGGAGCGTCGCATGACCACCACCCTCGGATCCCGCACTCATGCGGGCCCGCAACCGATTCCGGAGGCCCGGAACCGGATCAGCCTCGAGCAGTCCGTCGCCAACACGCTCACGATGGCGTACCGGGGACTGCTCAAGATCAAGCACAACCCGGAGCAACTGTTCGACGTCGTCGTCCAGCCGATCATCTTCACGTTGATGTTCACGTACATCTTCGGTGGCGCCATCTCCGGCGACGTCGCGTCGTACCTGCCGATCATCATCCCGGGCATCCTGGTCCAGACGGTGATCACCACGTCGATCGTGACGGGCACCCAGTTGCGGGAAGACATGGACAAGGGCGTCTTCGACCGCTTCAAGTCGTTGCCGATCGCCCGCATCGCGCCGCTGTCCGGCGCTCTCCTCGCCGACGTCGTGCGGTACGGCATCGCGACGACCATCACGTTCACCGTCGGTATCGCGATGGGGTACCGGCCGGGCGGCGGCGTCGTCGGGGTGGTGTCGGCCGGTCTGCTCGTCGTCGTCTGCGCCTTCTCGATCAGCTGGATCTTCGCGCTGATGGGCGTCCTGATGAGCAAAGCGTCTTCGGTGCAGGGCATCTCGATGCTCATCCTGTTCCCGTTGACGTTCATGTCCAACGCGTTCGTGCCTGCCGACACGATGCCGGGCTGGATGCAGGCGTTCGTGAACGTCAACCCCGTGTCGCACGTCGTGACCGCGGTGCGTGAACTCGTCAACGACGGCCACTTCGGTGTCCACGTCGTGTGGTCGCTGCTCGGCGCCGCCGTGATCGTCGCGATCATGGCACCGCTGACGGTCCGGACCTACATGCGTAAGGCCTGACACCACAGGAACGAGCGAGCCGGTGGACGCGGGGTCCACCGACTCGCTTCGCCTATTTCTCCAGTTCGGGGGCGTCCGCCTGCAACTCCCCCACCTCGGTCTTGAGGATCCGCATCGACCGTCCCAGGCCGCGGGCGGCGTCCGGGAGCTTCTTCGACCCGAACAACACCACGAGTACCACCGCGATGATCGCCCAGTGACTCGGGCTCAGCGCCCCCACTACTGCGGCTCCTCACCGTCGGGGTACACGGCGTCCACCTCGACCTCGACGAGCCATCCCGCGGCGGGCAGGCTCGCGACCTCGAGCGCGAACCGGCTGGGCCGCGCGGAGTTCCGCTCCATCGGGGCGGCCGGTTCCGCCGTGCCGAGCGGGACCAGTTCGGTGTCGCCGGTGTCGAGGTTGGTGTTCGCGAAGAACTGCCGGTAGGCACGGTTCCAGCCGGCGTAGTCGGCGCGGTCGGTGCCGGGGGCGTTGTCGAGGAACACCCGCATGGTCACGACGTCCTCGAGTGTCAGCCCCCGCGCCTCCAGGTTGTCGCGAATCCGCTTCAGCGCGTTGATGCCCTGCGCCTCGGTGATCGTGACTCCGGCCGGGAGCGTGCCTCCGGCGAACACGTCGGTGTCGATGTGCGACTCCGGGGTGCCCTCGGGTGCGGTCTTGTTGGATGCGCCCGGGCCGATCCCACTCGACTTGTAGACGGCGGTGCCGCCACCGATCGCGACCCCCTGCGCGATCATCGGATTCGCCTCCCCTGCTTCGAGAACGGACTTGGAGACGAAGGTGCTGCCGGGCGCCTCCGCGGCCGCCTCGTCGGAGGAGCACGACGTCACCCCGGCGATCAGAGCGGAAGCGGCGAGCGCAGCGGTCACGGCCTTGGTACGAAAAGACTTCACAGTGCACAACTCCTGGTTCGGGGGAATGGGTCAGGCTTCCTGGGCGACGCGCTCGTGGATGTGGGTGACGACGTCGCGGGCGGACGTCAGCGCGCCGTGCTGCCAGGCGATGGCGTTGGACAGGTGGTCGCCGGCGAAGTAGATCTTGTCGACGGGTTCGAGCAGCTTCTCGTACTCGGGGGTGGCCGCCCCGCCGTGCGAGCCGCCGCTGCCCGCCCAGTTCGCCCACGCGCTCTCGGAGTACTTGGTGCGCCGCCAGCTACCCGAGAACGACGAGGAGATGTCGCGGGTGTACTTCTCGCCGTGGATCTCCGAGCCCTCCGCGATCGCCTTGGCGAGCCGCTGGCGGTGGGTGAGCGACTCGAACGCCTCCTGCCGCTTGCCGCTGCTGTAGTAGGCGACGACCACGCCCCGGTCGGAGTTGTAGTGGTCGTACGGGAACATGATCTGCGAGATGTCCTTGTCGGTGTTGGACGCGCCGCCGTAGATGCGGTCCTCCGTCTCCCACCACCGGCGCGAGTACTCGATACCGAGCTTTCCGGACGACGACGGTTTCGCCGCCTTCAGCGCGGTGAGCACGTCGGCGGGCAGATTGTTCTGCAGTCGGCCGACGAGATGCGGCGGGATCGTGCAGATCGCGTAATCGGCGGTGATCGACTTCCGCGCGCCGCCTGCGGTGTAGTCGACGGTGACACCGCCGGACACGTTCTTCATCGACGTCACTTCGGCGCCGAATACGATGTTGTCGGTGCCGATCCGGTCCTGGAACGCGTAGTAGATCCGGTCCATGCCGCCGACCGGGGTGAACATCATCATCGCCTGGTCGTAGCCGAAGTCGAAGCTGAAGTTGCGGCCGATGCCGCTGCGGATCACTTCCTGCATCGCGAACGGCTTCTTCTCGGTGCCGAAGTTCAGTCCGGCTCCGGGTTCCGAATCGTAACCGCGGCGGGAGGATCCGAGGTAGCGGCCGTCGTCGGACAGGTCGCCGAAGTCGCTGAGGAATTCCGACAGCGCGTCCTTGTCCTCCCGGGACAGCACCTGGTCCAGGGCGCCCTGATCGGTGGCCTTCTTCAGCAGTTCCGACATGTAGCCGAACGTGTCGGCCTTCGCCGCCCGGTAGGTGACGGACTGGCCCGACAGCGACGTGCCGCTCGCGTAGTTCACGAACGTGTTGGCGTTCTGGTTGCCGAAGCCCTGGATCTCGACGCCGAGTTCGCGGCAGTAGTCGAGTGTGATGTGGCTCTGCGGGATGCGGGTGGCGCCGACGTTGTAGAAGTGGCCGTCCGAGAACGTGCACTTCTGCGTCTCGCCGTTCAGGTCGGTCTCCTCGGTGCCGCCGCGGGCGGTCCAGACGCGGCCACCGGGCCGGGTGCGGGCCTCGAGGACCGTCACCGTGTACCCGGCCTTCTGCAGTTCGAACGCCGAACACAGTCCGGCGGGGCCGCCGCCGAGCACGACCACGGAGTGGCTGCCCTTCACCTTGCCGATGAGGTCGCCGGCCGCGAGCGGCTGGAAGGCGCGGGCGGGCGCGGCGGTCGACGGTGCGAGCCCGAGCGTCGACATCGCGCCGTACGCGAGTCCTGCGCCCCCGGTGGCCCCGAGGCCCTTCATGAAAGATCTACGTGTGAATGCCAATTCGCGCTCCCATTCTTGCGCCCGGCGACCCGGGTAGGTTGTCCGGATTCATCCTGGGAGGGGCGCGAGTCGGGAAGTTGTCGGCGGCGAAACAGTCTGAGGCCACCGAGCGGGAACGGCCGCGGTCCGTTCTCACTCCCGGGTCGGCATTCGACCCGAAACCGAAACTTTTCCGCAACACGACCCGGCTAGTTTCACGCGCATGTCAGCACTTTCCGACGCCATCGCGCGTTCGTTCGCCACCGGCGAGCCCGCACGCGCGGCCCTGTCGCCGTTGCGTGCACTGGGCAGGCGGCAACTGTCGGGTGTCGAGGTTCTCGCCCAGTCGGTGGCGACGACGGCGCCTGCGGTGTCGATGGTCGTGCTGCCCGTCACCATGTTCACCCACCAGATGCTGCTCAGCGGTCTGATCACGATCGTCGTCGCGACGGTGGTGGTGTCCCTGATCGCGGTGTGCATCTCGCAGTTCACGCGGCGCATGGCGGCCGCGGGCGGCCTCTACAGTTTCGTGTTCCAGGGCCTCGGTACCCGGGCCGCGCTGACGGCGGGCGTCGCGATGCTGACCAAGTACGTGGGCAGCGCGGTGATGACGCTGTACCACGGCGGTCAGGCCGTGATCGCGACGCTCGGCTTCTTCGGGGTGGAGTTGCGCGGGCCCGCCGAACGCCTCCTCGTGTACGCGGGGATCGCGATCGTGATCCTCGGCTGCCTGGTCCGTGGGGTGCGGTTCGCGGCGCTCGCCATCCTCGCCGTCGAATCGTGCTCGCTGCTGTTCATCGCCGGTCTGATGATCGTGACCGGCGCCGGCGGCCAGCACGCCGCGGTGCCGCCGTCCGATTCCGCGTACGGGCCGCTGCTCATGACACTGGCCGCGGTGTTCGCGCTCGCCGGGTTCGAGAGCGCCACGTTCTTCGGCCCCGAGGCCAAGCGGCCGCTCGCCACCGTCACCCGCACCGTGATGCTCACGCCGATGATCTGCGGCGGCCTGTTCATCTTCTCGGCGTGGGCCGCCTGGTCCGGTCGCACCGACACCCTGGTGAACGCGTACCTTCACGGCACCGCGACCGGGGTCGACCCGGCCGTGGTGATCGCCCTGAACCTCGGGTTGGGCGCGTCGTGGCTGGCGTCGGCGATGGCGTCGTCGAATGCCGCTTCGCGCCTGCTGTATTCGATGGGGATCGAAACCGTCGTCCCGCGCCTGTTCGCCCGGGTGCACCGCGGCTACCGCACCCCGTACGCGGCCCTGGCCGTCATCGTGTGCGTCGTGTGCGCGGGTGCCGCGACGTTCGGCGTCGTCGGTAAATCGGCCGCGTTCGGTCATGTGCAGTTGATCGCCAGGACGGCGGTGGTCGCGGCGTACGTGCTGGTGGCGGTGGCGTCGGTGCGGTTCCTCAGCCGGATCGGGGAGCACACGCCCCTCGTCCTGGCGGCTGGAGTCGCGGGCAGCGCCGCAGGCGGAATCGTGCTGGCCTACATGCTGTTCGTGAACGTGGCCCACGGTTTCACGATGGTCCCCGCCGTGGTGCTGGCCCTGTTGCTGTCGGGTTCGGCGTGGCAGCTGTATCTGCAGTGGCGGCACCCGGCGAGTCTGCGGTCGACGGGTGTGTTCGACACCGCGGAGACGGACGACGTGCTGCCGGGGGCCGGGGTGTTCGCGACGGACGCCGCCGGGAACCTCGCGTTGACGGCAACTGGACGCACTCCCGGGTCCCGGTGATGGGCGCCCGAGCCGGGGAGATCGCGGGCCACGAACCACGCGCCGTGCAGAAGGCGCTCGCCCTGCTCGAGGCGGTCGCGCAACTCGGGTCCGGGGCGACGGCGAGAGACATCGCCGCGCACACGGGGATCCCCCAGGCCACGGCGTACCGGCTGCTCAATCTCCTGACCGCCGACGGCTATCTGGTGCGGATCGCGGATCTGTCCGGGTTCGCGCTGGGCCGCCGGACCCGGCAGCTGGCTGGGGCGGACACCGCACCGGACCCGGTCGACCACCACGCCGTCCTCGAGGAACTGCGGGAACAGGTGCGTTTCGGGATCCACCTGGCGTCGTTCGCGGGCGGCCGGGTGCGACTCGTCGACCGCGATCCCGACCACGAACTCAGCGGCGAGAACACGATCGCCGCACACCTGCACGCGTCCGCCATCGGCAAGGTCCTCCTCGCGTCCCGTCCCGACCTGGTGCCGCCGAGCCTGCGCCGGGTGACCTCGTCGACCATCACCGACTTCGGCACGCTGCGGGCCGAACTCGACGCCGTCCGGCACACCGGTTCGGCCCGCGAGGTCGACGAGGTGCGCGTCGGCCGCAGCGCGGTCGCCGTGCCGGTGCACGACGCGCAGAACGCGGTGACCGGGTGCCTCGCGGCGATCGGGAAGACGGGACGGCTGGCGGTCGACGACCCGGAGCTGACCGACCTTCTACGCTCCTGCGCGGCGCGGGTCGGCGGACGGGTGCCGGCCTGACTCACCCTCGCGAATCACCGCGGCGAGCACATCCACAATCTCGGTGTGCACCGCGCGACGTGACCACGCGCTGAACCTCGCCTGCGCCGACGTCCAGCGGTCCGCCTCGACGTTCTCGAGTGCGAACGCGACCTGCCGGTGGTGTTGCAGCGAGACACTGTCCTGCCGGGCGCGCGCCGGGACGGACAGTGCCAGCAGCGCGAGACCGCGGTCGGCATTACCGCGCGCGATCTCGAAACATCCGATGCCCGCTGCGACGGCGCCGGTGACCGGCAGATCCGGATATGCGCCGACACCCAGCCGGGACCGCGCCCACTCCGCGAGCTGCGGAACGGTGTCCACCACCATCTCGGACCGGCCGTGCAGCACGTGGGCAGACACCACCGAGGCCGCCAGCACGAGTCCGTACGGATCGGCGTAGGGCGCGGCCGTGATCCGGGGGTACATCAGGTCCAGCGCCTCCCGGTACCGGGCGAGCCCCCGTTCGACGTCGCCGTCCGCCAGATCGGCTTCCGCGAGACTGCTGATGGCGGCTATCCGCCACTCGTCCTGCTGATCGTCGGTTCCCGCGCCGGGACCGCGATGCTCGAGCAGCGTCTCGGCCAGCACCTTGCGGCCCGCTTCCACGTCACCGTCCGCGATCAGCGCGGAGGCCTGGAAACCCCACAGCTGATTCGCCTCCTCCTGCGCGCCCAGTTTCCGCAGCCCATCGACCGCGACCTGATAGAACGACACCGCGTCCCGGTACCGGCCGGACTGGCTGTACAGCGAGCCGAGGAACTGTGCCGCCATCGCCGCGCCCCACACGTCACCGATCGAGGCGCACAGTTCGGAGACGGCCCGCGCGTCGCGCAGGGCACCGCGGAAATCGCCGAGGTTCTCCCGCATGCTGGCCCGCGCCGCCAGCGCCGCCGCATGGGTTTCCCGATCGTGCGAGCGCACCCCTTCCGCGACCGTCCTGGCATGCCGCCGCCCCGATCCCAGGGACAGGATGATCTTCACCGCGAACGAGGAGACCGGCGGCAGATCGGCGCGTCCGTGGAGGACGTGCCGCAATCGCGTCCGGGTGCGGGCGAGGGTGCGGGCCTGACCGCCGAACACCAGATGCATCGCCGCGAGCAGGAACGTGTACGCCACCAACTCCGAGTCGACGTCGCTCAGATCTGCGTCTTCCGTTGCCGCGAGGATCCGCGGCGTCCAGTTCATCACCTCCGAGTGCGCGCCCCGGATGGCCCACAGCCCACCCAGCACCGGGAACACGATCGCGACCGTCTCGGCGTCTCCGCGCTCCACCGCCCACCGGAGCACGGCGAGGAAGTTGTCGTGGTCGGCGTCGATGTCGTCGGCGAGCGCGACCTGGTCGGCACGGCACCGCACCAGCGCCTCCGACGCGAACGCGTTGACCCACACTCGCTGGCGGGCAAACACTTCCGGCTCCTCGGCGGCCTCGGCGAGTCGCTCCTCGCCGTATTCCCGCACCGTCTCGAGCATGTAGTAGCGCAGCGTGTCCGACGTCTCCGACACGGACAGCAGCGATTGGTTGACGAGGCCCTCGACGGCGTCCACGACATCGTCGACGCCGTCCCACTCCGCGATCGTCCGGGCGGCGTCGAGGGTGAACCCTGCCGGGAACCGGCACAGTCTGCGCAGCGCGATCTGCTGCTGCTCGCCCAGAAGCTGCCAGCTCCAGTCGATGACGGCGTGCAGGGTCCGGTGCCGTTCGGGCGACGTCGGGTCGTGCGAGCGCAGCAGCGCGAACCGGTGCTCGAGCCTGCGTCCGATGTCCTCGACGCTCATGCTGCGTACCCGCGCGGCGGCCAGTTCGATCGCGAGCGGCAGACCGTCGAGGGTGCGGCAGACTCTGCGCACGGCCTCCGGGTCGAGCCGCGCCGTGGGCCGTACGGCGCGGGCCCGGGTCGTGAACAGTTGCACGGCGGGCGCGTCGTCGTCGTCGATCGCGAGCGGCGGCAGCGGGTATACCGCCTCGGACGCGAGCATGAGCGGTGATCGGCTGGTCGCGAGGACGGTCAGCTGATCTCCTGCGGCCACCAGGTCGGCCACGACCTCGGAGCAGGCCCCGACGACGTGCTCGCAGTTGTCGAGGATGAGGAGCATCGGCCCCGCCGAGAGCGCTTCCCGGAGCTTTTCCCGCGCGGAGTGGATACGGCTGAGGGTGAGCCGTCCGGGCGCGATGTCGATCTCGCTGAGGCCGAGGGTGCTGCTGATCGCCGCCACGACGTCCTCGCTGCTGCGCAGCGCCGCGAGTTCCACCAGGGCCACGGACGTCCGCGCGGCGGCCCGCGCACCCAGCTCGTGCGCGAGCCGGGTCTTGCCCGCACCGCCGGGTCCGAGGATGGTGACGACACGCGAGGACGTGAGCAGTCCCTCGATCTCCACCACGTCGGTGTCGCGCCCCAGCAGGGCGTTCGGTGCTGCCCGGAGGCCGATGGCCGTGCGGTCCGGCGCCGCGGGGCGCCGGTCGTCCGACTCGGGTGCGCCGTCGCCGCGCAGGATCTCGGTGTGCAGGGCGACGAGGGCGGGCGACGGGTCTGCTCCCAGCCGATCGACCAGCCGCCTGCGGAAGGTCGCGAACACGTCCAGCGCCTCGTTGTCGCGACCGAGCCCGGCGAGCACGCGCATGAGGTCGGCGTGCGCCCGCTCGTCGAGGGGTTCGGCGGCCACGTGGGCCTGCGCCTTCGGCAGAGCGGTCGCCCAGTCTCCGGCCGCCACCAGCGCCGCCCGGTCCGCGGCCTCGAGCCGGCCCCGGATCGCCGCGGCGTCCGCTGCGAGTTCCGTTGCGGCCGCACCTTCGGGGAGGTCGGCGCCCGGGTCGCCCCGCCACAGCGCGAGTGCGCCGCGGATCTCGTCCGGCCAGGCGCCGCCACCGTGACCCCGGACCTGCAGTCGGCGTGCCACGTCCTCCGCACGGGTCAGGTCGACGGCGTCCCGGGACACGGCCAGCCGGTATCCGGCCGGACCGATCTCCAGCGCCCCGTCCGGCAATGCCGCCCGCAGCCGGGAGACCTGTGTGTGCAACGCGTTCATCGGGGACCGCGGGGGATCCTCGCCCCACACCTCGTCGATGAGGGCCTGCGCGGACCGGCTCCGGCCGGGATCGCGGGCGAGGGCAACGAGCAGGCTGCGCGCGCGGGTGCCGGGCAGCGGTGCGAGCGCGCCCGATCGCCGCGTCGATACCTCACCCAACAAGGCGACCTGGATCGGTGCGCTTGCCGGTGCCACCGTCTCGTCCACGCTCATCTGCTGGTCCACCGCGTTCGATGGTATTGCACCGGGCGGGCGCGAACTTCTCGAAGTTCGGTGTGGGTGCGGGCGCCTTCTCGCTCGATGCAAAGATCGGTGCATGGCAACGGCTGCTCAATGGATCGAAGGCGCTCGTCCGCGCACCCTCCCGAACGCGATCGCCCCGGTGCTCGTGGGCACCGGCGCCGCGGCATCGCTCGGCGGCGCGGTGTGGTGGAAGGCGGTACTGGCACTGGTGGTCTCTCTCGCGTTGATCGTGGGCGTCAATTTCGCCAACGACTACTCGGACGGGATTCGCGGCACCGACGACGAACGGGTCGGACCGCTGCGGCTCGTCGGGTCCAAGCTGGTGAAACCGTCGGCGGTGAAGGCGGCGGCCATCGCCTGCTTCGCGGTCGCCGCGGTGGCCGGCCTGGTCCTCGCCGTCACCACCGCGTGGTGGCTCGTGCTGATCGGTGCCCTGTGCATCGTGGGCGCCTGGTTCTACACGGGCGGCAAGAAGCCGTACGGGTACAGCGGCTTCGGCGAGGTCGCCGTGTTCGTGTTCTTCGGTCTCGTCGCCGTCCTGGGCACCCAGTACGTGCAGGCGGAGACGGTGGACTGGGCCGGAATCGTGTCCGCGGTCGCCGTCGGGTCGTTCTCGAGCGCGGTTCTCGTCGCCAACAATCTGCGGGACATTCCCACCGACACCGAGTCCGGCAAACGCACGCTCGCCGTCCGGCTCGGCGACTCGCGCACCCGCATCCTGCACCTGGTCACGCTGACGGTCCCGTTCGTCGTGACCCTCGTCCTGGTGCTGCGCACCCCGTGGGCGCTCGTCGGACTGCTCGCGCTGCCCCTCGCGGTCCGGGCGAACGCCCCCGTCCGCTCGGGCGGCCTGGGTCTCGCACTGATTCCCGCGCTTCGGGATTCGGGGCTGGCGATGCTGGTGTGGGGCGCCGCCACCGCCGTGGCCCTGTCTGCCGCCTGAGTCTTTCGGGTCAGTCGCCGTCCGGCAGCAGGATGCCGAGGACGAAGTTGACGATCGAGATGATCAGGCCGCCCCACACGGCCGTCCAGAAGCCGTCGACGGTCAGGCCGTACTCGGTCTGGGAGCTCAGCCACGCAGTGAGCAACAGCATCAGGGCGTTGATCACCAGGGTGAACAGGCCGAGCGTCAGGATCAGCAGCGGCAGCGACAGCAACTTCACCAGCGGCTTGACGAAGATGTTGACGACGGTGAACACCAGCGCGATGCCGAGCAGCACCACGATGTCCCAGCCGGTTCCGTTGCCCGAACTGGAGATGTCGATACCCGACACCCAGGCTGCCGCCAGCCAGATCGCGAACGCGTTGATGACGAGGCGTACCAAGAAGGTCATGCGTGCATGCTGGCACACCGATCGGACAAACGGGAACCGGGCGACCGGTCAGGCCGCGCGGTCGTCGAGGGCCGCGTGCACGCGCCGGCGGAGTTCGCCGACCTCGACCCGGACCTCGAGGATCTCCTTCGTCGTGCCTTCGGCGACACGCAGCACGCCGAGGAAGATGTGCTCGGCACCGATGTGATCGTCCTTGCGCGCCAGCGCCTCCCGCAGCGACAGTTCGATCGCCTTCTTCGCGTCGCGGGTGAACCCGATGTGCCCCGACTTCCGGCCGAACCAACCGCGCTTCTCCGAGGGCTGTTCGGGATCGAGCACGCCCTTGCCGAAGTTCTGCTCGAGACTCTGCCGCACGGCGTCGAGGTCGATTCCGATCGATTCGAGTGCTTCCGCGTCGGCGTCGCTCAGGGCGGTGCCGTGCGCAACGACGGTCGATCGCGCCGTGTCCTCCTCGATGCCGGCGTCGGCGAGGATGCCGTGGACGGGTTCGGTTTTCACGGACAGCAGCGCGAGTACGAGGTGTTCGGGCCCGATCTGCGGTGACTTCACGTCGCGCGCTTCCTGCTGCGCGCCGATCACCACGGCCCGGGCGTCCATCGAGAATCGTTCGAACATGCGCCGTTACCTCCCTCTCCGGTTGTGTTTCTGGTGGACGGCCTGCCTGCTCACCTCGAGGGAGTCGGCGATCGCCTGCCAGGACCAGCCCTGGGCGCGGGCGTTGGCGACCTGGATGGCCTCGAGCCGTTCGAGGAGTCGCCGCAGCGCACGCACGGCCCGCAACCCCTCGGCGGGGTCGGGGCTGCCCGCCGCTGCGGCGAGCGTGGTTGCTTCGGTCATGCATGTCAATTTAAGTTGACACCGACCGGGTGTCAACCCTGCTTGACAGATTCGTGGTGGGAGGTCAGTACGCCGCGACCGCCCCGTCGACCGCGATCTGCAGGTCCTTCTGCACGACGTGCGCGATGTCCATCGGTTTCGCCGGCAAGTCGAACACCGGCTCCGACACGAACACGCTGGCCGACTTCACGTTCTCGGTGTCGGGCCCGTGGGCGTCCGGCCCGTAACTGATGCCGATGGACAGCAGCACGGGCGAGACTCCGCGATCCGCCGCACGTTTCGCGATGTGACCGATGCCGCTGTTGATGTGCTGCAGCCGGGTCGGGTCGTCCTCGTTGCACGTACCCTCGGGAAAGATCGCCAGGTTGTCGCCGCGACAGAGCCGTTCGGCGGAGGTGTCCATCATGAGCCTGCCCGCGTCGGCAACCGCCCGGAGCCCGTAGTTCTTGCTGCGGAACACCGGGATCCCGCCCATCATGTCGACCTTCTTGTGCAGGTCGGGGTCGACGAACAATTCGTCTTTCGCGAGCACCCGGGTGCGTCCGATCGCGCGGCGCAACGGCGTGTTCCAGGCCGTCGCCGCCAGCGTGTACTGATCACTGTGGGTCACGTGGTTGGCCGCGACGATCAGCACCCTGCCGGACTTCACCAGCCCGGCGAGCTGCGCCTTCGCGTCGTCGGCGTACACGATCCGCGGCCGGTACTTCGCATACAGCGACGCGTACGCCAGCTTGGCGAGCACCCGATTCTGCCGGTGGTCGCGGTAGTACGCGTACACCGCTTCGTAGTTCTCGAGAGTCACCTCGGGCTTGTCCATGCGCGTCCCCACTCCGTCGTCCTAACGCCAGGCTACCAACCTACGGTTCCGTAGCCTACGGAGGAGTAGGTTTTAGGAAAGTGCAGGGAAACTGTGCGAACAGCACGATTTCGGGTACAAAAGACCTGTGATCCGCACGGCCATTTCCACCGACCTTCCCGCTCTGCAAGACATCGAAATCGCGGCGGGTGCGCCGTTTCGTGACATCGGAATGGACGCCGTCGCCGACGATCCCCCGTTCTCACTCGACGAGCTGACCGAATACCTCCAGCTGGAATGCATCTGGGTCGCGGTCGACGCAGACGATGCCCCGGTCGCCTACGCACTCGTCGCCGTCGTCGACGGCGGCGCACACATCGAGCAGGTGTCGGTCCACCCCAGCCACGCCCGCCAGGGTCTCGGCGCGCGGCTGCTCGACGAGATCTCGTCGTGGGCAGCCGTCCGCGGACTGCCCGCCCTCACCCTCACCACATTCGTCGACGTCCCGTGGAACGCCCCCTACTATGAGCGGCTGGGTTTCCGTCCCCTGCCGGAGACCGACCTCACACCGGGCCTGTCACGCATCCGCGACGACGAGGCCCGGCACGGTCTCGCTGCGTGGCCGCGAGTCACGATGTCCCGCGCGGTGACCGCACCGGTGCGCACCGCCGCACCCGCGCCTCAGCCGGGCTGACCGAGCCACTCCCCGGTCGACGCGAACCGCTCGAGCACCGCGGTCGGGCCCGAGAGGTCGATGCCCTCGCCGGCCACCCAGTCGTCGTCGAAGTAGGTGTCGGCGTACCGTTCACCGCCGTCGCACAGGACGGTGACGACGCTGCCGGACCGTCCGGCCGCGAGCATCTCCGCGACGACGGTGAACGCACCCCACAGGTTCGTGCCCGTCGACCCACCGACCCGGCGACCCAGCACCGAACTGGCGTGCCGGGCCGTCGCGATGGATGCGGCGTCGGGCACCCGCATCATCCGGTCGATGACCTGCCCGACGAAGGACGGCTCCACCCGGGGCCGGCCGATGCCCTCGATCCGCGAGGGCATTCCCGTCGCATACTCGCAGGAGTTGATCTCGTAGCCGCCGAAGAACGCGGAGTTCTCGGGATCCACGACGAGCAGGCGGGTCGCGTGCCTGCGGTAGCGGATGTACCGGCCCAGCGTCGCACTGGTGCCGCCGGTCCCGGCGCTCATGACGAGCCACTCCGGCACCGGGTGCTCTTCCTGCGTCATCTGCTGGTAGATCGACTCGGCAATGTTGTTGTTGCCCCGCCAGTCGGTGGCCCGTTCCGCGTGCGTGAACTGGTCCATGAAATGACCGTTCGTCTCCGCGGCAAGTCGCCGGGCCTCGCTGTAGATCTCCGGCGGGTGGTCGATGAAGTGGCAGCGACCGCCCTGCGCCTCGATGAGGGCGATCTTCGCGCCGCTCGTGCTGCGCGGCATGACCGCCACGAAGTCGAGGCCGAGCATCTTCGCGAAGTACGCCTCACTGACGGCCGTCGATCCCGACGACGCCTCGATGACCGTGGTTCCCTCGGTGATCCAGCCGTTGCAGATCGCGTACAGGAACAGCGACCGGGCCAGCCGGTGCTTGAGGCTGCCCGTGATGTGGGTCGACTCGTCCTTCAGATAGAGCTGCACACCCCAGTCGACGGGCAGCGGGTACCGCAGCAGGTGCGTGTCGGCGCTGCGCTGTGCGTCGGCGTCGATGAGTCGGACCGCGTTGTCGACCCAGTCCCGCGGCAAGCTCCGGTCGATGACGACGCAGTCGTCGACCGTCACCGGGACGTGCCCTCACCGCGGAGCCGGGCACGCAGGTCGGCCTGGTCCGCGCGGCGCTGCGCATCGAACGTGGCGATCCCCTCGTTGACCCGCTTGCGGAGTTTCGCGAACAGCAGCAGCGACAGCGGGAGCGCGATGAGGACCGCGAAGATCGCGGCGACGAGCAGCGGCACGGCGACTCCGACGAGTGCGGCCACCCCGAGAATGATGGCGCCGATGACAACGACCAGCAGCAGCCGGGCGATCGAATAGATCGCGACGTCACGCGCCAGCTGCCCCTTGGTCACCCGCCCGTCCTGCTTCGCTTTCGGGCTCGAATGTACGGGCTCGACCTGGTCTTCTGGCTTCTCGGATGACTCGCTCACGCCCCCAGGTTACCCATCACCGAGGGGGCTCCCCACACGTCCGACTTATCCGATTTGTCTATTACCTCCCCTTTACCAACATTAGATCGTTCGAGTACCCAGGGTTCCGGATGTCACGATGGCCGGGATCAGTCGCAACAGCGGCCGGCTTCAGCACAGATCAGTCGAAAGCAGTGGAGGATCGTCGATGAGCGCACCCACCTACAACGGACCCGGATTCAGCGGATCCAACGAAGCCCTCATGACCCCGGGCCAGGTGGCTGCCCTGTTCCATGTCGACCCGAAGACCGTGACGCGTTGGGCGCACGCGGGCCGACTCGGATCACTGCGCACCCCCGGTGGGCACCGCCGCTTCCGCGAGGCAGAGGTCATGCAGTTGCTCCGCTCCCTCACCACGGAGGCGGGCCGACCCTGATGCTGGAGGCGGGCCGACCCTGACGCTGGAGGCGGGCCGACCCTGAGGTTCGGCTGGTAACACCGCACTGCCCGGGCGCTCTGCGATCGGGTGGGTGCCCTCTGCCGCCGACGCGGCTACGCTCGAGGAATACCGGCTACCCTCGAGCGGTGTAAGGAGGTGCGCGGTGATCTATCTGTTGGCACTCATCGGGCTCGTGACAGTGGCGGTCCTGATGTGGAAGGCGTTCGGCCCGAACACGCGGCCCGTGCTGAGCACGCGGGTGCAGGGACCGGACGACGATCCGGATTTCCTGTGGAAGGTGGACCGGGAGACGCGTCGGAAGAAGTCCGACGAACCCGACGCCGGTCCGGCGGACCCGGCCGGATGAGCAAGAGCCGTGGTGCCGGTCGAGCCGGCACCATCGGCGTCACTGCCTCAGCGACGGTCCTGTAGCGCGAAACTCGACGCCGGGAAGTCGGAGGCCACCGCGGCGGCCAGTTCGAGGAGTGCGTTGCGCGTCTTCGGACGCAGCCGCTCGAGTTCGATCTCGGCGCCCTCTTCGAGGTGCGGGTCGAACGGAATCAGCCGCACCAGGCGGCACCGCTGCTCGAAGTGCTCGACGACCTTCGGCAGATCCACCTTGCCCGACCTCGGGCGCACTGCATTGACCACGGCCACCGATCGGGCCACGAGTTCGCGGTATCCGTGGGCGTCGAGCCAGTCGAGGGTGGCGGAGGCGCTTCGGGCGCCGTCGACGGATCCCGAACTGACCACCACGAGCGCGTCGGCCTCTTCGAGGATGGTCTGCATCGCGGAATGCATCAGTCCGGTGCCGCAGTCGGTGAGGACGATGCTGTAGAACTTCTCGAGCATCGTGACGGTCCGGGCGTAGTCGTCGGCGCTGAACGCCTCCGACACGGCCGGGTCGCTGTCGGACGCGAGCACCTCGAGCCGGTGCCTGCTCTGCGACGTGTAACTGCGGACGTCGCTGTACTTTTCGATGCTCTGCTCGTCGCGCAGCAGGTTCCGCACCGTTGCGGGCGTCTCGAGGGGAATCTTCTGACTCAGCGTGCCGCGGTCGGGGTTGGCGTCGACGGCGATGACGCGGTCGCCGCGCAGTGACGCGAACGTGGAACCGAGGGTCGCGGTGGTCGTGGTCTTGCCGACCCCGCCCTTGAGGCTCAGCAGCGCGATCTTGTAGCACCCCTGCAGCGGCTGGTTGACCTGCTTGGTCAGCTCGATCCGGCGCTGTTCCTTCGCACTGTTCCCGACGTTGACGTAGCGGCCGGACAGTCGGTACAGCGCCTTGCGCCACCCCGTGGTGGGAGCCGGCTTGACCTGCTTGAGGAGCAGCGACGTCGACAGGTCACGGGCCGAAACCGCGTACTGCTGATCGGCGTTCGTGTTGGGCGGACGATTCGCGGGTTGCTGGGGCGCGAACGCACCCGGCTGGGGTGCCTGCTGGACGGGGGGCTGGGGTACCTGCCGGACCGGCTGCTGCGGGGGCGTGAACGCCGCCGGCTGGGGTGCCGGAGCCTGCTGCGCGGCGGGGGCCTGCTGCGGGGCCGGTGCCTGGTGAGCGGCGGGGGCCTGGGTCTGCGGCCGCGCGGGTGCGGCGGCGGTGCCCTGGGCGGCGGGTTGTGCGAACGGATTGGGACCCTGCGGCTGAACGTACGGGGCCTGCCGCGCGGCGTTCCAGGCGACGGTCGATGCGGTGTCGTCCGCGGGCGGATTCGATGCAGGCCGTACCGGCTCCCACATGCCGGAGTTGTTTTCGGACATGGCTGAACGTCCCCCTCGTGAAGTCTCCATCGTCCCCACCGGTTCTCACCGGTCGGAGACGTCGCGGCGGAAGGATATCAGTCGGTGGCTACCGTCAGTTCAGGCCCGCGTACGAGTGCAATCCCGACACCACCATGTTGATGATGAACAGGTTGAACAGCATCGCGACGAAGCCCGCGACGTTGATCCAGGCGGCCTTGGTGTCTCGCCATCCCGACGTCGCGCGGGCGTGGAGGTAGGCGGCGTAGATCACCCAGGCGATGAACGACATCGTCTCCTTGGGGTCCCAGCCCCAGAATCGGCCCCAGGCGGCCTCGGCCCAGATGGCGCCGAGAATGACTCCGGCGCCGAACAGCGGAAACCCGATGATGGTGGTCTTGTACGCCAGGCGGTCCAGGGTCTGCGCGTCGGGCAACCGTTCCGCAATCCGCGCGAACACGCCGGTTCCCTCCTCGCCGCGCGGGTACCGCATGCGCAGCAGGAACAGCAGGCTCGAGATGCCCGACACGAGGAACACACCGGAACCGACGCTCACGATGGTGACGTGGATCGGCAGCCAGTACGACCGCAGCGCGGGCACGACGGGCGCCGCGTCCGCGTACAGCACGGTGGCGGCGAGGAACATCAGGATCAGGACGGGAACGAGCAGGAACACCCACATCGACCGGTACGCCGACTTCGACAGCAGCGCGAGTCCGACGACGAGCGCGGCCGCGCAGGCCATGGTGACGAACTCGTACATGTTGCCGAGCGGGAACCGCTCGGTGGCGAATCCGCGCAGCACGATCGACGCGAAGATCAGTACCGTGCCGACGACGAGCACGGCGGCGCCCATACCGCCGAACCGATCGGACAGCGGCTTCTTCGGCTGCTCGACCACTCGGCCGGGGACGCCGGGCGCTTCGGACGGGCGCGCGCCGGATCCGGCCGACACGAGTTCCCGGTCCTGCACGGCCTGCGCCCGGGTGGACGCGTACTGCACGATGAGCAGCACGAGCGCCAGCACCAGCACGGTGAAGGCTGATCGGAAGGCCCAGTCGCTGTATTGCGCCAGTGTCTCGTTGGTCGTCATCGTTGGCTCTCCTGCGCGTCAGGCTTCGTGTCGTCCGTGAGCAGACGGGTGCAGAGTCGGCCGAACTCGTCGCCCCAGCCGGCCTGATCGGTCCGGGCGAGTCCACCAAGCTCTACTACAGTACGTCGTGGCCCCGGGTCGGCGGCGTCCGCGGGGTAGATGCGGGCCCAGATCCGGCGGCGCTTGACCAGCAGCGAGACGAGCAGTCCCGCCATCATCGTCAGGGCCGACACCAGCACCCACTGCTGCGCCGGGTCGTGCGACACCTGCAGGTTCACGAAGTCCACGGCGCCGTCGAACCGCACCTGGGTGCCGTCGGACAGGGTCGAACTCTCCCCCGGCTTCAGATTCACCCGGTCCTGCTTCACGAGGCGGCCCTGGTTGATCAGTTCCGTGTTCAGCGAGAACAGTGATTGCGGATTGCCGGTGTCGAGGCCGGTGTCGCCCTTGTAGATGTCGATGGCGACGGCCGGGTCGGTCATCGCCGGGTAACTCGACGCCAGCAGGTTGCCGTGGAGCAGCGCGGTCGGGGCGAACAGCCCCTCGATTGCGATCTGGTTCTTCCGGCGCTCGTCGGTGTCGGGGTACATGCCGCCGGGCGGGTCGAACCGCATCGCGCCGCTGCTCAGGAACGTCGTCGCGTCGTCGGGACGCCACTGCAGCGTCTCGGTGCGGGTTTCCCCGTTCGGGAACGTGACGGTGAACGTCGGCGCGTACCCGTGTCCCTGCAGGTAGACGCGGTCACCTTCGACGCGCAGCGGGTGGTTGACCTGCAACTGCCCGTCCCGCCAGGTGTTCGTCTCGAGGTCGTCGCCGGCCTGGTAGGCGATGTTGGACGTGAACATCTCCGCCTGACCGCTGTCGAGGTAATCGGCGGCGAAGTCCTTGACCTTGATGCACAGCGGCGTCATGCCAGTGCCGTCCTGGGTGTTGCCCGCCTTGAACGAGTCGAACACCGCGGGCGACGTGGTGCAGAAACCCGGACCGTTGTTGGCGACGACGATCACGTTGCCCTCGTAGCCGAACAGCTTGCCGACGGCGATCGCGACGAGCAGCGCGACGAGCGACAGGTGGAAGACGAGGTTGCCGAGTTCGCGGAAGTACCCCTTCTCCGCGGAGATGGTGATCTCGCCGTCGTGGGCGGCCCGTTCCCCGCCCGCGCGGGTCTCGACCCGCCACCCCTTCAGGTGGGTGCGGATGCGCGCGGCGACTTCCTCCGGCGTCTCGTCGACCCGGTCCTCGTGGTGGTGCGGAAGTCGCGCGAGGTTCCGCGGGGCGGGCACCGGACGGGTGCGCAGCGCCTTGGCGTGGTCGACGCAGCGCGGCAGGATGCAGCCGACGAGGGAGATGAAGAGCAGGACGTAGATCGCGGTGAACCAGAAACTGCCGAACACGTCGAACAGTTCGAGCTTGTCCATCCACGGACCGAGGGTGGGGCGGTTCGCGATGTACTCGTCGACCTTGCCCGCGTTGAGGCTGCGCTGCGGGAGCAGGGCACCCGGGATCGCGGCGAGGGCAAGCAGGAACAGCAGCACCAGCGCCGTGCGCATGGACGTGAGTCCGCGCCAGGTGTTGCGGACCACCGCGAACGCGCGGCCCGGCAACGATTGACGGGGCACCGGTGCGGCTTCCGGGGCCTCGGGGGTCTGGATGTCACTCATATGGGCAAGGTCACTTCCGAGATGAAGGCGTCGCGAACCCAGCCGACGAACTGGTCCCACGCGCCGGTGACGAGGGCGACGCCCACGGCCACCAGCATGATTCCGCCGAAAATTTGGATCGTGCGCGCGTTGCGGCGCAGCCAGCCGACACCGCGCAGCGCGCGGGACGAGCCGAGCGCAAGGATCACGAACGGCAACCCGAGGCCGAGGCAGTACGCGACGATCAGGGCCACTCCGCGGGCCGCGGTGGCACCGTCGGTGCCCGCGGCGAGGGAGATGACGCCCGCCAGGGTCGGGCCGAGGCACGGGGTCCAGCCCAGTGCGAACACGGCACCGAGAAGCGGGGCCCCGGCCAGGCTGGAGATGCGCCGCGGCTCGAGCCGGGTGTCCCGCTGCAGGGCCGGGATCAGACCGATGAACACCAGGCCCATGGCGATGGTGACCACCCCGCCGACCCGCATCAGGATGTCGCGGTTGATCGCGAGGGCCGAGATGGCGCCGAACACCGACGCCGTAGCCAGCACGAACACCACGGTGAAACCGGCGACGAACAGGGCCGCGGCGCCCGCGACCCGCAACCGTCCGTCCGACACGGTCTTCGTCCGGGTGGCTGCTTCCTCCGCGGTGACGGCCGGGGCGTCCGCACCGACGACACCCGCGAGGTAGGACAGGTAGCCGGGGACGAGTGGCACGACGCACGGCGAAGCGAACGACACCAGGCCGGCGAGGACGCACGCGCCGAGCGCGAGCAGCAGCGGTCCGGTTGCCGCGGTGGACTGGAAGGCGTCGCCGACGCCGCCGGCGAGAAGGGCGGTGCTGGTGTTCACGATTCCTGCGCCACCCGTTCGACCACCGGCTTCAGGTCCTCGACGAGCAGTTCCTTCAGAAACACCGCGGCCACGCGGTGTTCCCGGTCGAGCACGATCGTGGTGGGGATGACGCTCGTGGGGTAGTTCTGGCCCAGCGCGATCATCGTCCGCATGGCGGGGTCGTAGATCGACGGATACGACACCTTGTTGTCGATCACGAAGTCCTGCGCCTTGTCCTGCTGGTTGTCCCGCACGTTGATCCCGAGAAACGACACGCCCTGGTCCTTGGTCTCCTCGTACACCTGCTCGAGGTCGTTCGCCTCACCGCGGCACGGTCCGCACCACTGGCCCCACACGTTGAGGACCACGACCTGACCCGCGAAGTCGTCGAGCGAGGTGGTCTTGCCCTCGTTCATCAGGTCGGGTCCGGACACCGTGCCGATGGTGCCGCGGTCGGCAGGCGGGTCGTAGAAGATCTCCGTCTGACCGCCCGGCGACACGAAGTCGAACGTGCCGCCCTGGGCCACGGCGTCGTCGCCGGACGCACACGCCGACAGCGACACCGCGGCCGTACAGATCACCGCGAGAAGCCCGGCGAAGCGCCCCCGATTCATGCCCCGGTCACCCTCGGATCCGACGCGCCCGCGGGCTCCGAGTACACGATGTCGATGAGGGTGTCGCCCTCGTAGACGAGCGACGTCAGCGACGCGAGACCGCACTGCCGGTGGCGCGGATCGTGCCACAGCCGCTCCCCCTGCAGGAACCGGCGGAGGGTCCAGACGGGGAGTTGGTGGCTGACGACGACGGCCTCGTGACCGACCGCCGACACGCGGGCGGTGTTGACGGCGGCCAGCATGCGGTGCGCGATCTGCAGGTACGGCTCGCCCCAGGACGGCGTGAACGGGTCGCGCAGTTTCCACCAGTGCCGGGGACGGGACAGCGCGCCGTCGCCGACGGAGACCTTGAGTCCCTCGAACTCGTTGCCGGCCTCGATGAGGTTCTCGTCGGTCGCGATGTCGACGCCGTGTGCGTCGGCGATCGGGGCGGCCGTCTCCTGTGCCCGCTGCAGCGGCGACGACACCACGTGCGTGATGTCGTGCTTGGCCAGCACCGACGCCACCGCGCGGGCCTGCGCCTCACCCGTCACCGACAGCCGGAACCCGGGGAGCCTGCCGTAGAGGATCCCTCTCGGGTTGTGCACCTCGCCGTGCCGGAGCACATGCACGATGGTGCGGGTCTGTGTGTGGTCGAGATGATCGGCTTCGGTCACGTTGCAGTTCCTCGGGTCGGGGCGGGAGGTCAGGTGGGTGTCGGCGGCGGGGCCGCCGGCCCCCGGAGGGGAAGACTCGTCAGGGCTGGACGGCCGCGGCGGCGGCCTTCGCGGCATGCGGCAGGGCGTCGGCGATGATCGAGAATGCGGTGTCGTCCATGGCGGCGGAGACGAACCACGCCTCGAACGCGCTCGGCGGCGGGTACACCCCGCGCGAGAGCAGTCCGTGGAAGAAGGCCGGGAAGCGCCAGGTCTGCGCAGCCTTGGCCTCGGCGTAGTTGGTCACCGGGTCTTCGCTGAAGAACACGCTGAGCATGGTGCCCGCGGTCTGCACGCGGTGCGGCACGCCGGCCGCGGTCAGTGCGTCGGACAGCAGCGTCCGGAGGGTGGCGCTGTTGCGCTCGAGGGCGTCGTACACGCCCTGGTCGGCGGCGCGCAGGCTGGCGAGCCCGGCGGCGACGGCGACGGGGTTCCCGGACAGGGTGCCTGCCTGGTAGACGGGTCCGGCGGGGGCGAGGTGGGCCATGACGTCGGCGCGGCCACCGAACGCCGCGGCGGGCAGACCGCCGCTCATCACCTTGCCGAACGTGTAGAGGTCACCGGCGACGCCGTCGAGTCCGTACCAGCCGGCGGAGCTGACCCGGAATCCGGTCATCACCTCGTCCATGATGAGCAGCGCACCGTTGTCGCGGGTCAGCGTGCGCAGGCCCTCGTTGAATCCGGGCTGCGGCGCGACCGCGCCCATGTTGCCCGCGGCGGCCTCGGTGATGACGCACGCGATCTGGCCGTCGTTGGCGGCGAACGCCTGGGCGACGGCGTCGAGATCGTTGTAGGGCACGACGATGGTGTCCTCAGCCTGCGCGCCGGTCACGCCGGGCGACGTGGGGAGGCCGAACGTGGCGAGTCCCGAACCGGCATCGGCGAGCAGCGCGTCGACGTGTCCGTGGTAGCAGCCGGAGAACTTGAGGACCTTGGTCCGGCCGGTGAATCCGCGGGCGAGGCGGACGGCGCTCATGGTGGCCTCGGTGCCGGAGTTGACCAGCCGCACCTTCTCCACCGGCGCGACGCGGCGGACGATCTCCTCGGCCAGTTCGATCTCACCCTCGGTGGGCGCACCGAACGAGAGTCCGGTGGTGGCGGCCTTCTGCACGGCCTCGACGACGGCGGGGTGCGCGTGCCCGAGGATCATCGGTCCCCAGGAGCAGATGAGGTCGACGTAGTCGTTGCCGTCGACGTCGGTGAGCGTGTAGCCGGACGCTTCCCTGATGAACCGCGGGGTGCCGCCGACCGAGTGGAAGGCCCGCACCGGAGAGTTGACGCCGCCGGGAATGACCAGATCAGCCCTCTCGAAGAGCTGGGCGGAGCGGGAAGCGTGCACGTCGGGGTCACCGGAGGAAACAGTCACGGCCTCCAGTGTCCCAGTTCTGTCGAATTTGCCAACGACAGGGTGTAGTGGGTGGCAAGGATCACTCTGCCCGCTCCGGCGCTTCGCGACGTTCCGGGACGAGCGAGGCGAACATCGCGCGCATCTCCTCGGACAGTTTCATCAGCTCCACGTAGCCGCCGAGCGGGCCGCCCTCGAGATAGGCGAACTCCATCCCGACGCCCTCGACCGGCCCCGCTGGACCACCGGCAGTCCACGGCGCGCGGCCTCGGCGAGGGTGGCCTCGAAGTCCTCGGGCACCCACGCCACGTGGTGGACGCCGGGACCGCCGGCCTCCAGCTGTTCGGTGTAGAGGTTGCGTCCGGACACCGGCTCGATCAGCTCGAGTTGCTGCCCGCCGGTGTACCCGAGCGACACGTGGACCACGTAGTCGGCGGGCTGCCCACGGTACGTGCAGTGGTCGGGCCCGAAGTGCACGTCCGGGAGCCGCAACCAGCGCGCGACGGCCAACTGCTCCGCGAAGTACCGTTCCGCCGACTCGATGTCGTCGACGACCCAGCAGATCTGGAAGATCGGGCCCTCGACGAGACTCATGCCGTCGTCATCCATCAGTCGATGATGCACCGCGTGCCGTTCGGAGGTTCACAGATTGCCGCGGGCCGCTTGTTCGCGCTCGATGGATTCGAAGAGCGCCCGGAAGTTGCCTGCCCCGAACCCGAGTGATCCGTGCCGTTCGATCACCTCGAAGAACACGGTCGGCCGGTCACCGAGCGGTTTGGTGAAGACCTGCAGGAGGTACCCGTCCTCGTCGCGGTCGACGAGGATTCCGCGTTTCTGCAGTTCCTCCACCGGCACCCGCACCGTGCCGATGCGGGCACGCAGTTGCGGATCCTCGTAGTAGGCATCGGGTGTGGCCAGGAATTCGACGCCCTCCGCGCGCAGCGCGTCGACGGTGGCGAGGATGTCACCGGTCGCGAGGGCCAGGTGCTGGCAGCCCGGCTCCCCGTAGAACTCGAGATATTCGTCGATTTGCGACTTCTTCTTTCCCACCGCCGGTTCGTTGAGTGGGAACTTCACCCGGTGGTTGCCGTTCGCCACGACCTTCGACATGAGCGCCGAGTACTCGGTGGCGATGTCGTCGCCGACGAATTCGGCCATGTTCGTGAATCCCATGACCCGGTTGTAGAACCGCACCCAGTGATCCATGCGGCCCATCTCGACGTTGCCGACCGCGTGGTCGAGCGCCTGGAACAGTCGTGTCGGTTTCCCCGGCCGCGCCGCGTAACCGCTGGAGCGCGAGACGAATCCGGGTAGGTAGGGCCCGTCGTACCGGCTGCGGTCGACGAGGGTGTGCCGGGTGCTGCCGTAGGTGGCGATCGCCGCGAGCCGCACGGTGCCGTGCCGATCCGTGACGTCGCGCGGCTCCTCGAGGATGGTGGCCCCCTGTGAGCGTGCGTGTGCGATGCAGCGGTCGACGTCGAGCACCTCCATGGCGAGGTCCACCACGCCGTCGCCGTGGGCCCGGTGGTGGTCGGCGAGCGGGCTCTTCGGATCCACGGCGCCGTGCAGCACGAATCGCGCCGTTCCGGATTCGAGGACGAACGACTTGTGCGAGCGCTGACCGGTCTCCGGCCCGGCATAGGCGACGAGGGTCATCCCCCAGGTGGAGACGAAGTACTGCATGCTCTGCGTCGCGTTGCCGCACACGAACACGACGGCGTCCATCGCGACCACGGGAAACGGATCCGATGCGTCGTCGTGTTCGACGAGACCGACCAGCTGCCGGAGCTCGTCGGACTCCAGTTGTGCGGCCACCTCACGGGGCGTCAGGCGAATGTCGGTGGTAGTCATACCTCACTGTGATCCAGCACACACCGCTGCGCAACGGTGCTTCTTGACGCTGTTCACTCTGTACACAATGCTGGATGAAAATACGGATCGACCCTACATATTGACCAGGGACGCAATGAACATCGATCAACTCGACGCCGCACTGCTCGACCTGCTCCACGCCGAACCGAAGGTCGGGGTGCTCGAGGCCTCGCGACGCCTGGGAGTGGCCCGCGGCACCGTCCAGGCGCGACTCGACCGGCTCGAACGCACCGGCGTGATCACCAGTTCGGCGCCGACCCTCGACCCGGAGGCGCTGGGGTTCCCGGTGGTCGCGTTCGCCACCCTCGAGATCGCCCAGGGCAACGGGCACGCCGCGGTCGTCGAGCACCTGAGCGCCATCCCCGAAGTGCTCGAGGCGCACACGATCACCGGCGCCGGCGACGTCCTCGTCCGGGTGGTGGCCCGCACCCACGCCGACCTGCAGCGGGTGATCAACTCGATCGTCGACGGGCACAACGTCCTTCGTTCGTCGACGGTCATCGCGACGCAGACCCAGATCGCGCTGCGTCACGACCAGCTCGTCCGCGCCGCGGTCCCGCCGCGCGCCTAGCGGTCCTCGGGACCCAGTTCGTCGAGCAGCGCACTGAGCAGGTGGCAGGCGTCGTCGAAACGGTCGTGGCCGACGAGGCTGCCCCAGTGGCGCTCGATCTCGGCGACCCGGACGGCGGCGTCCTGCAGCGCCTGCCGCCCCCGCGCGGTCGGGACGACGAGTTTGGCCCGCCGGTCCCGCGTGTCCGGCACCCGCTCGACGTACCCGAGTTGCTCGAGATCGTTGATCAGTTCGGACGTGGCGGACAGACTCAATTCGGCCCGGGCGGCGATCTCGGTCAGCCGCCGCCCGTCCCAGCCGATGTTGCCGAAGATCTGCAGATGCGGTGGCCGGATGTCGCCGTACCCGCGCTCGGCCATGGGTTCGCTCAGCTCCCGGCGGAACTCGTGCAGCAGACGGACCAGCAACTGTCCTACCGCCGGCCGATCGGTCGGCAGACCACTTGACCGTTCCATGACACAGGAGAATACTACGGTTACCGAAGTTTCGGTTTCCGAAGCAATTCTCGAAACGCCACTCACCTGGGGCATCCCATGGATACACAAGCGATCACCCGCACGATCCCGACGGGCGTCGGGAACCTCGCCGTCCACGTCACCGGCAGCGGACCTCCGACCGTGCTGTGGCACAGCCTTTTCGTCGACTCGACGACGTGGGCTCCCCTGCGCAGCCATCTGGTCGCGCACCGTCGGCTGATCTCGATCGACGGACCCGGCCACGGGGCGAGCACCGCCGTGCAGCGACGGTTCACGCTGGAGGAGTGCGCCGCGGCAGCCGTCGCCGTCCTCGACGCGCTCGACGTCACCGAACCCGTCGACTGGGTGGGCAACGCCTGGGGTGGACACGTCGGACTCGTCGCGGCCGCGCACAGTCCCGACCGATGCCGCACCGTCGTCACGATCGGGACACCGACCCAAGCCCTCACCCGCCGGGAACGCGCCCGGATCGTGCCGATGGTGTGGGCCTACCGCCTCGCCGGGCCGATTCCGCCGCTCACGACCGCGGTGATGAACGTCCTTCTCGGCAAGGAGCTTTCACGAACGCACCCGCAACAGTTCCAGGCCGTCTCCCGGACCTTCCGGCAGGCGCCGCGGCGGGGCATGCACGAGGCGATGCAGTCGGTCATGCTGCACCGCGAGGGGCTGGACCCCCTGCTCCCCCGGATCGGTGCACCGACGCTGATGATCGTCCCCCGCACAGACACGATGATCTCCCTCGGGCAGGCACGGGCCGCCGCGGCGACGATGCCGCACGCCGCGGCCACCACGGTGGACGGCGCCGGACACGTCACACCGCTGATCGCGGATCCGGGCACGCTCGCCGACGTGATCTCCGAGTTCTGGCGTGACCCGAGCCGCACCGTGATCACCGCGTCGGCGGACCTGCCGTGACGAGCGGCCGTCCGGTGCCGGACCCCGTCGGTCCGGGGCAGGAGTCGGTGTGGGACTACCCGCGACCGCCCGCGGTCCGGCGGAGCGACGAGTTGGTGGAGGTGTGGTTCGGCGGACAACTCGTCGCACGCACCCGCACCCCGTTGCGCGTGCTCGAGACGAGCCACCCTCCGACGTACTACCTGCCGCGGTCGTGCTTCGCCGACGGCGTCCTGCGTCCGGTCACCGGCAGCACGGTGTGCGAGTGGAAGGGGCGGGCAGACTATTTCGACGTCGTCGCCGGCGAGCACGTCGCCGAACGTGCGGCGTGGCACTATCCGCGGCCGGTCGCCGGCTACGACCTCCTTCTCGGGCACGTGGCGGTCACACCGGTTTCGATGGACGGATGCTTCGTCGACGGCGAACGGGCGCGACCCCAGACAGGGGGCTTCTACGGCGGCTGGATCACCGACCGGGTGGTCGGCCCGTTCAAGGGCGGGCCCGGCAGCCGTTTCTGGTGAACCCCTACCCCCACGGCGGCCGGTCGTCGACGACGAGGGCGACGAACCACGGCAGGGGAATCGACATCCCGATGACCCCCACCGCCAGCCATGGGTTGCCGGTGAGTCCGTAGACCACCGCCGACAGCACGAACGCGAGAAGCCTGCCCGCCGTCACGATCACGTACCGGCGCACCCGCAGCCGATGCCGTTCGTCCAGTGACACCGACGCGCTGGTGATGCTGATCGGATGGCGGTGAGCACTCACGAGGCAGGAGTACCCGGTACCGGCGAACCGAACCCACAACCCGTCGCGGCGGCCGTCTACTGTCGAGTCATGGCCACCACAGCTGACCACCTGAGAAGCACACTCGACGGACGCTGGCGGGAGGTACGCGAGCGCGTCAGGGCGGAATTGTCCGGCACTCCCGACTTCGCCCCGCACTACACCCCCGACCTCGACGAGGCCCGCGCCAAGACGCTGGCACAGTTGCGCCTGCTCGCGAGCAACGGCTACGCGGCCGCCGGGTTCGCGAAAGATCACGGCGGCACCGGTGACGCGGGCGCCGCCGTCACGAGCATCGAGATGCTGGCGATGTCCGACCTGTCGCTGATGGTCAAGGCCGGCGTGCAATGGGGACTGTTCGGCGGCGCGATCGAGAACCTCGGCACGGCGCGCCATCACGAGGCGTACGTGAAGCGTCTCGTCGACCTGGATCTGCTGGGGTGTTTCGCGATGACCGAGACGGGTCACGGCAGCGACGTGCAGGCGCTCGAGACCACCGCCACGTACGATCCGGACACGGCCGAATTCGTCGTCCACTCCCCCACACCGTCCTCCCGCAAGGACTACATCGGCGGCGCGGCACAGCACGCGACAACGGCCGCGGTGTTCGCGCAGTTGATCACGGGCGGCGAGTCCCGGGGCGTGCACTGCTTCGTCGTGCCGATCCGGGACGAGGACGGCAACGACCTCCCCGGCGTCCACACGTCGGACTGCGGCTACAAGGGCGGCCTCCCCGGCGTCGACAACGGCCGAATCACGTTCGACCAGGTGCGAATTCCGCGGGAGAACCTGCTCAACAAGTACGCCGACGTCGAGCCGGACGGCACGTACACGTCGCCGATCGACAACGCGAACCGCCGCTTCTTCACGATGGTGGGCACTCTGGTGCGCGGACGCGTCACCGTCGGCGGGTCCGCGGGCGCCGCCGCCCGTGTCGCTCTGGCGATCGCCACCCGGTATGCCTTGCAGCGCAGGCAGTTCAACGCACCGCAGGCCGAGGACGAGGTGCTGCTCATGGACTACCTCGTCCATCAGCGCAGGCTGTTCCCGCTGATCGCACGCTCCTACGCACTGCAATTCGCCCAGAACGAGCTCGTCGCCACGATGCACGAGATCCAGAGCCGGGACGACGCCGACCCCCAGGAACAGCGCGAACTCGAGGGCCGCGCCGCCGGGCTCAAGGTGGCGAACACCTGGCACGCCACCCGCGCGATCCAGGAGGCCCGGGAAGCGTGCGGCGGCGCCGGGTACATGGCCGAGAACCGGCTCACGGCACTGAAGGCGGACACCGACGTGTTCACCACGTTCGAGGGCGACAATCACGTCCTGACACAGCTGGTGGCCAAGGAACTGCTCACCTCGTACGCGGACGAGGTGCGCGGCATGAGCCCCGTCGAATGGATGCGGTTCGCGGCCACGACGGTCTCCGACGTCGTCAAGAAGCGCACCGCCGCACAGCAGATCATCCAGACGATCCTCGACACCCGTCAGGACAACGAGGAGGACGGCAGCCTCTTCAACCGCGGCACCCAGCTCACGATGTTCGAGGATCGGGAGCAGTACCTGCTCTCGACCGCCGCCCGCCGCCTGCAGGGTGCGCAGAAGCGCGAGGAGAACCCGTTCGACGCCTTCAATTTCGTGCAGGACCATGTGCTGCACGCCGCGCAGGCCCACATCGACCGGGTCGTGCTCGAGGCGTTCGTCGCCGGCATCGACGAGTGCGAGGACGACGAGGCCCGCGACCTGCTGAGCGATGTCTGCGACCTCTACGCGCTGAGCGTGATCGAGGAGGACAAGGCTTGGTTCATGGAACACCGGCAACTGTCGGTGGAGCGGTCGAAGGCGGTGCAGCGGGGAATCAACGAGCGGTGCCGGTCGTTGCGGCCGCACGCGCAGGCGCTGATCGAGGGGCTCGGGGTTCCCGAGGCGCTACTCGGCTCCGCGATGCTCGACGGTCCCGGGACCGACACCGTCCGCAAGACCCAGATCTTCCGGTGACGGGGCCGGCTCGGCGGGTTCGCCCGCCGGGCCTGGCCGTAGCCGGCGCACCGAATCGATCACCAGCAGTCCGGCGACCGCCACCAGTGCGGCGGCGACGGCGATCCACGACCCGGAATACGCGGTGCCCTCGAACGAGGGCGCACCCGGCGCGACGGGACCGAATTCCGATGTGACCCGGGCGTGGTTCCAGCACCACACCGCGACGGCGAGGGCAGCCACCGCGCCGAGCCACTCCGCTGCCGCCGTCACGGTCCGGCGGTTCATTCGGCAGATCCTCCCGCCGATTTCGCGAGCAGCGATTCGAGTTGCGCCCGCAATGCCGCGTCGTCCTTCGCCCACGCCTGCACCAGGGCGCCGCCCCGCAGTCGCAGTCCGATGCCCTTCCGGCGGCGGGGAACCGCGGACAGTTCGCCCAGACTCCGGGCGGTTTCCCACGGCTGCTGCTCGTACAACTCGGGGTCGGCGGGGGGCATGATCTTCAGGATCTCGGCAATTGGCAGGTCTTCGGTGCCCTGCCGCAACGACGACGTCGTGAGTTCGACGCTCGCATGCCTGCGGGCGGCCACCACCTGCACGTAGACGAACCCGCTGAGCAGCACCGCGAACAGCGACAGCGCGAACCAGTGCACCACGGGGCCGGTGAGCAGTTCGATGACCAATGCGATCAGGCAGAACACCGGACCGAACGCCACCATCCGCCAGCGGGCACCCGGTTCACTGAACAGGACAGCAGTGTCGCTCACCCGCTCATCCTGCGACATCGCGGTCCGCGAGGAAAACGTGGGGCTCGTCAGGAGAGCACGCCGGGGATCACGACGAGCAACAGAGTCAGCAGCACGAAGGCCACGATGATCGCGAACATCATTGCTTCTTTGCGAGACCCGTGTGCTCGATCGTCAGCGCGCATGGAGAAAAGTCCTTCGGTCGAAATGAAGTCTGCCGTTCTACCTCTTGTGACGTACTTCACGGTACATCTTTATATTTCACGAGCAAATCGAAGCTACTCGGCGGAGGGGGGCAACCTCAGGAAGTAGCTGTTGGAATCCTTGCGGTGCATCAGCACGACGGCGCCGACGGCCACCACGGCCTGCAGGATCTGCACGCCGCCGAGTGCGAGCGCGGTTCCGGTTCCGTCCGATCCGATGCCGAAGAGCACCGGGATCGTCCACACCACCATCATCACGCACGCGATGGTGATCAGCATCCTGGCCCAGTTCCGGCCCTTCCGCATGAAGTGCACGAACAGGACGAAGAGCCCGGTGAGGATCAGGATGAGGACGACCGTGAATCCGATACCCACATAGAACAGCTTCTCCACGCCGTCGCGGGTCATGTCGACCTCGCCGGACGTGAAGCTGGGGTTCTTCATCAGTTCGTCGACGAACGTCGACTTCTCCCCCACCACCAGGACCATCGCGCCCAGCGCCTGGATCAGGCCGAGCACGGCCACCGCCCACAGCAACTGGGCCGCGGTGCCTACGTCGACCGGTGCCGGACGTTCGGGCTCCGGCTGCGGCACCGGCGGGGGGTACGGGAAATTGTGCTGAGACGGGCCCTGCTGATGCGGGGCCTGGTGCGGCGGTGTCGGTGGCCACTGCTGGGTCATGGCACCACCGTATCCGCCTGCGCGGCGATCACAACCAGCCGGCCGCTTCGGTCGCCCAGTACGTCAGCACGACGTCGGCGCCCGCGCGGCGGATGCTGGTGAGCGATTCGAGGATCGCGGCGTCCCGGTCGATCCAGCCGTTCTGCGCGGCGGCCGTGATCATCGAGTACTCACCCGAGATCTGATACGCCGCAACGGGCACCGGAGAGCGGTCCGCCGTCTCGCGCAGGATGTCCAGGTAGGACATCGCCGGCTTCACCATCACCATGTCGGCGCCCTCGTCGAGGTCGAGGTCCACCTCACGCAACGATTCGCGGCGGTTCGCCGAATCCTGTTGATAAGTACGGCGATCGCCCTGCAACGACGAACCCACCGCCTCACGGAAGGGCCCGTAGAACGCGGACGCGTACTTCGCCGAGTACGCGAGCTGACCGACGTCGGTGTAGCCCGCGCCGTCGAGTGCCTTCCGGATGGCGCCGACCTGGCCGTCCATCATTCCGCTCGGCCCGAGCAGATGCGCACCGGCCTCGGCCTGCGCGACCGCCATGTCGACGTACCGCTGCAGCGTGAGGTCGTTGTCCACCGCACCGTTCGCGTCGAGAACACCGCAGTGGCCGTGGTCGGTGAACTCGTCCAGGCAGGTGTCCGCCATGATCACCGTAGAGTCGCCGACTTCGTCTGCGAGCCAGCGTAATCCGCGGTTCAAAATGCCGTCCGGATCGGACGCGCCCGAACCCTCGGCATCCTTGTCGTCGGGACGCGGCACCCCGAAGAGCATGAGCCCACCGAGCCCCGCCTCGGCCGCTTCCGTGGCCGCCCGCCGCAGCGAGTCGGGGGTGTGCTGAAACACGCCGGGCATCGACGAGATCTCACGAGGCTCGTCGATCCCGTCCGCCACGAACATCGGCAACACGAGATGCCTTGGCTCGAGCGAAGTCTCGGCCACAAGGCGGCGCAGCGCCGGCGTCCTGCGGAGCCGTCGCGGCCGGTGGGTCGGGAACAAGGACATGCCCTCCTTCGTCGGGCCCGTGCGCCTTTTTGGTAGTGGGAACAACCAAAAAGGCGCACAGGCGCGTAGCGCCTATCGCCGTGCGCGGGACTTCTTGCGCGGCGGGGGCAGTGCGCCCTCGGCGCGCAGGCGCGCGGCGTGCTCTGCGAGAGCCTCCACCAGCGGGCCGACCTGAGCGGACTCGGGCTGCACGTCCACGCGCAGGCCGAACTCGATGGCCGTCTCGGCGGTCTTCGGGCCGATGCAGGCGACGAGGGTGCGTGCGTGCGGCTTTCCGGCGATGCCGACGAGGTTGCGGACCGTCGAGGACGAGGTGAAGCAGACGGCGTCGAATCCACCGGTCTTGATCATCTCGCGGGTCTCGGCCGGCGGCGGCGCGGCCCGGACGGTGCGGTACGCGGTGACGTCGTCGATTTCCCAGCCGCGTTCGCGCAGGCCCTCGGCGAGGGTCTCGGTGGCGATGTCGGCGCGGGGCAGGAGTACCCGGTTGACCGGGTCGAAAACGTCGTCGTACGGGGCGAATTCGGCCAGCAGGCCTTCGCTCGACTGCTCACCGGACGGCACGAGTTCGGGGTTGATTCCGAACGAGCGCACCTTGGCGGCGGTGGCCTCACCGATGCAGGCGATCTTGACGCCGGAGAACGCGCGGGCGTCGAGCCCGAACTCCTCGAACTTCTCCCACACCGCACGCACCGCGTTGGTGGAGGTGAAGACCACCCACTGGTAGCGGCCGTCGACGAGGCCCTTGACGGAGCGTTCCATCTGCGCCGGGCTGCGGGGCGGCTCGACGGCGATGGTGGGCACCTCGATCGGGATGGCGCCGTGGGTGACGAGGCGGTCGCTCATCTCGCCTGCCTGATCCTTGGTGCGCGGCACCAGGACCTTCCAGCCGTACAGCGCGCGCGACTCCCACCAGGACATCTTGTTGCGCTGGGCGACCACCTTGCCGACCGTCACGACCAGCGAACCGACCAGTTCGGAGCCGGCCTCGTTCAGCGTCGCGAGGGTGGCCTCCACGGTGCGCTGTTGCCGGGTGGTACCGCGGACGGTGATGGCGGCCGGGGTCTGCGGGGCCAGGCCGTGCTCGACGAGCGCACTCGCCGTCTCGGCGAGGTGACCCGATGTGGCGTGCAGGACCAGCGGTCCGGGTGCGGCGGCCAGGGCGGCCCAGTCGACCTCGCCGCGGACGTCGGCCTCGGTGTGTCCCGATCCCAGTGCCATGCCGGCGTAGGAGGGGACGGCGGACGCGGACGGCAGGCCCGGCAGGACCTCGAACTGCACCTGGGTGCGGGCCACGGCGGTGACCTCGGCGATCACGGAGTCGGTGGTCAGCGGATCGCCGGACACCAGGCGCACGACGTCGTGGCCGTTCCGCGCCTCGTGGACGAGGGTCTTCGCGACCTCCGCCGGCTCACCCAGTGCGGGCCGGACCTCGGCGAGCGGCTCACCGGTCTCGGCGTCGACGCCCAGCTCGGTGCCCACGAGGACGGTGACGCCCTTGTCGACGTCGGGGTCGGTGAAGGCGAGGGTGGCTGCGGCAAGGACGTCCCGTGCGTGCACGGTGAGCAGTGCCGGATCGCCCGGTCCGGATCCCACGAACAGGATTCGTCCGGGGGTGTTCTTACGGACTCGGCTCATCGGTAATTCTCCAGTGCGATCATGTGTCGAGATGGGTACAGGAAGCGGATCGGCCGATCAGTCGGCCTTCGCACATCAAACATCGGCATCACCGGCCTCGGTGACATTCATCAGCTCCCGCGCACCGAGCTCGAGAAGCTCCCGCGCGACGGAGCGGCCGAGTTCTTCGGCGTTCTCCGGGGAGCCCACGGCCCCCGTGCGTATGACGTCGGAACCGTCGATGGCCGCGGCGCAGCCCCGGACGGACAATTCGTCGAAGATGCGGCCGTCGTCGTCGAGGGATTCGACGACCTCGGCGATGGCGCCGACGGGCGCGGTGCAGCCGGCCTCGAGTTCCGCGAGCAAGGCGCGTTCCGCCGTGACGGCGGCGCGGCTGTTCGGGTCGTCGAGCTCGGACAGGATCGCGACGAGTGCCGTGTTGACCGACAGGCATTCGACGGCCAGCGCGCCCTGCGCGGGTGCGGGCAGCATCTGAACCGGTTCGAGGGACTCGGTGATCAGGTCCAGTCGACCGATTCGCGCCAGGCCGGCCCGGGCCAGGACGACGGCGTCGAGTTCGCCGGATTCGACCTTGCCGAGGCGCCGCTGCAGGTTGCCGCGCAGCGGCTGGATGTCGAGGCCGAGGCCCAGGGCCCGCAACTGCGACGTGCGCCGAGGTGCGGACGTGCCGACCTTCGAACCGGCGGGCAGCTCACCGAGGACCAGTCCGTCGCGTGCCACGAGCGCGTCGCGGGGATCCTCGCGCGGCGGGATGGCCGCGATCGTGAACCGCTCGTCGCGGGCGGTCGGCAGGTCCTTGTAGGAGTGGACGGCCACGTCGACCCGGCCGTCGGCGAGCGCTTCGCGGAGTTCGGCGGTGAAGACGCCGACACCGATCTTCTCCACCGATTCCATGGACTGGTCGCCCTTGGTCTTGATGATGACGAGTTCGGCGTCGTGCCCGGCCGAGATCAGTGCGTCACGCACGGTGCCGGCCTGGGTGGTCGCGAGCTCACTCCCACGGGTTCCGATCCGCAGCGTACGGGTGCCGACGGCGCTCATGCCTGCGATCCCTTCCCGTGGTTGTCATCTGTGACGAAGCGGCGCAGGAGCGGGTCCTGGCCTGCGAAGAAGCCTTCCGTGATGTCGATGGCGCCCAGGTCGGCGCCACCGAGTTCGGTGGGCTTCGCGACGGCCTCGACGGATCCGGGGCTGAGTTCGAACAATTCGCGCAGGGCGGCGGCGTAGGAGTCGCCTCCGGGCGCGGAGGCGAGTTGCTTCACCCGGACGGTGGGTGCGTGCAGGAGTTTGTCGACCACTCGCCGCACTGTGCGCGCGACCTCGTCGCGCTCGGGATCGTCGAGTCCGGGCAGACGCGAATCCAGTCGCATGAGCTCCGCCTCGACCACGTCCGCCGCGCGCTGGCGCAGGGCCGTGACGGTCGGCGTGACCTCAGCCAGCCGCTGGCCCGCGAGGTAGTTGGCGAGTTCGGCGGCGACGATCGTCCGCGCGGCGTCCGCGTCGGATGCGGCCGCGCCCGCGGCGGGATCGCGCTGCAGCGATTCCATGTCGAGGACGGTGACCCCGGGCAGACCGGACACGGCGGGTTCGACGTCGCGGGGCAGTCCGAGGTCGCAGATGACGAGGGGACGTTCGGCGTCGCGGCCGGGCTGTGCCAGCGCGCGGTGGGTGTCCGCGAGCGTGACGACGGCGCCGACCGCGCCGGTACAGGTCACGAGGACGTCTGCCTGGGCCATCGCGTCCGGGAGTTCGGCCAGTTCGAGGGCCTCCGCTGCGACGCCGTTGGAGCGGGCCGTGTCGGCGAGGTGTTCGGCACGCTCCTTGGTGCGGTTCACGACGACGATGCGGCCGATTCCGGCACGGGTGAGGTGTGCGACGGACAGGCCGCCCATCGATCCGGCGCCGACCACGACGGCGGTGCGTCCGGTCAGTCCGCCTGCGCCGACGATGCCGGCGGCGCGGTCGAGGGCCACCGACACGACGGACGCGCCCGCGGAGTCGATGCCGGTCTCCGAGTGCACCCGCTTGCCGACGCGCAGCGCCTGCTGTGCGAGTTCGTGCAGCGTGCGGCCCGCGGCCTGCTGGGCGTCGGAGGACGCGTACGCGGTCCGGATCTGCCCCAGGATCTGCTGCTCGCCGATGACCATCGAGTCGAGACCGCTGGCCACGGCGAACAGGTGCTCCGCCGCAGCCTCGCTGTAGCGGACGTACGCGTGCCGGTGCAGATCGGTGAGATCGAGCCCCGAATGGTCGGCGAGCAGTTCGCCGACCTCGGCCAGCGCACCGTGGAACGCATCGACGACGGCGTAGATCTCCACCCGGTTGCAGGTGGAGACGATCATCGCCTCCGAGATGTGCGACGACGCCAGAAGCTTGTCCGTCAACTTCGGGCGATCGGTGTCGGTGACAGCCACCCGCTCGAGAACCGGCACCGGGGCCGTCCTGTGCGAGACCCCGACAAGTAGAACACTCACGGCGCGATCACTGATCCGTTTCTTGGTGCGGTGGACGGGACAGCCGAATGTCCGATGCGGACGCGGGGAGCGGTGGGTACCGATTCCGTGTTGCGTGCGCTGTTGAACGACAGGACCTGCATTTCGACCGCGAGGTCGACGCGGCGCATCTCGACGTGATCGGGGACGTCGAGGGAGGTGGGCGAGAAGCTGAGGATGCAGCGAAGTCCGGCGCGCACGAGGCGGTCGGCGACTTCCTGCGCTGCCTCCTCGGGGGTCGAGATGACGCCGATGGTGGCTTCGAGTTCGACGCAGGCCTGCTCGAGTTCGTCGACGTGCCGCACGGTGAGGTCGCCCACCGGCGCACCGACCCGGGCCGGGTCGCTGTCGAACAGTCCGACCATGGAGAACCCGCGACGACCGAAACCGCCGTAGCCGGCGAGCGCCTGGCCGAGGTTGCCGACGCCGACGAGCACCACCTTGTGTCCGCGGTCCAGGCCGAGCGCCCGCTCGATGCGGGCCCGCAGGCGCGTCACGTCGTAGCCGACGCCGCGCACGCCGTTCGGCCCCAGGAAGGAAAGGTCCTTGCGAAGCTTCGCGGAGCCGACACCCGAAGCGGCGGCGAGTTCCTCGCTCGAGACGATGATCGTGCCGCGTTCGGTCAGCACTCCGAGGACCCGCAGGTACGTCGCGAGGCGCGTCACCGTAGCCTGGGGGATGTCCCGCGATTCGGGGAGCGGGGCCGCGCCGGTGACCGAGGGGGCTGGTGACCCGACCACAGACCGCCCGACCGCCCCCGTGACGCCAGGGGCCACAGACCCATGCGTCTGGTGCGTTTCGGTCACGTCGTTGGCTCCTCGTCCGACCGGCATTCGATGCCGTTCTTCACGATGCTCCGGGGAATTGTTCACACCACGGTAACTGCTTGTGAACCCATGCACAAAGTCGCTGCGACTGCGCGACATGCGGTCCTACCTGCACGGCATCGGAAGATCGCCCTTTTAGGGTTCCCTTACTTGCGTAAATCCGAGCGAAGGCGCTCTTCGTCGACCTCCCAGTAACTGTGCTCACGTCCGTCGAGCAACACCACCGGCAATCGGTCACCGAATTCGGCCCGGATCTCGGGGTCGGTGGCCGCCGCCTCGTCGACGTCTATGCACGTCAGTTCCAGCCCGAACTCCTCGCACAGAACCAGCAGCCGCTCGCGGGCCGGCGCGCACGCACCGCACCCCGCCCTCGTGAGAAGCGTCACCTCGTGTCCGCCCGTGCCCATGCCCCGTCACTTCCTTTCGACGCCTCCGGTGGAGTCACTGTGCCGTTTCGGGGTCCGCGGACGCCAATCGGCTCGGAGATGAACGTCACACAGTTCCCCCCGCGGGGCCATCCATCCGCCCCGTCCCCGATTCGGGGGATAGGCTGCTCCCAGAGGCTTCTGCGATACGGGAGGTGCGAGTGCCTGCGCGATCACTACCGAACGGCTCGGGTTTCGGTTCAGGTCTGGCGGGGATCATCCTCCCGGGCCGGCGCCAGTTCAGGAATCCGCTGGGACCCAGCGAAGCCGAGGTACGTGCCAACGTCGCAGGTGAGGCCAGCGCCGACGCGGCCCTCGCTCTTCACGTCGCGTCCGGCGAAGACACCGAGCTGGTCAAACACGACGTTCCCCTCGACCTGACGGCCGCCGCGTTCTTCGACGTCGACAACACGATGGTCCAGGGCGCCTCGATCATCCACTTCGCCCGCGGGCTCGCCGCCCGCAAGTATCTGAAGACGTCCGACCTGGTCGACTTCGCGTGGAAGCAAGTCAAGTTCCGCATCACCGGCAAGGAGAGCAGCGACGACGTCGCCTCCGGCCGCGAGAAGGCCCTGTCGTTCGTCTCCGGCCGGTCGACGGCCGAACTCGCCCGGCTCGGTGAGGAGATCTACGACGAGGTCATCGCCGACAAGATCTGGCCCGGCACCCGGGCGCTGGCGCAGATGCACCTCGACGCCGGACAGCAGGTGTGGCTCGTCACCGCGACCCCGGTGGAGCTGGCTCAGGTCATCGCGAAGCGTCTCGGTCTCACCGGCGCCCTCGGCACGGTCGCCGAGAGCGAGGACGGGATGTTCACCGGACGTCTGGTCGGCGACATCCTGCACGGCCTCGGCAAGGCGCACGCCGTGCGCGCCCTGGCGGTCCGCGAGGGCCTCAACCTCAAGCGCTGCACCGCCTACTCGGACAGCCACAACGACGTGCCGATGCTGTCGCTCGTCGGGACCGCGGTCGCGATCAACCCCGACACCGATCTGCGCGAGCTCGCCAAGAACCGGGGCTGGGAGATCCGCGACTTCCGGACCGGACGCAAGGCCGCCAAGATCGGCGTCCCCACCGCCCTACTCCTGGGCGCGGCAGGCGGCGCACTTGCCGCGATCGTCGCGCGACGCCGCGAACAGGCGGCCTGAGCCGCCCGCCGCGCTCAACCCAGGAACACGTTCCGGCGCTTCGCGAGGAGCCGGTACAGCGTCTGCTGGATGGTCTCCCGGACGTGGTCGGTGACCTCGAACAGTTCCATCGGGTCGTCGGCCGCCGACGCGTCGTAGGTGTCGGTGACGATCGGCTTGCCGAACTCGATGTACCACTTCGACGGCAGCGGCACGAGCCCGAGCGGTCCGAAATGCGGGAAGAGCGGGGTCACCGGGAAGTACGGCATCCCGAGCAGCCGGGCGAGCGTCCCGAGTTCACCGATCTTCGGGTAGATCTCCTCGGACCCCACGATCGAGCACGGAATGATCGGCGCACCGGTCCGCATGGCGGCGGACACGAACCCACCGCGGCCGAACCGCTGCAACTTGTAGCGTTCGCTGAACGGTTTGCCGATGCCCTTGAAACCTTCGGGGAACACGGCCGCGACCTCCCCGTCCTGCAGCAGGCGCACCGCGTCCGGGTGGCACGCGAGAGTGTGGCCTGCCTTGCGGGCGACACCACCGACCAGCGGCATCTCGAACGCCATATCGGCGGCCAGCATCCGCAACGGGCGATGCGCTGGGTGATGATCGTGAACGGCGACCGAGGTCATCAGGCCGTCGATGGGCAGCACACCGGCATGGTTGGCGACCACCAGCGCACCACCGGTCGACGGGATGTTCTCCAGACCGCTGACCTCGACGCGGAACCATTTGTCGAACAGCGGACGCAGGATGGGGAGCCACACGTTCTCGGCGAAGTGGGGGTCGTAGCCGAAGTCGTCGACGTGATAGTCGCCCGAGAGCCGGCGGCGCAGGAACTCGGCGGTGTTGACGATCTGCTCGGCCAGGGCGTGGCGGACGGCGTCGACGGCCGAAGACTCGGTGACGGGCTCGGGTGGGGTGATCACGGCAGGTGGCGGCATCGCCGACGGATGTCTGCTCTCGCTCTGCTCACGCCTCGAACGTCCGATAGCGGTCCCGCGCGCGGCTGTCGCACCGTGCAACGGAATGACCTTCGCCACTTCGTTCACCTCTCCCCTTTCGCCGTGCCGGTAAGAGCGAGTAGTGCGTTTTCTGCTGCGTCGACCCATTCGTTCTTGATGATCGCCTTGACGCCTGCCGCGCGAGCGAAGTCGTCGAGCGCCTGCATCGAAGTCCACCGTGGCTCGAAGGATAGTTCGGTTCGCATGCGAGTGGTGTCCAGACCGCAACCGAAATGAAAGTATTCGAGTTGTTCTGTGGTGTACGACCGCATCACCGGACCCATCAGCGCACGCCCGACGTTGCGGAACAACCCGAACGGCATCGGGACCTCGATCCGCCCGGCGCGGCGGATGGCCTGCGACATCATGACGATGCCGTCGCCTGCGACGTTGAACGTGCCCGCCGGACCCGACACCGTGGCCCGTTCGAGTGCAGCCAGCGCGTCCTCCTCGTGCAGGACCTGCAGGCGTGCGTCCCGTCCGAGAATGGTCGGCACGACCGGTGAGGTGAGGTACTGCGCGACCGTCGCGTTGAGTCGCGGCCCGACCAGCGGTGCGAGGCGGACGATCGACACGTCGATGTCGGGGCGCCTGCGCCCCATTCCGCGCAGATACCCCTCGATCTCGATGCAGTCCCGCGCGTACGCGCCCGCCGGGCGGCGCCGCGCGCTCATCTCCTCGGTGAACTTCGCCGGGTCCTTGGCACTGCAGCCGTAGACCACGGAGGCCGAACGCAACACGACCTTGCGGACGCTCGGGGCCTTCTGGCAGACGGCGAACAACTGCATCGCGCCGATGACGTTCATGTCCTTCATGGCCGCGCGACTACCCGACTTCGGCGGGCGCGCCAACGTCGACGCGTGCACGACGGTGTCGACCTCGGCGTTACGAATAACCTTGCCGATCAAGGGATTCCGGATGTCGGCGCGCACGAACTCGGCGCGGCCCATGCGGCGCAACATGTCCTTGCTCGGCGACACCGCATCCACCGCGATCACTCGCTCGATGGCCGGATTCTGAGCGAGCCGGGTGACCAGGTATCCACCCAGAAACCTGCTTGCCCCAGTGACAAGCACGACGCGCGGCACCGCCGTCCGCGTAGTACTGTCTTCGTCACTCACAACCACTAAGACCCCCGATCACGTAGCGAGTGACGTCAACGATACGTGCAGGAGGGGGATGGCGCTCCGCACAACGACAATTGGTCGGTCGCCCAATACGCGACGGGCCCGCCGTGAAACGAAGGATGCCCGCCACCGGAGGTGACGGGCATCCAGACGCAACTCTTTACTTACCGAGTTTCCTGCGCTGCACTCGGGTGCGGCGAAGCAGCTTACGGTGCTTCTTCTTCGACATGCGCTTGCGTCGCTTCTTGATCACTGAACCCATAGCGGGTGTCCCTCACGTTCTTCTCTAGCGTTCCTGCGCACGCCGATCACGTACGCTCGCGCCACTCTGGCGCCTGGGCCTCGTTTTAACTAGCTCAGCGCCTTACGACACCAGCTGGCTGGTACGACAGTCGCTAATCGTACCGGTGCGGGTCCTCTCCCCGAAAACCGAGGTCGATGACCCTCTTCGTGCCGACCGGTCAACCGGCGTCGAAGTACGAGGTTTCGAGGTAGTCGTGCACTGCTTTCGCATGCACTCTGAACGAACGGCCCACGCGGACGGCGGGCAGTTCGCCGCTGTGCACCAACCGATACACAGTCATCTTGGACACTCTCATCAGCGTCGCTACCTCGGCGACGGTGAGAAATTGCGTTCCGGCCAGTGCCGGTTGTCCGTCCGGGGCCGAGCCCTTGGACGGCTTTTTTGCAGACGTCATCAACCACTTACCTCCGGCACGTCTCGCGCCGCCGGCTTCCCCTCCGGCGGAACAGACACGCACGTGCTACTTCGAGCTTAGCGGGACGGATGGGGTTACTGCGACGGGTGTGGGCAATCGAATATTCATTCGGTCGTCGTGCCGAGTTCGGCAGAACGAATTTTCGCGGCTTCGAGGGCGTCGAAAAAAGCCGTTCGGAGTCCGTTTCCCTCCAATCGGCGGATTGCCGCCGCGGTGGTTCCGCCGGGCGAAGTCACGGCGGCACGAAGTTCGGTCGCACTCTCCCCCGACCTGTCCAGCATGGCTGCGGAGCCGACCATGGTCTGCACGACCAGCTCGGTCGCGGTCGCCCGAGTCAGTCCGAGCCCCACGCCGGCGTCGATCATGGCCTCGGCGACCAGGAAGAAATAGGCCGGACCGGAACCGGAGACGGCGGTGACGGCGTCGATCTGCGATTCGGGGACGACGACGACCTTGCCGACCGACGACAGGACGCCGCGGACCAGTTCGAGGTGTTCCTTCTTCACGTGCCTGCCCGGCGCGAGCACGCTGACGCCTTCACCGACCAGCATGGGCGTGTTGGGCATGACCCGGACCACGGGGAACCCTGCGGGCAGTCTCGTCTCGTAGAAGGCGGTGGGGATGCCGGCAGCGAGGGAGACGAGCAGCTGCTCGCGCTCGCCGTCGAGTTCCACCTTGGACACCTCGGTGAGCGCGGACTCGACGTCTCCCGGCTTGACGGCCATCACGATGACGTCGGCGCCTTCGGCGGCGTCGGTGGGGGTGGTGACCCGCACCGAGTACGCCGCGGCCAGCTCGTCGGCGCGTGCCGGGTGCTGCTCGGCCACCACCAGATCCTTGACGGCGTGACCTGCCTGCAGAAGCCCCGAGATGAGGGCCTCGCCGATCTTGCCGCCTCCGATTACCGCAATTCTCGTCATGGCGAACAGCCTGCCACGACGCTCTGCGGCGTCCTCCTAGCGGGGGATCATCGCCAGTTGGCGGCTCTGCACGACGATCGCCCCGGTCGAGTCGAGGACGGTGTGGTCCTCCTCGAACCAGGCGCCGCCGAGCACCGTGCTGCTGGCCATCACGCGCAGCCAGCCCGGCACGGGCTGCCTGCGCAGGTAGGTGGTCAGCTGGACCGTGGGCGCCCAGCCGAACATGCCGCGGTTCATCGTCACGGGGGCGCTGATGTCGCCGGTCATGATCGCGAACAGGGCCGCCGTGTCGGGGTCGCTCTCGTCGCCCGCGCGCGGTCGCACCCACATGCGGACCTCGGGTTCGCCCTGGTTGCCGGTCAGGAAGTGCGCCGACGTCCCGTCCACCCGCATGTCGCAGCCCTGGGCCACGTGCACGATCTGCCCCATCGGGTGGTCGGTCGTGAGCACGACGGCGTCGGCGGGCGGTTCCACCGGGAGCCGCGACAGGGCGTGGTCCCCGCTGTACTGCGGTTCCCCGATGTCGGGCACGCCGAGCGTGACCGACGCGCGGACGGCGACGCGGTCGCCCTGCGTCAGCTCCACGTCGACGAACGACACCTGCTTGCCCTGCTTGCGCACCGTCGTCGACAGCGTCACCTCGCCCGGATCGGGGGCGGACAGGTAGTTGGCCCCGACCGCGAGGGGCTGCACCCGGGACGGCCCGGCATCGCCGGTCTCGTCGAGCAGTCGCCTGCGGGCGGCGGCGGCACAGAGCGACATCATCGAACCGCCGTGCACCTTGGGGCCGATCGTCCAGATCGGGTCGATCGACGCCCGGTAGGTCCCGTCACCGGCAGCGGTGAGGACGTTGAGATCACGGAAGGGAGTTGAGCTCACTGCTGGTCCTGTTCTTCGGGGTTCCGGAGACGCTTCTGCGCGACGTCCTGGTGTGCGAGCCGGCGCATCGCGGCGATCACCGGTTCGTATACGGCCGTGCCCAGCACCGCGTACCGGATCGCGTCCTCGGCCGATGCGGTGGGCATGAGCCCGATGTCGATCTCGGCGATCCCGCGCACGTGGCGCCCGTAGGCGTCGAGTCGCTCGTCGGTCATCGGGATGCCGGCTTCTTCGAGGGCCGCGAGTGCACGTTCGAGCTGACCGACCGCGACGTACCCGGGGTCGTACACCTGCCCGAGCCTGTCGAGGACGGCGCGGGCCCGCGGGAACTCGTCGGCGGCGTCGTCGGCGGCGGGGGTGTCGAGGTACGGGGGCAGTTGCGCGATGGCCTGGCCGAGCACCTCGAACAGCGAGCCGTCGGGATGGTCGACGAGGCGGAGTATCTCCCGGATACGCGGAATCGGGAGCCCGGCGCCGGCCAGCGCCTTGACCAGGCCCAGGCGCTGTACGTGCTCCTCGCCGTACTTCGCCTGGGTGGCGCTCGTCGCCTCGCCGGGCATCAGCAGGCCTTCGCGCAGGTAGTACTTCACCGTCGCGAGCGGTACGCCGGTGCGGGCGACCAACTCGGAAACGCGCACGGCCCCTCCTTCTGCAACTCGACTGGATACTGAAACTATCCAATGTGACCCCGAGCTTACCGCAGGAAGAACTCGACATACATGTCAGGTGTCGTCGTGATCGCCACCGGAGTGGCTGCGCGGCGACCCCGACGCGGCGCGGCCCGGTTCGAGATGTTCACGGGCGAAGGCCAGCGCCTGCGACAGCATCGACGACCGTTCCCGCTGGGTTCGGGCGTTCTGCGTGTTGATCTCGACCACCGCCTGCCCGTCGAACCCGGTGTCGACGAGGTGCCGGCACAGCTGCGCGCACGGTTGGGCGCCGTGACCGGGAATGAGGTGCTCGTCCATCGACGCACCCCGGCCGTCCGCGAGGTGGAGATGCGCGAGGCCCTCCCCCATCCGCTCCGCCAGTTTCATCGCATCCATCCCGGCCGTGGCCGTGTGCGACAGGTCGAGCGTGTAGTGGGCGTGCCCCGAATCGGTGGGGTCGTAGGACGGGCTGAATGCCGACAGCGCCGCCCCCGGTCCGCCGCGCCGCCGCAACCGCTGGGCGGATCTCTCCTTGCTGCCGAAGAAGCCGTCCGCCCGCATGGGGAACATGTTTTCGACCGCGACGATCACGTCGCTGCGCTGTTCCAGTTCGGCCACCTGATCGGCGAAGCCGTCGGCGTACCGGCGCTGCCAGCGGAACGGGGGGTGCACCACGACGCTCGCCGCCCCGAGCGATTCGGCGGTGCGGACGGACCGCTCCAGCTTCGCGACGGGGTCGGCGCCCCACACCCGCTGCGAGATGAGCAGGCACGGCGCGTGGATCGCCTGAACCGGGATCGCGTACCTGCGCACCAGCGCGGCCACGGCGGCGGCGTCCTGGCTGACCGATTCGGCCCACACCATCAGTTCGACGCCGTCGTATCCGAGATCGGCCGCGTACCGGAAGGCCGCCTCGGTGTTCTCCGGGTACACCGAGGCCGTCGACAGGCCGACCAGTACCTTCCGCCCGCGCGGTGACCGTCGAACCTGCTCGTGCCCACTGTCCCCGACCATGAGCAACTCAGCCCGACGCAAGCATGAAGGCTAACGGCCCCAGAGTGACGATCATCCCGACGACGACGGCGATCACGAAACTGGTGATGTCGTCGGTGCGGCGCAGGATGCGGACCATGGCGACCAGGCCCACGATGACGAGCAGCGCCAGAATCAGCGCCACCCACGGGAAGACGTCCCACAGCTTCTCGAAACCCTTGAAGAGCAGGGCCCCGGCGATGACGGCCACGACACCCTGACCGATGAGAACGACCCACTCGCGGGTGGAGTTCTCGCCGGCCTCGCCCTTGCCTGCCTTCTCCGCCTTCGCGGCCTCGGCCTTCGCCTCCTTGCGGGAACGGCGCGGGGTGTCGGACTTCTGCGTGTCGCCGTCGCGCTTCTCGGTGTCCGCCTCGTCGGTGGCGGCCTCGATGAGGTCCGTCTTTTCGGCCGCGTTCGCCGCGTCCGAGTCCCGGGACTGGCGCATCAGGTCGCCGGCCAGCGTCGATCCGGACAGTAGCGCGGGTTCCGGCTTCGCCTTGGCGGGAGCTTCCGGCTTCGGCGTCTTCACGAACTTCGACGCGCCGTTCGACGCCGCTGCGGCATCCGCCTTCGCTGCGGAGTCCGACTTCGCTGCCGCACCCGCCTTCGCCGGCATTCCGGGTTTCGCCGGTGCCTCGGACTTCGCGGGTGCGTCGGACTTCACCGCCGGTTCGGCCTTGGCCGTTGTGTCGGGCTTGGCCGGGGTTTCGGTCTTCGGCGCCGGTGTCACGCGCGGAGCGGCGACGGTCGGGGCAGGCTCCGGCTTCTTCACGGCCGGCGCGGCGACGGTCGGAGCCGGTGTGGAAGCCGCGGCCTCCGGCGCAGGCGGTTCCTTCCGGACTGCGCGGCTGACCCACGTTCCCTGGTGATCGCGGGACGTCCCGCCCGACACCACGGCGCGGCCACGGCCGGCGGGGCGACTGGCGATGGGTTCGTCGTCGTCCTCGTCGCTGTCGTCGGCCGGAGCCTTGAATGCCCCGGTGCGCTCGTCGGCGCGCGCAGACGGTGCTGCCGGCGCGGGCGTGCGCGACGGCTCGGGCGCGGCGGGTTCCTGTTCCGGTTCGGGTTCGAGTGCCCGCGAATCGGACGGATCCCGGACCACCGGAATTTCACCGGTCAACTCGGCGACGGAGATTCCTCCCGCGACACCGCGCCGACGGCGCCCGCCCCGGGACTCCACCTGCTGCCCGTTGCGTTTGAGCAGCTCTGACACAGAGATCTGCTGACTGTCCTCGGTCATCGAGCACCCACCATCAATTCACCGCCCATTTCCGTATCGAGCTTGCGGAGGATCAAACCCTCGCGCAGAGCCCAGGGGCAGATTTCGAGTTCCTCCACGCCCAGTGCTCTCATGCTGGCCTCCGCAACGAGTGCTCCGGCCACGATCTGCTGCGACCTGTCGGAGCTCACCCCTTCCAATTCTGCACGGTCCGAGGCCGTCATCCGCGAAATGAAAGCTATGAGTTGCCTGAGACCGCTGGCGGTGAGCGTGCGCTTGACCCGCGGGCCGGCACCGGACGGTGCGGCGCCCGTCAACCGGGCCAGCGAGCGGAACGTCTTGGACGTGCCGACGGCCCGGTCCCACTGCCCTGCCGCGCGCAGTTCCTTCGACGGGACGGTCAGTTCGGCGTCCAGCCAGTCCCTCAGCACCGCCACCCGGCGCTTGCCGGGCGGGTCCTCCTCGAGCCAGTCCCGGGTGAGCCGCCCCGCGCCGAGTTGCAGCGACAGCGCGACGTCCGGGTCCTCGTCGCCGCCCGTCGTCAGTTCGAGGGATCCGCCGCCGATGTCGAGGTTCAGGATGCGGCCCGCGCTCCAGCCGAACCAGCGGCGCACGGCGAGGAACGTCAGCCGCGCCTCGTCGACACCCGACAGGACCTCGAGCGTCACGCCGGTCTCGTCGTGCACGCGCGCCAGCACGTCGTCCGAGTTGTTGGCGTCGCGGACGGCGGACGTCGCGAAAGCCATGAGTTCACCGCACCCGGATGTCCTCGCGATGCTGGAGAAATCTGCCACCGTCATGACCAGGCGATCTGCTCCCTGAGTGGTGATGTCACCCCTGTCGTCGGTGTTCTCCGCCAGCCTCAGAGTCGACTTGGTCGAACTCATCGGTGTGGGGTGGCCGCCCCTGTGGGCGTCCACTACGAGAAGATGGACGGTGTTGCTTCCGACGTCGAGTACCCCTAGTCGCACATTGACACGGTACTGGGTCTACCGTCGGGCTTTGTGACAGCACGTAAAGCAGGGCGTTCACACAAGATGACACCCAGCCCCGAAGTACCCCTCGACTTCGCTCGCGAATGGGTCGAATTTCCCGATCCCGACAACGCCGAGCACCTCATCGCCGCGGACATGACGTGGCTGCTATCCCACTGGACCTGCGTGTTCGGCACCCCGGCCTGCCAGGGCATCATCGGCGACCGGCCGGACGACGGCTGCTGTTCGCACGGCGCGTTCCTCTCCGACGAGGAGGATCTGGAGAAGCTGAACGAGTCAGTGAAGCTGCTCACACCCGAGGACTGGCAGTTCATGGACAAGGGACTCGGCAAGAAGGGGTACGTCGAGGAGGACGACCTCGAGGACGAGCCCGCGCTGCGCACCCGCCGGTATCAGGGGGCCTGCATCTTCCTGAACCGCCCGGGCTTCGAGGGCGGCATCGGTTGCGCGCTGCACTCGATGGCGCTCAAGCGCGGAATCGAGCCGCTCGAGGTCAAGCCGGACGTGTGCTGGCAGCTCCCGATCCGCCGCACCCAGGAGTGGGTGGAACGCCCGGACGGCGAGCAGATCCTCAAGACCACCATCACCGAGTACGACCGGCGCGGCTGGGGTGAGGGCGGCTCGGACCTGGACTGGTACTGCTCGGGCTCACCCGACGCCCATGTGGGCGCCAAGGCCGTCTGGGAGTCGTACGCGCCGGAGTTGACGGAACTGCTCGGCAAGGCCGCGTACGCGGAATTGGCGAAGCTGTGCAAGCGCAGGGCAGGCCTCGGACTCGTCGCCGTGCATCCCGCCACCGTGGCCGCGCAGAGGAAGCCCGCCGGGTAACGGATCGGACCCACCGGTCGATTTAGCCGTCACTGCCCCATTCCGGGCACAGCCACGACGGGAGAGATCATGTTCGCTCGCATTCTGACCGGTGCCCTGCTGACCGCCGCTGCCACGCTCGCCCTCGCGCCGACCGCGTCCGCCGACCCGACCCCGGACTGGAACACCTTCTACGACAAGACGGCGAACTTCGTCGCACCGTTCGATCCCGGCGCCTTCGGCGACAAGGGCGACCGCGCACTCGTGCTGAGCCCGTACGGAACCGGCCGGGTCATCGAGTGCAAGGGCGACGGACACTACGTCGCGGTCTACTGCAGGCAGTTCGACGACCAGGGCCGCGAGCACGCGATCACGCAGATCATCTCGGCGCCGTTCCGCGGTGTCTACGTGTACAACCCGTTCTGATGAAGCGCGCTGTCCTTGCGGGCGCGGTCGCGGCGGCATCCCTGGCAGTATTCGCGCCGACCGCCGCCGCCGAGCCGACCTCGACGGTCGGCGGGTGCGAGGCGTACTTCAGGACACCGTTGGACTTGGAGGCGTACTGGGGCAACCCGGGAATGCACCTCCTGTTCAGTCCATTCGGGACCCGGCAGCCGATCGACTGCGTGTGGGAGGGCGATCGGGTCACGTTCCAGCAGCACGACCTCGCCGGTAACGTGCACGAACTGCGTGAGCTGCCGAATTTCCGACCCGACTACTACTCGTCGGTGCGCTGGTTCGTTCCCTGACAGACGCCCACGAATTCGTCAGCCGCACCGGCAATTGCCTGTGCGGCTGACGAATTCGTGGGCAACTGTGGCGGATCGGCGTCCGCTCACGCCTCCAGTTTGTAGCCCAGCCCGCGGACGGTGACGAGGTGTTCCGGCTTGGCCGGGTCGGTCTCGATCTTCGACCTCAGACGCTTGACGTGCACGTCGAGGGTCTTGGTGTCGCCGACGTAGTCCGCGCCCCACACCCGGTCGATCAACTGTCCGCGGGTGAGCACCCGGCCCGAGTTCCGCAGCAGATACTCGAGGAGGTCGAACTCCTTGAGCGGCAGCGTGACGGCCTCACCGTTCACCTGGACCACGTGCCGTTCGACGTCCATCCGGACGGGTCCGGCCTCGAGGACGGCCGAATCCTGCGCGACGTCGAGTTCGCTGTCGACGCCGCGGCGCAGCACCGCCCGGATGCGGGCGATCAGTTCCCGCGCGGAGTACGGCTTGGTGACGTAGTCGTCGGCGCCGAGTTCGAGGCCCACCACCTTGTCGATCTCGCTGTCCCGTGCCGTCACCATGATGACGGGGACACCGGATCGGCTGCGGAGTTGCTTGCAGACGTCCGTGCCGCTCATGCCGGGCAGCATGAGGTCGAGGAGGACGATGTCGGCACCGGCCCGGTCGAACTCGGCGAGCGCGGACGGTCCGTCGCCGACGATCGTCGTCTCGAATCCTTCCTTGCGGAGCAGGAAGGCCAATGGGTCGGCCAGTGACTCCTCGTCTTCCACGATCAGCACACTTGTCATCGCTTGGCCTCCATACCGGTTTCTCTCCTCCCGACAGTGCCGCCGTCGGCGTCCCCGCCGTTCGTCTCTACTGTCTCGATGTGTGCAGGAATCTGCAGGGTAAACGTCGAACCCGTTCCGGGCTTGCTCCACAGGTCGATCGATCCGTTGTGGTTGGCGGCCACGTGCTTGACGATCGCGAGGCCGAGTCCCGTTCCGCCGGTCGCCCGGGCCCGTGCCTTGTCGACGCGGAAGAAGCGTTCGAAGACGCGTTCCTGGTCTGCCTTGGCGATGCCTTCGCCGCGGTCGGTCACCGAGATCGCCACGTTGTCGCCGCGGATCGACCGGCTCACCGAGACCGGGGATCCCTTCGGCGAATAGGCGATGGCGTTCTGCACCAGGTTGGACAGCGCGGTGACGAGCAGCGCGCGGTCGCCGAGCACTTCGTAGCCGCTGTGGTGGTCGGTGGTGACGGCGATGCCTGCGGCCTCCGCGGAGATCTTGCACCGCTGCAGGGCCTCGTCGACCACCTCGTCGACGGAGACGGCCTCGAGGTCGGGCAGCTTCTCGGCGCCCTGCAGCCGGGACAGCGCGATCAGTTCGGTGACCATCTTGCCGAGCCGGACGGATTCACCGAGCACGCGTTCACCGAAGTGCCGGACCGACTCGGGGTCGTCGGCCGATTCGAGAAGTGCCTCCGCGAGCAGTCCCATCGCGCCGACCGGGGTCTTGAGTTCGTGGCTGACGTTGGCGACGAAGTCGCGGCGGGTCGCTTCCATCCGCACCTGCTCGGAGTCGTCGTCGGCGAACAGGACCACGAAGTTGTGGTCTTCCTTGCTGAGCAGGCGTGCGGTGCCGCGCACCGCGATCCGGTCGCGTCCCCGCTGCGGGGTCTTGGTGCTCAGATCGACCTCGACGGGTTCACCGGTTTCGAGGACGCGGAGCGCCGCCACCCACGCACGGTCGTCGACGAGCCGGTTCCGCACCAGGCCCAGCTCTTCGGCGCGGGGGTTGAACAGGACGACGTCGTGGAACTGGTCGACCACGGCGATGCCGCTCTCGGACGCCAGCACGATCAGGTCGAGGACCTGCGACATCGTGAGCCCTGACGTCTCTTCCATTCGCTGAGCCTGCCGAGTGGAGAGCATGGGGATCAGCACGCCACCGACGAGGTAACCGACGAAGCCGCCCACGATGGCAAGCAAGACGGCTTGAACAACACTCACGCCTGAATCGTACGTTCGCGCGGCGGGCCGGTTACGCAGGGTCCAGGCATTTCCGCGCACGTCACACGCGACAACCGGAGTCTTCGTCCGCAGTTAACCTGCTGTTGGCCGGACGTCCCGCGAACGGGACGTCCGGCCGGTTGCACGGGTTACTTCCCGCCCTGGTTCGCGACCGCGGCAGCGCCTGCGGCGGCGGCCTCGGGGTCGAGGTAGGTCCCGCCCGGATTGAGCGGCTTCAGATTCTCGTCCAGGTCGTAGCGCAGCGGGATGCCCGTGGGGATGTTCAGCCCGGCGATGTCCTCGTCGGAGATTCCGTCGAGGTGCTTGACGAGGGCGCGCAGCGAGTTGCCGTGCGCGGTGATCAGGACGGTCTTGCCGGCCAACAGGTCGGCCGAGATGGTCTCTTCCCAGTACGGGATCAGGCGGACGACGACGTCCTTCAGGCACTCCGTGAGCGGGACCTCGTCGAGGTTCGCGTAGCGGGGATCGGTGTCCTGGCTGTACTCGCTGCCCGGCTCGATCGGGGGCGGCGGGGTGTCGTAGCTGCGGCGCCACAACATGAACTGCTCGTCGCCGTACTTCTCCTTGACCTGCGCCTTGTTGCGTCCCTGCAGGGCGCCGTAGTGGCGCTCGTTGAGGCGCCAGTCGCGGACGACGGGAATCCAGTGCCGGTCTGCCGTGTCGAGTGCGATGTTGGCGGTGCTGATGGCGCGGCGCAGCAGCGACGTGTACAGCACGTCGGGGAGCAGGTCGTGCTCGAGCAGCAATTCGCCGGCACGCTTGCCCTCGGCGATGCCCTTATCGGTCAGGTGGACGTCCACCCAGCCGGTGAACAAGTTGAGCGCATTCCATTCGCTCTCGCCGTGGCGGAGCAGCACAAGGGTTCCGGTACTCATGCCGTTCATCCTGGCATGCCTGCCGGAACCCTCGCGCCGTGAACCCCCGCTGTCAGCTCCGGCGGGCCTCGCCGGCCCGCAGGTCCTTGCGGAGGATTTTGCCGGCCGCGGACTTGGGGACGAGATCGATGAACTCGACCTTGCGGACCTTCTTGTGCGGGGACACCCGTTCGGCGACGAACGCGATCACCGCGGCCTCGTCCAGCCCCTCGGCGCCGGGCTGGGCGACGACGAACGCCTTCGGGA
>NZ_NHML01000031.1:0-116532 GCF_002165735.1 Rhodococcus sp. NCIMB 12038
GCTGGAAGAACTCCCTGTTCGGCGACACCCACGCCCACGGCGCCGAAGGTGTGCACTTCTTCACCCGCGGCAAGGTCGTCACCACCCGCTGGCTCGACCCCAGCCACGGCGGCCTCAACCTCGGATTCCCCCAGAACGCGTAAGTACTGGTTCTCCGCGCCGGACCGTCCGCGGTCCGGCGCGGCGTCCGTTCGATCGAAAGGAACTTCATGAGCGACACCTCTCTCGCCCGCCGTCATCGGGTCGTGGTCATCGGATCGGGATTCGGCGGCCTCTTCGCCACCAAGGCACTGAAACGGACGGACGTCGATGTCACTCTGATCGATCGCACGACGCATCACCTGTTCCAGCCGTTGCTGTACCAGGTGGCGACGGGAATCCTGTCGGAGGGCGAGATCGCGCCCGCGACGCGGCTCGTCCTCGAAGACCAGCAGAACGCGTCCGTGCTCATCGGCGGAGTCGAGAAGATCGACGTCGCCGACCGAACCGTCACCTCCACCCATCGCGGCCGCACGACCGTCACCGAGTACGACAGTCTCGTCGTCTCGGCGGGCGCCCGCCAATCCTATTTCGGCAACGACCATTTCGCGGAGCACGCACCCGGAATGAAGACGATCGACGACGCCCTCGAGCTGCGGGGTCGCATTCTGGGCGCCTTCGAGAGCGCCGAGGTCAGCACCGATCCCGCTGAGCGGGCGCGACTGCTGACGTTCGTCGTGGTCGGCGCCGGGCCCACCGGTGTCGAGATGGCTGGCGAGATCGCCCAGCTCGCGCACCGCACTCTCGCCGGCGCGTACCGCACCATCGATCCCCGTGACGCGCGCATCATCCTGCTCGACGCGGCGCCGACGGTGCTCCCGCCGTTCGACGACAAGCTGCGCCGGGCGGCCGCGGACACGCTGGAGAATCTCGGGGTCGAGATCCAGCTGGGCGCGATGGTGACCGACGTCGACGACGACGGACTCACCGTCCGCGACCAGGACGGAGCCGAGCGGCGGATCGAGGCCGCCTGCAAGATCTGGTCGGCGGGCGTCGCGGCCAGCCCGCTGGGCAGGCAACTCGCCGAGCAGACCGGCGCCGGCACCGACCGCGCGGGCCGGGTTCTCGTCGAACCCGACCTCACCCTGCCGGGCCACAGCAACGTCTTCGTCGTCGGGGACATGATGAACCGGGACGGCCTTCCCGGCGTCGCGCAGGTCGCGATCCAGGGCGGCCGCTACGCCGCGCAACTGATCGCCGCCGAGGTGCGCGCCCACCGGAAAGGTCGCGACAAGCCCGAACGCGCCCCGTTCCGCTACACGGACAAGGGCAGCATGGCGATGATCTCCCGCTTCCACGCGGTCGCGAAGGTCGGCCGCCTCCAACTGACCGGGCTGCTCGCCTGGCTGCTGTGGCTCCTGATCCACCTGGTCTACATCGTCGGATTCAAGAGCCGGCTCGCGACCGCCCTGTCTTGGACGTGGTCGTTCCTGGGCAGCTCCCGGGGCCACCTCGCCGTCACGGAACAACAGGTGGTCGCCCGGACCGCGATCAGCAGGCTCGATGCCTGGGAGGATTCCCGGGCGGTACCCGAGGCGGCGACGGCCTCGGCACGGTGAGTACCGTCGCCTCCGTGCCTGTCTCCGCTCTCACCGTCGGCATCGACGTCGGTGGTACCAGTATCCGGGCCTGCGTGGTCGACGACACCGGCGAGGTGCTCGACTCCGTGCAGGCGCCCACACCACAATCGGCGAAGGCCCTCGAGGACGCGCTCGACCGTGCCGTCCGCGAACTCGCGGGGCGCCATCCCGTGTCGGCCGTCGGGCTGGCCGTGGCGGGTTTCATCACCCCCGACCTCACCACCGTGCGGTTCGCGCCGCATCTGCCGTGGAAGAACGTGCCGGTCGCCAACGACCTCAGCGAACGGCTCGGCCTGCCAGTGGTCCTCGAACACGACGCGAACGCGGCGGCGTGGGCGGAGCACCGGTTCGGGGCCGCCGCCGGTGGTCGCAATGTGGTGATGGTCGCGATCGGCACCGGCATCGGTGCGGCGCTGCTCATCGACGGGACGCTGTACCGCGGGAGCCACGGTGTCGCCCCCGAACTCGGCCACCTGCAGGTGGTCCCGGGCGGCAGACCCTGCGCCTGCGGCAAGCGCGGGTGCTGGGAACGGTATTGCAGCGGAACAGCGCTCGTGGACACGGCCATCGAACTTCTCGCCTCCGACCCCACGAGTTCGACGATCCTCGCACGCGAAGTGGCGAGCGATCCGGGATCGCTCACCGGCCGCCGGATCGCGAGCGCCGCGCGGGACGGCGACCCGCTGGCCATCCGCACGATGGAAGAGTTCGCACGATGGCTGGGCGTCGGACTCGCCATGGTCGGCGACGTCTACGACCCCGACCTCGTCGTCATCGCCGGCGGAGTCAGCGGTTCGGCTCCGTTGTTCCTCGACCACGCGCGGGACGTCTACGCCTCTCTCGCAACCGGTTCCGGGCACCGCCCCCTCGCCCGCATCCGCGAAACACAACTCGGCGAATCGGCACAGCGCATCGGGGCCGCCACCCTCGCGAGGCGCTCCGCGCCCGTGCGTGGTTGAGGAGTCCCCGGACTCGTCGGGCACTCACGAGCGCGGAAGCATGACGACACCGCCGGGAATCTTGGCGATCGATGGGCTGCGGATGGGCAGGTCGATGCTGGTGCAAGCTCACCATCGACGAGTGATGGCCGTCGCACTCGGCGTCAACGACCCGGTGGTGACCCCCTGGATCGACCTCGGACTCGACCTGCGCCACCGCCTGCACGGCACCCGAGACGCATTCGCGGCCGGGCGGATCGACCTGGATCAGGCACGGGTCATCGCCCGCTACGACCCCGACAGCATCGTCCACCGCAACAAGCTCGCCATCGCCGATCGCGACGTGTGGATCCGCCCGGCGGAGAACGGCATGGCCTACCTCGACGGGCACCTCCCCGCCGCCGACGCCCACACCCTCGCAATGCGGTTGCGGGAAATGTCGGTCTGACGGTCGAGTCGAATCTCGCCTGCCTCTGCCGGCGTCATCACCGGCTGAAAACCTACGGCTGTTGGACCGTCCGGCAGATCGGCGCGGGACAACTCGAATGACCACAACCACATCCGAGGCGTGCAGAACTCCCGTGCCCTCCGGCCGCTCACCGAGCGTTCCCACGACCAGCAGGGACGCCGAGTACCTGAACGAACTACACGGGCGGCGCCCCACACACCGCAACGCACCGGCACCACCACCCGCAGGCGGTGGTACCGGTGCGTGAGAACCGGCGATCAGTGGGTGGCGACGGCTGCGGCGCTTCCCGCAGCGGACGTGGCGGGATTGCCCGCGCCGAGGCGGTCCTCCAACTCTTCGAGGCTGCGGCCCTTGGTTTCCGGGACGAAGCGGTACACGAAGTACACCGACATCAGGTTGACGAGAACGAACAGCCCGAACGTTCCGGTGGATCCGAGAACCGAGTTGAGGATCGGGAAGACGAACGAGATGAAGGCGTTGGTCGTCCAGAGCACGAATACCGCGATACCCATTGCGAATCCGCGGATGGCCATCGGGAAGATCTCCGACAGCAGCAACCACACGCAGGTGCCGATGAAACACTGCACGAACGCGACGAACACCATCATCGCGGCGAGGATGATGTAGCTGCGTCCGGTGGACGAGGGCAGCAGAAACACCAGCGACAGCGCGGCCTGCGAGCTTGCCACCCCAATGAAACCGGTGAGCAGCATCTTGCGGCGATTCACGAAGCCCAGCAGGACGATTCCGAGGATCGTCATGACCACGGAGGTGACACCGACCGCGATGGTGGCCACCAGGGACGCGCTGACCCCCAACCCACTCTGTTCGAGGATCGTCGGGGCGTAATAGTTGACCGTGTTGATGCCCGTCGCCTGCTGCACGATGGCAAGCCCGCAGCCGATCCACAGGATCCGGCGCATCCAGGGGTAGTCACGCAGGTAGTGGACGGCGCCACTGGTCTTCGACTTCCGGTCGCGGGCGGCGTGGAAGGCGATGCCGGCGTACTCGTCGGCGGCCTCGGACTCGCTGCGGCTCAGTTCGAGGGTCCTGCGGGTCTCGGCGAGCCGGCCCTTCGACGCGTACCAGCGCGGTGAATCGGGCAGCGCGAGCATGCCGAGCAGCAGGAGAACCGCGGGCACCGACGCGATGGCCAGCATGTACCGCCACACCGTCGGATCCTCGATGACGTGATCGAGCAGCGCGTTGATCGAGAAGGCCAGCATCTGACCGGTGACGATCATCAGTTCGTTGATGGTGACCATCCGGCCACGCCGCTCCACCGGGGCCATCTCGGCCAGGTACAGCGGGCAGGTGACGGCGGCGGCGCCCACACCGAGACCGAGGACGATCCTGGCCAGCACCATGATCTCCACGTTGGGAGCCATCGCACACCCGAGGGCACCGACGAGGAACAGGCCCGCGCAGACGAGCAGCGTGCGCTTGCGGCCGAGGGCATCGGACAACCGGCCGCCCAGCAACGCGCCGACCGCGGCACCCGGGAAGAGCAGCGAACTCACGACGGTGGCTTCGCCAACCGCACTGAGGTTCAACTCGTCCTTCATGTACAGCAGCGCACCGGAGATCACCCCGGTGTCGTAGCCGAACAGCAGGCCTCCGAGTGTGGAGATGACAGTGAGCTTGGTCAGGAAGCGTTTGTGACTGCGCTCGTTACGCGCAGCGCCGCCGCTTCCGCGTGCACTGGCAGCCGAGTTGGTTGTCAACATCAGGTGTGGCCTTTCTGGGAATGCTCACGCATCACGACACGGAAGATCGGTTCACGTGCGTCGATATATCGCCCGGGGCGCGCTCGGCTCGATGCAGCCGAAGAGGCGTACTTTCCTGGACTGAAGCGCTTCACTAACGCGCTTCAGTTGTCTACTATGAGGTGAATCACAGAAGGTGTCAAGGGCTGAAGTCGCGATCCGTGAGAATGTCCGTGACGACGCAACCGAGGGAGATCGAGATGCTCGACGACCGAGCCACGGCGCACGCGGATGCGGAGCGGGCACCGGCCGGCCTGCACCGACGCCCCACGATGGCCGACGTCGCGACGCGGGCCGGGGTGTCACGCACCCTCGTATCACTGATCTTCAGCAACAAACCGGGTGCATCCGACGAGACCCGGGACCGCGTCCTGCAGGCCGCGGACGAACTGGGCTACCGGCTCGACCGGGCCGCCCGCATGCTCGCCCGCGGCCGCAGCCGCACCCTCGGGGTGCTCATGGATGTCCACCAGACCTTCCAGGCCGACCTGATCGGAACCATCTACGCGGAGGCCGAGGCCGCCGGATACGAGGTCCTGCTCTCCGCGAGCGCACCCACCCGGGACGAACACAAGGCGATCGAAGCGCTACTCAGCCACCGGTGCGAGGGCCTGATCCTGCTCGGCCCCCTCTCCGAGGCGGACTATCTGCGCACGCTCGCGGACCGGGCCGTGGTCACTGTCGTCGGCCGCGCGCTCCCCCACACGGCCGTCGACACCGTGCGGACCGCCGACGCCAAGGGCATCCGCCAGTCCGTGGACCACCTGGTCGGACTCGGACATCGCGAGATCGCGCACGTCGACGGCGGCGCGGACCCGGGCTCACCCGAGCGGCGTCGGGCGTACCTCGCGGCGATGCGCAGGCACGACCTCTCCGATCACGTTCGCGTCATTCCCGGTCAGCACACCGAGGAGGCAGGCGTCGCGGCCGCGAACACGCTGCTGGCCGAGGACCACCTGCCCACCGCCGTGCTCGCCGGGAACGACCGCTGCGCCATCGGTCTCATGGACGTGTTCACCCGCGCCCACGTCGACGTTCCGGGCGACATCTCGATCGTCGGGTACGACGACAGCCACCTGGCACAGTTGTCGCGGATCGACCTCACCACCGTGCGGCAGGACACCGAGGGCCTGGCCCGGCACGCCGTGCAGTTCGCCGTCGGCCGCCTCGAGGACGAGGACCTCGACCCGCAGGATTTCGTGATCGACCCCCACCTGATGGTGCGCGGCACGACCGGGCCTGCCCGGTGGTAGCCGCGCCCCGGCGGCACGAAGCCCTACTTCGTGATGCTTTCCAGGTATTCGACGCTTCGGACGACGTCGCGCACGGGGCCTCCGCCCTCGGGTTCCGCCGCGAGAATGGTGTCCTGCTCGAGGACGTACCAGCCGTCGTAGCCCTGATTCTGCAGCCGCTCGACCACCCCGGCGATGTCCACGTCACCGGTGCCGAGCGGCGTGTACATGCCCTGGGCGACGGCCTCGGTGTAGGTGAGTTCACCCGCCCGGACCCGGCCGAGGAGTGCCGCATCGACATCCTTCAGGTGCGCGTGGGCGATCCGCTCGGGGGCCGTGGAGACCAGGTCGAGCGGGTCGGTGCCGCCGATCAGGAGATGACCGGTGTCCAGGCACAGCGGGATCGACGAGCCGTCCAGGACGCGGTCCACCTCGGCCCGGTTCTCGATCATCGTTCCCACGTGCGGGTGGATCACCGCCCGCAGGCCCCGGTCGGCAGCAGCGGACGACAGGCGGTCGAGGTTGCGCAACAACGTCTTCCATCCGGAGTCGTCGAGTTCGGGTCGCGAATCGTAACCGACCGCCCCTGTCACCGCCGCCAGGACGATCACCTCCGATGCCGACGCCACGAGCGAATCGAGCGCCCCACCGATCGCCGCGACCGTGTCGTGATCCGCGTCGTGCAGCAGCACCGGCACGAATCCCCCGACCGCCGTCAGGTCGTACCGGGCGAGGGTGTCCGTCAGCTCGTGTGGATCCGAGGGGAGGAATCCGTCCGGACCGAGTTCGGTAGCCGCGAGGCCGGCGTCGCGCATCTCGGTGAGCACCCGGTCGGGGTCGAGCTGGTGACCCCAGCCCTCCACCTCACACACTCCCCAAGAAATGGGCGCGCCTGCCAGTCGAATCGTCATCGTCGTGTCTCGTCCAATCGCACCGGACGGTGCTGTCGTAGTGTATCCGCGTGTCCGTCGATCACGCTTCGGAGCCCGTTCACGGTTGCCGCCGCGCGGTCTGCACGGCCAGACGCTCCGCGAGCACCGCCGGATCGACGCTGTCCCGCAACGCTTCCCACACCGCGTCCACCTGGGTGGCAGGCGCGAGACTGTGCACCGGCTGATCGTGGTCGAGGTTGGTGGGGAACGGGTAGCCCTCGGCGGTCGCGACGACGGCGTTGCGGAGAGTGCGCTCGCTCGCCCCCGCCCTCTGCCGGGCCAGCAGCGTCGGATACACGGCGTTCGCCATGGCCTCACGGTCCAGCACTTCCATCGCCCGGCCGAACGGCGACGAGATCTGCAGCAGATTGGCCATCCGCCGGATCGACTCCGAACGGTTGTGGCCGGCCCCGTGGTAGAGCGCCGGGTTGAAGAACACCGCGTCGCCCTTGCGGAGCGGCAACTGGACGTGACTGTGGCGAAAGAACTCGACGAACTCCGGCCGCGAGAACGCCAGGTAGCCCGCCTCGAACTGCTGCGAGTACGGCAGATACAGGGTGGGTCCGCTCTCGACGGGCATGTCGCAGTGCGCCACCGCGCCCTGCAGCGTCAGCGCCGCCGACATCCGGTGCAGGTGCGCCGGATACTGGGGCAGCTCGTGCGAAGGCACGATGCCGAGGTGGTAGTCCCGATGCGGAACCTGCGCGGCCCCACCGGGATTGACGACGTTGACTTGCGACGTGACCTGGTACAGCGGCCCCAGCCAGCTCTGGCAGATCAGCGCGAGGATGTCGTTGGCGTAGTAGTCGGCAAACACGTCCGGGGCGCCGAGAGCCAGTTTCTGCGCGGCGTTCCAGATGCGGTCGTTGGCGCCGGCCTTGCCGAAGTGGTCCCCCACCACACCACCCGACGCATGCTGCTGCGCGATGAGGCGGTCGAATTGTTCGGTGGCACGATCCACCACGGCGGGATCATCGAAGGCGTTCTGGAACACCACGATTCCGGGACCGTCGGTGAGCGCGCGCACGAGCTCGGTCTGCACTGTGCGGCGGGACTGCGCCTCGTCGAGATGCGGAGTCAGCGAATCGCTGCGGTACACCAGGACGTTCTGCTCCACGGAGTGGGCGAACGGATAGTCGGCCAGGTTCGTCGAGCGGTCCACGGAGGCGCGAAACGCGTCGAGGTCGCAGTCCGAGTCGTGAATCCACTCACGCCGGCCGGTCGACGGAGAAGAAGAGAGGGTCATGGAGACAGTCTTGCGGTGATGCGACCTGCAGACAACACCAGAAACCCATCATTTTCACCTCAGGCGGCGGAGCCGCGGGGACGCCCCTAGCCGCCCTGCCCTCCGGGAATGGATACGCCGCGCGAGTTGAGCCAGCCCGCCGGATCGATCTTGGTTCCGTTCGCCGTCCACACCTCGTAGTGCAGGTGCGGTCCGGTCGACTGTCCCCGGTTGCCCATGGTGGCGATCTGGTCGCCGGCCCGTATCGGCTGCCCGACCGAGACCAACGAGGTGTCGATGTGGCCGTATACGCCGATGGTGCCGTCGTCCTGCTGCAGGCGGATCCACATCCCGAAGCCCGACGCCGGACCGCTCTCGATCACGGTGCCATTGGTGACGGCCCTGATCGGGGTGCCGATGGAGTTCGCGATGTCGATGCCGTTGTGGTTGGTGCCCCAACGCTGACCGAAGCCCGACGTGAAGGTGCCGTCGGCCGGAAACAGGACGGCGGGCCGGCGAGCGGCTTCCTCGGCGGCGGCCTGGCGTGCGGCCTGTTCGGCGGCCTCGCGGGCCAGGCGCTCGGTCTCGGCCTTCTGCACCGCGAGACGCTCGACCTCACGCTGGGCGGCGCGCTGGAGTTGGTCGGTGTGGTCGGTCAACTCCGGGCGGTCGACCTGCAGGAACTGCGGCGGCGGCGTGAGCGACACACCCGTGTCGGTGGATGCGTGCGCGACCTCCCCGGTGGCAGCGGAGGCGATGGCACCGGACACGAGCAGTGCAGCGGCCGCCAGCGAGGTCGCGACCACATGCCGGCGGGCGGACTTCGCACGGGAGCGCCGGGCGTGCCGGGACTGCGGGACGGTGTTCGCGTGTAGAGACAAGACCACTTTCCTCCGTCGAGTTCGTGACTGATAACGAAATGGTCACGGTTTCGACACAGGTTAGTACGTATCAGCCAGAAACCCACGTGTCGCGTTGACGCCTGCGCAGTCGGCCGCGGTCTCCGGCCGGATTTTTCGACCACATCAGTCACACGCACCCCGGGAGGGCGCATCGATGTCAGTGGTCACGCTCCAGAAGTGGCGGACGTCACTCGACCGAAGGACGATCGGCGCCCGCGGTCGTGACCACGGGCGCCGTTATCTGTCGGGTGGAGCGCTCAGCCGGCCGCCCGCAACTGGGCAGCCAGACGCATCGCGGAGTTCGCGTCCCCGTACCCCTCGTAACCACCGACGCGTTGCACCACCTCGAAGAACAGGTCGGCGCCCACCGTCTGAGTGAACAGGTGGAAGAACTCGCCGTGGACGTCGGCGTCGTACATGATGCCGGAACCGCTCATGCGGTCGAGGAGTTCGCGGGAGAGTCCGAAACGGGCCTCGAGGTCGTCGTAATAGTTCGGCGAGATGACGAGCGGCTCGAAGCCGCTCGACTGCATGGTCGCCGCGGCGGTGAAGATATCCGTGCACGCGAACGCGACGTGGCTGATCCCACCGCGCCGGGCCGCGGCGATGTGAGAGTTCCCCGACACCGCGCCCGGAACCATGTTCAGCGAGATGCGCAGCGGACGGTCGACGCCGTCGGCACCGGTCTGATCCATCGTCAGCGCCTGACTGCGCATCATCCCGACCGCGTCCGTGACATCGAGTCCCTCGTGCGGCGCCATCGCGAACACCGAGCGGAGCAGCAGCATGATGCCGTCCCAGTTGTCCGACGGAACGGCGAGCGCCACGTGATCGACCCCGGTGAACACCGGCACCTCGTCCTGCCAGCGCGACTCCGTCGGATACAGATCGAACGCCGACTGCCACGACGCGGCGCTACCCGGACCGCGCAGGTCCAGCGACGTCGCGTCGGTGATCTTGAGACGCACCACATCGGATTCGGGCGCGGTGTCGACCCCGGGCAGCAGGACCTCGTGCACCGGGACCTCGAGCGCCGCGGCGCGCTCCCCCCACGCGTCGGGATCGCTCGACCGGATGCCGATCTGGGTGAGCACCGGCAGGTGCGCAGGCAGACCCGGCGCCGTCCACACCGTGCCCGCGGTGGCGTCGACCACGATGGTCATCCGCCCGTGCCGCCACAACTGGAGGTCGTGGCTGCGGTGGCGGCCCACCAGACGGAATCCGATGTGCTGCAACGCTTGCCGGAGGTCGGAATCCTTGCCGGGACCGGCGGCGAGCCGGAGCGACACGATGCCTTCGAGGGGTGCGCGCGGCGGCGGCTCGAACAGCGCCAGACCGCGACCGGTGTCCTCGCCGTGCTCGGTCTGCACGCGGGCCACCTCTTCCTGGAGGTACAGCAGCGAGCGGTGCGCGTCGGCGGCCGTGCGGCCCGTCGACGACTGCCGGAACGTGTCGTTGAAGATCTCCAGCGACCACGGTCCGGTGTATCCGGCCGCCTGGACGTGGGCACCGAACGTGGCGAGATCGAAGTTGCCCTGCCCCGGGAAGTTCCGGTGGTGCCGGCTCCACTGCAGGATGTCCATCGACATCCGGGGAGCATCGGCGAGCTGCAGGAAGAAGATCTTCTCCCCCGGGATGTCGCGGATGCCGGACGGGTCGTCCCCGCGAGAGAGGATGTGGAAGCTGTCGAGGCAGGTGCCGAGGGCGGGATGGTCGGCGTCCTGCACGATCTTCCACGCGTGCCGGTACGTGTTGACGTGCGTGCCCCAGGCCAGCGCCTCGTAGGCGATGCGGAGCCCCCGGCTGTGTGCACGCTCGGCGAGGGTATGGAGCTGCTCGGTGAGGCGGGCGTCGTCGCGCACCGCCTCGGGCAGCGGCGACGAGCAGACCAGCAGGGTGTCGCAACCGAGCTGCTCCATGATGTCGAACTTGCGCTCGGCCCGGATCAGGTTGCGCGCGAACGTCGCGTCGTCGGCGGAATCCAGATCGCGGAACGGCTGATACAGATCGAGGGTGAGCCCGAGATCCGCTGCGCGGGAGGCCAGCTCACGCGGCGACCACGGCGAGCTCACGAAATCGGGTTCGAACACCTCGAATCCGTCGAACCCGGCCGCCGCGATCGCAGTGACCTTCTCCTCCAGCGATCCGCTCAAGGACACCGTGGCAACGCTCGTACGAACCTGTCGTCCCATGGCGCCGTCAGCCCTTGTTGCAGATGAAGTCGACGGCCAGCGAATAGCCGAGGATGCCGAGTCCGGCGATCGTTCCGGTGGCGACCCCGGACACGTAGGAGTGGTGCCGGAACTCCTCACGGGCGTGCACGTTGCTGATGTGCACCTCGACGAGCGGCACCTCGAGCGTGACCAGGGCGTCGCGCAGCGCCACCGACGTGTGTGTGAAACCGCCGGGGTTGATCACGACGCCCGACGCCGTGGTGCGGGCCTCGTGCACCCAGTCGATCAGGTAGCCCTCGTGGTTGGACTGCCGCGCGACGATCTCACGTCCCGCCTTCGCGGCGGCAGCGCGGCACAACTCCACGACGTCGTCGAGCGTCTCCCGCCCGTACACCTCGGGCTGCCGTTGCCCCAGCAGATTCAGGTTGGGGCCGTTGAGAACAAAGATCGGTCCGGGAGCGGTCATCGCGCGCTATACCTCCATTTGTACGAACTAGTGAGTTAGTTCGCACCCAGGATACAGCGCGCTCCCGCCTAGGCGGACTTGTCCCGGCGTTCTCCCCGCTCCGGCTTGCGCGGGACGATGGTCGGAAGCACGTTGTCGTTGACCGTCTCCGCGCTGACCACGACCTTCTCGACGTCGTCCCGGCTCGGGATGTCGTACATGACCGGAAGCAGAACTTCCTCCATGATCGCGCGCAGACCACGAGCACCGGTGCCGCGGAGGATCGCCTGATCGGCGATGGCCTCGAGCGCGTCCGTGGTGAACTCCAACTCCACGCCGTCCATGTCGAACAACCGGTTGTACTGCTTGACCAGTGCGTTCTTCGGCTCCGACAGGATCTGGACGAGCGATTCCTTGTCGAGGTTGGTCACCGACGCCACGACGGGGAGACGGCCGATGAACTCGGGGATGAGCCCGAACTTGATCAGGTCTTCCGGCATGACCTCCGCGAAGTGGTCCTGCGTGTCGATCTCCGCCTTCGACCGCACCTCGGCACCGAAACCGATGCCGCGCTTGCCGACGCGGTCGGACACGATCCGCTCGAGGCCTGCGAACGCGCCCGCCACGATGAACAGGACGTTCGTCGTGTCGATCTGGATGAACTCCTGATGCGGGTGCTTGCGACCACCCTGCGGCGGCACGCTGGCCTGCGTGCCCTCGAGAATCTTCAGCAGAGCCTGCTGCACACCCTCACCGGACACGTCCCGCGTGATCGACGGGTTCTCGGACTTGCGGGCGATCTTGTCGACCTCGTCGATGTAGATGATGCCGGTCTCGGCGCGCTTGACGTCGTAGTCCGCGGCCTGGATCAGCTTGAGGAGGATGTTCTCGACGTCCTCACCCACGTAGCCGGCCTCGGTGAGAGCCGTCGCATCGGCGATCGCGAAAGGAACGTTGAGCATCTTCGCCAGCGTCTGAGCCAGATACGTCTTGCCGCAGCCCGTGGGGCCGAGCATGAGAATGTTCGACTTCGCCAGCTCGACCGTCTCGCCACGAGCATCACGGCCCTTGTCGCCGGCCTGGATGCGCTTGTAGTGGTTGTAGACCGCGACGGCGAGAGTCCGCTTGGCGGCATCCTGGCCGATCACGTAGTTCTCGAGGAAGTCCCGGATCTCGGCCGGCTTCGGCAGCTCGTCGAGCTTCACCTCGCTGGACTCGGCCAGCTCCTCTTCGATGATCTCGTTGCACAGGTCGATGCACTCGTCGCAGATGTACACCCCAGGCCCAGCAATGAGCTTCTTGACCTGCTTCTGGCTCTTACCGCAGAAAGAGCACTTGAGCAGATCCCCGCCGTCACCGATGCGTGCCATCTCGTCAGGTCCCTACTTCCTTCGTCTACGTGCAACCATCGAACCGATCCCACGCCCTGCGCGCATCGACCGAAAACGAAAGCCCGTTATGTGACCGTACCCGCAGATCGCGAGCGAGGTCGACTGGTTGTCGGTGATTCGCGCACCGATCTTCCGGGAAAGCCAGCCTTGCCGATCCCGCACCCGGCTCGCGGCAACCACACCGTCACGGCGTGTCGCCCGAGCCGGGGCGGCAGGGAATCACTTCTGGGCGCTGAGTTTGCGGTACTCGAGCACGTCGTCGATGATTCCGTAGTCCTTGGCCTCGGCGGCCGTGAGGATCTTGTCGCGATCGGTGTCCTTGCGGATCACGTCGGCGTCCTTGCCGGTGTGCTTCGCGAGGGTGGTCTCCATCAGGCGACGCATCCGCTCGATCTCGGCGGCCTGGATCTCGAGGTCGGAGACCTGGCCCTGGATGCCACCGGTGGCCGGCTGGTGGATGAGGACACGAGCGTTCGGCAGGGCGAGACGCTTGCCGGGGGTACCCGCCGCGAGCAGCACCGCAGCAGCGGAGGCCGCCTGCCCGAGGCACACGGTGGTGATGTCGGCGCGCACGTACTGCATGGTGTCGTAGATCGCCATCAGCGAGGTGAACGAGCCACCCGGCGAGTTGATGTACATGGTGATGTCGCGGTCGGGGTCCAGCGACTCGAGAACGAGCAGCTGAGCCATCACGTCGTTGGCCGACGCGTCGTCCACCTGCACGCCGAGGAAGATGATGCGCTCCTCGAACAGCTTGTTGTACGGGTTGGACTCCTTCACGCCGTAGCTCGAGTGCTCGATGAACGACGGCAGGATGTAACGCGACTGGGGGCCTGTAGGCGCCTGGCCTCCCAGGCTGCGGGGATCGAACAGGTTGGTCATCAGTTCTCCAAGGGATGTGTGGGAGCGGTCAGTGAGGAAGCCGGGCTGCTACTGCCCGGTCCCGCCCGCCTGCGCCGCGCGGGAGACGACGTGGTCGACGAAACCGTATTCGAGAGCCTGCTGTGCGGTGAACCAGCGGTCGCGATCCGAATCGGCGGTGATCTGCTCGACCGTCTGACCGGTGTGCTCGGCGATCAGCTCGGCCATTTCGCGCTTGGTGTGCGCGAACTGCTCGGCCATGATCGCGATGTCACTGGCGGTACCACCGATTCCGGCGGACGGCTGGTGCATCATGATCCGCGCGTGCGGGAGGGCGTACCGCTTGCCCTTGGCCCCGGCGGAGAGCAGGAACTGGCCCATCGACGCGGCCAGACCCATTCCGAACGTCGCGACGTCGCACTCGGCGAACTGCATCGTGTCGAAGATCGCCATACCGGCGCTGACCGAGCCGCCGGGCGAGTTGATGTAGAGGGAGATGTCCCGGCTGGGATCTTCTGCCGACAGCAGCAGGATCTGGGCGCACAGCTTGTTCGCGATGTCGTCGTCGACCTGGGTACCGAGGAAGATGATGCGCTCGCGCAGCAGGCGCTCGTACACCGAGTCGCTGAGGTTCAACCCAGCGGTGGCTGAAGTCATGGCGGGACTCTGCAAAGTCTCCAGGTGATTGGAAGTCACGGTACCTGCCTTCTCCGTAAATCGTTGATTGCTGACACAGACACTAACGAAGGAGGGCGGCACCGGAGTCCCGGTGCCGCCCTACTTCGCTCAAAGCGGAAAACATCTCACAGCCGAACGCGAGGGAAACACCCCGCGACCAGCATTACTTCTGGTCTTCGCCCTCGGCGGAATCCGACGCGACCTCGTCCGTGGACGCGGCCTCTTCGGCTTCGGCCTCACCGTTGCCGAACAGTTCGGCGGTGTCGACGGAAGCACCCGAGGTGTCCGTGACGGTGGCCTGCTCGACGACACCGGCGAGAGCCTTGCCACGACGCACGTCCGCGAAGACGGCGCCGAGCTGACCGGCCTGCTGGATCTGCTGGATGAACTGCTCCGGCGCCATGCCGTAGCGCTGCGCCTGGAACAGGATGCGCTCGGTGAGCTCGTCCTGGCCGACGGTGACGTCGGAGGCGTCGGCGATGGCGTCCAGCAGCAGCTGGGTCTTCACCGAGCGCTCGGCGCTCTCCTTGGCATCCTTGTCGAACTCTTCGCGGCTCGTGCCCTGCTCCTCGAGGAGCTTGTTCAGCGCTTCCTCGTCGTGGTCGAGTCCGTGCACGGCGTCGTGCAGCGCAGCGTCGACCTCGGCCTTGACGACGGCCTCGGGCAGCGGGACCTCGACGGTCTCGAGCAGGGTCTCCAGGACCTTGTCGCGGATCTGACCGGCCTGCTCGACCTTGCGGACGCGTCCGACGCGCTCACGGAGGTCGGCCTTCAGCTCGTCGAGCGTGTCGAACTCGCTTGCCAGCTGAGCGAACTCGTCGTCCTCGGCAGGCAGCTCGCGCTCCTTGACGGTGCCGACGGTGACGGTGACGACAGCTTCCTTGCCCGCGTGGTCACCGGCGACGAGCGTCGAGGTGAACTCCTTGGACTCGCCGGCCTTGACGCCGACGACGGCCTCGTCGAGGCCCTCGATGAGCTGACCCGAACCGACCTCGTGCGACAGACCGCTCGCGGTGGCCTCGGGAACGGCCTCACCGTCGACGGTGGCCGCCAGGTCGATGGAGATGAAGTCTCCGTCCTCGACCGCGCGCTCGACACCGGTGAGGGTGCCGAAACGCTGACGCAGCGACAGCAGCTGCTCTTCGACGGCCTCGTCGGTGATCTCGATCGGATCGACGGTGACGCTCAGTTCGCTGTAGTCGGGCAGCGTGATCTCGGGACGGACGTCGACCTCGGCGGTGAATTCCAGGAGCTCGCCGTCCTCGATCTTCGTGATCTCGATCTCGGGCTGACCGATCGCCTTCACCGAGGCGCTGGTGACGGCCTCGGAGTAGCGGGACGGGAGTGCGTCGTTGACGACCTGCTCCAGGACGGCGCCACGACCGACACGGGCTTCGAGCAACTTGGCCGGTGCCTTGCCCGGACGGAAACCGGGGAGACGGATCTGTTGCGCGAGGGCCTTGTAGGCCTTGTCGAAATCAGGCTTGAGCTCCTCGAAGGGCACCTCAACGTTGATACGGACTCGCGTCGGGCTGAGCTGCTCGACGGTGCTCTTCACGGACTGGCTCCTTCGTGTGGTCGTGCTCTTTTACTGTGCGGCAGTTACCTGCCCTGTGGTTCTGGTCGGGGTGACAGGATTTGAACCTGCGACCCTCCGCTCCCAAAGCGGATGCGCTACCAAGCTGCGCTACACCCCGGTCGAAGCCGGCCCTCACCAACCTCGCGAGGACCCGAGGAAGAATCCTACGGCCCCCCGATTATGAAATCCAAAGCGAGGTTGGGTACAGTCACTCATCGCAGACGACATGCATGGCGATCCCAGGTTGTCGTATGCACGGGGATGTAGCTCAATGGTAGAGCCTCAGTCTTCCAAACTGATTACGCGGGTTCGATTCCCGTCATCCCCTCCACACAGGAGCGTTCCCTCCCCAGGGAACGCTCCTTTTTGTTGCGCACGGGCGGTCGCGCACATCCGCCTCGGTATGACATGCGTCACAGGCAATCGAGCGAACGTCGGCCTCGCTCCCGCGCCCGTTCGCCCAGCGCGTAACCCGGATTTCGATCAGTACTCTGGGAGATGTCCGATTTGTCCCCTACTCGCGGATGCCGCAGCCCCCGCAGCCGGCGGTCCGCGAGAACTCCGGAGGCCCACCGTGGAACTGCTACTCATTCTCGTGATCGTGGCGGCGGTCGCCTTCCTGGTGGTGAGGAGCCGCAACAACCGCGCCGGGCAGACCGCGAACCAGCTCGAGGACGCCAAGGCGGACGCTCGCCAGGCCATCGAACGACTCGGCGGGCAGGTGTACAGCCTCACCGGGTCCGACACCGCCTCACAGCAGGCGCTGGCCGACGCGTCCGAGCGCTACACGGCGGCGGGCTCCCAGATCGACCAGGCATCCACCCCCGTCCAGGCGCGTCTCGCCAAGCAGACGGCGCTCGAGGGCCTCTATTACATCCGCGCCGCGCGGACTGCCATGGGCATGGACCCCGGCCCCGACGTCCCGTCGATCGACGGGCAGAAGTCCGCGGGCGCGGTCACCGAGGACCGTGAGGTCGAGTTCGAGGGCAGGCAGGTCGCCGCGTCGCCGAACCCGTCGTCGAGGACACCGAACTACTACCCGGGCGGTCGCGTCGCGGGACGCCCGGTACCCGCGGGCTGGTACTCGGAGCCGTGGTGGAAGCCCGCCCTCGTCGCGGGCGCGTGGGGCCTCGGTTCGATGTTCCTGTTCTCGGCGATGTTCTCCGGGATGGACGGGGTGGGATACGACGCGCAGGGCTTCGAGAGCGGCGCGGGCGACGCGTCGCAGGACGGCGGCGGTGACGCGGGCGCAGATGCCGGCGACGGCGGCGACTCCGGTGGGGACGCCGGCGGCGACGGTGGCGACATGGGCGGGGACGCCGGCGGCGACGGCGGCGGATTCGACTTCGGCGGCGGGGACGGCGGTGGCGGCTTCGACTTCGGTGGCGGTTTCGACTTCTGACGCGGCCGTCAGGACGGCTGGCAGGTCGGGCACCAGAAGAGGTTGCGGCCCTTCATGACCGAGTGGGCCACCGGGGTGCCGCAGACGCGGCACGGCGATCCCGCCCGCCGGTAGACGTACGTCCGGGGGCGGTCCTTCGCGTACGCCGGATCGCCGTGATCGTCCTCGGGGCGGACGACGTGCATCTTGCCGCGTCGCACACCGACCTTCATGAGGGCGACGAGGTCGGCCCACAGCGCGTCCCACTCGTCGCGCGACAGTCCGCGGCCGGGCCGCTCCGGGTCGATCCCGTGCCGGAACAGGACCTCCGCCCGGTACACGTTGCCGACGCCCGCGATCACGGCCTGATCCATGAGCAGCGCCCCGATCGGGGTCTTCGACGCCGAGATGCGTTTCCACGCCTTGTCGGGGTCGGCGTCCTTGCGCAGCGGGTCCGGTCCGAGTCGCGCCTCGATGGCCGCGACCTGCGGCGGGTGGAGAACCTCACACGCCGTCGGGCCGCGCAGGTCGGTGCCGAAGTCGGCGCCGACCATCCGCATCCGGACCTGCCCGACCGGCGGTTCCATGGGAACGGCCGCTTCCGTGAACGCTCCGTACAGGCCCAGGTGGACGTGCACGACCAGCCCGGACTCGTAGTGGTGCCACAGGTGTTTACCCCAGGCCTCGGACTTGACGAGGACGCGGCCGTCGACGAGGGCCGCGTCCTCGGAGAATCTGCCCTGCGGGCTCAGCACCCGCACCGGCGCACCGGCGAACCGGCGCTGATGTAGCCGGGCCAGCCGGTGCAGGGTGTGACCTTCAGGCAAGGACGATCAGGCCTCGGGCAGGGCCGGGGCGACACCGGTCTTCTCGAACTCGGACAGGATGTCGATACGGCGCTGGTGACGCTCCTCGTTCGACCACTCGGCGGCGAGGAACGCGTCCACGATCGCGAGGGACTCCTCGAGCGAGTGCATGCGCCCGCCGAGTCCGATCAGCTGGGCGTTGTTGTGCTGGCGGGCGAGCTGCGCGGTCTCGACGCTCCACGCGAGGGCGCAACGCGCACCCTTCACCTTGTTCGCCGCGATCTGCTCGCCGTTGCCACTGCCGCCGAGCACGATGCCGAGGCTGCCCTCGTCGGCGACGACACGACGTGCCGTCTCGATGCAGAAGGCGGGGTAGTCGTCGAGGGCGTCGTAGACGTGAGCGCCGCAGTCGACGGTCTCGTGGCCCGCGGCCTTCAGATGTTCGATGATCTCGTTCTTACGTTCGAATCCGGCATGGTCGGCACCCAGGTATACGCGCATGACTGGTGATTCTGTCAGGCGTCCGCGCGAATCGTGTCGGGGCCCCGGGACGCTTATCGTGATCAGCATGTATCCCGACAACGGACAGAACTGGGGACAGGCGTATCCGGGACATCGGCAGGCTCCCGCGCAGCAGCAGTGGGGCGGCGGGACGGGATGGAATCCCCCGGCCCCGTTGCCGGGCCTCATGCCGAACGACCGACCGGCCCGGCACTCGTGGGAGATCCCGCTGCTCGTGGCCGCGGTCGTGCTCACCGTCGTCGCCTACGTGGCGGCGATCGCGGCGCTGTTCCTGGGGGTGGTGTCCACCTGGGTGCTCATCGTGTTGGTCGCGCCGATCCTCATTGCCGTCGGCCGCGGCCAGCTGTACGGCTCGCAGCAGGTGAACGGGATCAAGATGACGCCCACCCAGTTCCCCGACGGCTACCGGATGGTGGCGGAAGCGGCCGCACGGTTCGGGATGGCCGAGCCGCCCGACGCGTATGTCGTCCTCGGGAACGGCCGGATCAACGCGTTCGCGTCCGGGCACGGCTTCCGCCGCTTCGTCGTCGTGTACAGCGATCTGTTCGAGATCGGCGGCGAGGCCCGCGAGCCCGACGCCCTCGCCTTCATCATCGGCCACGAGGTCGGGCACATCGCCGCCGGCCACGCCTCGTACTGGCGGCAACTGGGACAGTTCGCCGCCAACTACATTCCCGTCGTCGGGTCCGCCCTGTTCCGGTCGATGGAATACACCGCCGACAACCACGGCTACTGCGTGCGGCCGCAGGGCGCCCGCGGCGCGATGGGCGTGCTCGGCGCGGGCAAGTATCTGGTGAGCGTCGTCGGATTCGACGAACTCGCCGACCGGGCCACCACCGAAAACGGGTTCTTCCCGTGGTTCGTGAATCTGCTGTCGGGCCATCCGGTGCTCACCTGGCGCGCCGCGGCCCTGCGGAACCGGACCCGGCACGGTCACCTGTTCGTCAAACCCGGCCAGATCTACCGCGATCCGCTGCAATTGCAGTACGCGGGCGATCCGGCCGGGCCCGTCACTCGGTGACCGGGACGGGACTCAGTCGAACTGAGGGTCCTCGGTGCGGGTGCGCTTGAGTTCGAAGAAGTGCGGGTAGCCGGCGAGCGCGACCGCGCCGTCCCACACCTTGCCCGCGTCCTCGCCGCGCGGAATCCGCGACAGCACGGGGCCGAAGAAGGCGACACCGTTGACGTGGATGGTCGGGGTTCCGACGTCCGGTCCGACGGCGTCCATGCCCGCGGCGTGGCTCTCGCGCAGCGCGGCGTCGTACTCGTCCGATCCGGCGGCCTCGGCCAGTTCGGCGGGCAGACCGACCTCGGCGAGCGACTTCACGATCACGTCGTCGACGTCCTTGTTGCCCTCGTTGTGGATGAGCGTGCCCATCGCGGTGTACAGCGGCAGCAGGATCTCGTCGCCGTGCTTCTGCGCAGCCGCGATCAGCACACGCACCGGCCCCCACGCCCGGGTCATGAGTTCGCGGTATTCGTCCGGCAGATCCCGGCCCTCGTTGAGGACGGCCAGGCTCATGACGTGGAAGTTCGCCTCGAGGTCCCGCACCTCGGCGGCCTCGAGAATCCATCGCGACGTGATCCAGCACCACGGGCACAACGGGTCGAACCAGAAGTCGGCGACGTCCTTGGCAGTACCGGTGTTCGTCCCAGCGCTCACGTGTTGCTCCTTCTCGGTGATGTACACGATCCGGTTCAGTCAACACCTCCCTGCCGGGAATCCTTCCCGGAGACCCCGCCGGCGGCAGTAGGGTCGGAAGTGGTCGACCCGAAGGGAGCATCCTCACATGTCCTCCACTCGCACGTTCGTCGTCGTCGGCGGTGGCCTCGCCGGAGCGAAAACGGCAGAAGCATTGCGTGACAAGGATTTCGACGGATTGATCATTCTCCTCTCGGAGGAGGAACACCTCCCCTACGAGCGGCCTCCGCTCTCGAAGGAACACTTCGCCGGAAAGAAGGCTCTCGGCGACTTCACCGTCCACCACGGCGACTGGTACCGCGACCATCACGTGGACCTGCGGTACGGCACCACCGCCACCGCCCTCGACCTCGGCGCCCACACGGTGACGCTGCCGGACGGTTCCACGCTCGGGTACGATAAGCTCGCGCTGGCCACGGGTTCGCGGTCGCGTCGCCCACCGATCACCGGTTCCGACGCGGAGGGCGTCCACTACCTGCGCACCATCGACGAGTCGGACCGGTTGATCGCCGCGGTCGGCGGCGGCAAGCGCCTCGTCGTGATCGGCGCAGGCTGGATCGGTCTCGAAGTGGGAGCGTCCGCCCGGGAGAAGGGCGCCGACGTGACGGTGGTGGAAGCCGCCGAACTTCCGCTCCTCGGCTCGCTCGGCCCCGAGATGGGCACGGTGTTCGCGGAACTGCACCGCGAACACGGCGTTCAGCTGCACCTCGGTGCCACGGTCGATCAGATCGTCGTCGACGACGGCAAGGCCACCGGTGTGCGGCTCGGCGACGGGACGGTCCTGCCCGCCGACGCGGTCCTCGTCGCCGTCGGCGCCGCGCCCAACATCGAGATCGCCGAACGGGCCGGGCTCGACGTCGACGGCGGGGTTCTCGTCGACGCCGGATTGCAGACCAGCGACCCCGACGTCGTCGCGGTCGGCGACATCGCGGCGCAACTGCATCCGCAACTCGGCACCCGGATCCGGGTCGAGCACTGGGCGAACGCCCTCAACCAGCCGGCGGTCGCCGCGGCGACGATGCTCGGCCAGAAGGCCGAATACACGCGGCTGCCGTACTTCTTCACCGACCAGTTCGACCTGGGCATGGAGTACACCGGGTACGCCCCGTCCGACGGATACGAGCGGGTCGTGGTGCGCGGCAACCTTCCCGGACGCGAGTTCCTCGCGTTCTGGCTGGACGCGGACAACCACGTCCTCGCAGGCATGAACGTCAACATCTGGGACGCCACCGATCAGATCAAACAACTGGTGTCCTCGACCGCCCCGGTCGATCCCGACCGGCTGGCCGACCCCGCGGTGCCGCTGACCGACCTGTCCGGTTAACACCCCCGGCCCACTCGTGATGGGATGGCAGCATCGAGTTAGAGCACCGCCGCCGATCACGAGGAGACCTCTGTGGCCCCACCGAACCTGACCCGCGAACAGGCAGCCGAACGAGCCGGACTGCTGACCGTCGACAACTACCTGATCGAACTCGACCTCACCGACGGGACAGGTCAACCCGGAGTCGAGACGTTCTCCTCGCGGACCACCGTCACGTTCGGGGCCACCCCCGGCGCGTCCACGTTCGTCGACATCGTCGCTGCGCGTGTGCATTCGGCCACGCTGAACGGCTCCCCCGTCGACGTCGCGGATTACGACGAGTCCACCGGCATCACGCTCACCGGTCTCGTGGAACGCAATGAACTGGTGGTCGAGGCGGACTGCGCGTACTCGCACACCGGTGAAGGTCTGCACCGCTTCGTGGACCCCACCGACGACGCCGTCTACCTGTACTCGCAGTTCGAGACGGCCGACGCCAAGCGGATGTTCGCCTGCTTCGACCAGCCCGACCTGAAGGCGACGTTCGACGTGCACGTCACGTCCCCCGCCGACTGGAAGGTGATCTCCAACTCCGCGACCGTCGAGACGGTGACGGCCGAACCCGGCAGGCACATCTTCCGCACCACCCCGAAGATGAGCACCTACCTCGTCGCGCTGATCGCGGGCCCGTACGCGGAGTGGACCGACAACTACTCCGACGAGCACGGCGACATCCCCCTCGCGATCTACTGCCGCGCCTCCCTCGGCGAGCACATGGACGCCGAGCGCCTGTTCACGGAAACCAAGCAGGGCTTCGACTTCTACCACCGCAACTTCGGCACCCCCTACGCGTTCGGGAAGTACGACCAGCTGTTCGTCCCCGAATTCAACGCGGGCGCAATGGAGAACGCCGGCGCCGTCACGTTCCTCGAGGACTACGTCTTCCGGTCCAAGGTGACGCGGGCGTCGTACGAGCGGCGCGCCGAGACCGTGCTGCACGAGATGGCGCACATGTGGTTCGGCGACCTCGTCACCATGCGCTGGTGGGACGACCTGTGGCTCAACGAGTCCTTCGCGACGTTCGCCTCCGTGCTCTGCCAGAGCGAGGCCACCGAATACACCAACGCCTGGACCACGTTCGCCAACGTCGAGAAGTCCTGGGCCTATCGGCAGGATCAGCTGCCGTCCACCCACCCCATCGCCGCCGACATCCCGGACCTCGCGGCGGTCGAGGTGAACTTCGACGGCATCACGTACGCGAAGGGTGCGTCCGTCCTCAAGCAACTCGTCGCGTACGTCGGACTCGACCCCTTCCTGTCCGGTCTGCGGGACTACTTCCGCGACCACGCCTTCGACAACGCCACGTTCGACGACCTCCTCGGCGCGCTCGAGAAGTCCTCGGGCCGCGACCTGTCCGACTGGGGCACCCAGTGGCTCAAGACGACTGGGCTCAACATCCTGCGTCCCGAATTCGACGTCGACGCGGACGGCAAGTTCACCCGGTTCACCGTGCTGCAGTCCGGCGCCGCACCGGGTGCCGGTGAGCAACGGGTGCACCGCATCGCGGTCGGCGTGTACGACGACCGGGACGGCAAGCTGGTGCGCACGAAACGGGTGGAACTCGACGTCGACGCCACCGAACGCACCGACGTGACCGAACTCGTCGGTGTCGAACGCGGTCAGCTGATCCTCGTCAACGACGACGACCTCACGTACTGCTCGCTGCGCCTCGACCCCGACTCGCTGGCCACCGCCATCGAGCGGATCGGCGACATCGAGGAGCCGCTCCCCCGCACCCTGGTGTGGTCGGCGGCGTGGGAGATGACGCGGCAGGCCGAACTCAAGGCGCGGGACTTCGTCGCGCTCGTGCAGCGCGGCATCGGCGCCGAAACCGAGGTCGGCGTGGTCCAGCGACTGCTGATGCAGGCCCAGACCGCGCTGCACAGCTACGCCGAACCCGGGTGGTCCAAGGAACACGGCTGGCCCGACTTCGCGAACCGCCTCCTCGAGCTGGCGCGGGAGGCCGAGGCCGGTTCGGATCACCAGCTGGCGTTCGTCAACGCGCTGGCGGGTGCGCAGCTGTCGCCGTGGCACACCGAGGTCCTGCAGGAACTGCTCGACGCGGCACCGGAAACGGTCGGGCTGCCGGGGCTCGTCGTCGACACGGATCTGCGCTGGCGTCTCGTCACGGCCCTCGCCGGGGCCGGTGAGATCGACGCCGACGGCATCGAGACGCCGTTCATCGACGCCGAAGCCGAACGCGACCCGACCGCGGCAGGGGCCCGCAACGCCGCCGCCGCCGCCACCGTCCGCCCGCAGGCCGCGGTGAAGGAACAGGCCTGGAACCGGGTGGTCGGCGACGATTCCGTGCCGAACATCACCGCCCGCGCGATCATCGGCGCGTTCGCCGGTCACGGTCAGTCCGACATTCTCGAGCCTTACGTGGCCCGCTACTTCGCGGACATTCCCGCGGTGTGGGAGCGGCGTTCGAGCGAGGTCGCACAGACCGTGGTGGTGGGCCTCTACCCGTCGTGGTCGATCAGCGAGGAGTCCGTCGCGGCAGCCGACGAGTTCCTGGCCGGCGACCGTCCGCCGGCTCTGCGCCGCCTGGTGGTCGAGGGCCGCGCGGGAATCGTCCGGTCGCTCACGGCCCGGAAGTTCGACGCGAGCTGATCGGTGGCCGATCCTGCCGGACTAGTCCGGCAGGATCGGCACACTCACCCCCTGATCCCGGCCCAGCAGAACCGCGCGGGTAACCGCCGCGGAGCCGAATCGGTCGCGGAGGCTGTCGAGCGTGGTGTCGAGCGTGCTGCTTGTGTACGGATCGAACGGCAGCGCCAGTTGCTGCGGGCAGTCGTCCTCGAGGTTGGCCACCGCGACACCGACGAGGGTGATGCCCTTGCTCTCGATCATCGGCATCGCGTTGCCGAGCAGGCCCCGGGCCGTGGTGAGGAGCGTCTGCGTCTGCGCCGACGGTTGCGCCAGGGTGTGCGATCGGGTGACCCGGGTGAAGTCGTCGAACCGCAGCCGCAGCACCACCGTGCGCCCCACCCGCTTGCCGCGGCGCAGCCGGCCCGCCACCCGGTCGACCAGTGTCACCAGGGCGGCGTCCACGTCCTCCCGCGACGTCGGTCTGCGCCCCAGGGCGTGCTGGGCGCCGACGGACCTCCGTCTACGCCCCACCTGCACGGGACGGGGATCGCGCGCCCAGGCGAGCGCGTGGAGGTGGTGGCCCGCCGCCGGTCCGACGATGGACACGAGCAACTCCTCTGGATAGTGGGCCAACTGGCCGACGGTCGCGATCCCGGCGTCGCGGAGCTTGCGCGACGTCACCGCCCCGACTCCCCACAGCCGTTCGACCGGCAGCGGGTGGAGGAACTCGATCTCCCCGTCCGGCGGCACGTGCAGCAGTCCGTCGGGCTTGCCGACCGCGCTGGCGACCTTGGCGAGGAACTTCGTTCTCGCGACGCCGACGGTGATCGGCAGACCCACCTGCTCGCGCACATCGCGGCGCAGTCGCGCCGCGATGTCGACCGGTGCGCCCGCGATCTTGCGCAGACCCGCGACGTCGAGGAACGCCTCGTCGATCGAGAGACCCTCGACCAGCGGTGTCGTGTGTCCGAAGACCTCGAACACCGCCTTGCTCGCGGCGGCGTACGCCGACATCCGCGGGCGCACGACGACCGCGTGCGGGCACAGCCGCAAGGCCTGGGCGCCGCTACTCGCCGTGCGCACCCCGTACGCCTTCGCCTCGTAGCTCGCGGCCAGCACGACTCCTCCGCCGACGATCACCGGACGACCCCGCAGTGAGGGGTCGTCCCGTTGCTCCACCGAGGCGTAGAACGCGTCGAGGTCGGCGTGCAGGATGGTCGCCTCGGCGCCACTCGAGATGCGGGGGCGCGGCGAAACGGACACGAACATATGTTCGCATCGACCACCGACAGAAGTCGAGCGCGGTTCGGCCCCTCGGTCGCCGAGACACCGACGGCCCGTCCCGGTTCAGGAGGACTGAACGGTGACGGGCCGTGCGGACGCCGATCTGTGCGGATCTACGGCGAGGCGATCGCCGCGCTCATCACGCGGATGGCACTGACGAGACCGTCGATGAGGTCTCCGTCGCCGAACGACGACACCGCCGCCGTCGCCCCGAGCTGGGCAACCCGGTCGGTGACCCGGTTGGCCACGGCCCGGCCGCTGCGGATCTCGACCGTCCGCTGGTTGGGCGAGACCGCGATGAGGACGGACCGTTCCGCCTCGGGGGTCGTCGGGAAGAGCGCATCGGCGCCGGCCGCGGTGTTCTCGCCGAGGTCGCCGATGTACGCGTTGAAGCGCACCTTCGTCTTGCGGGTGCCTTCGGTGAGGGCATCGTCGAGGCGGACGAGTTCGTCCGTCGTGAACGGCAGGTCGTCGGTGAAGGGCTCACCGACGCGGTGCACGCCCGAGATGCGACCGCTGGCGGTCACGACGCTGCCGACGGGCAGATTGTCCGCGGATACGGTCGCGGGGATCAGGTCACCACTTGCCACTTGCCGAGCCTCCAATCAGGTCTTCCGAACCGGCGTGCGCGCCGTGGTGTCCGCCGTGATGACCGTGCGTGGTCACCTCGTCGACGGCGCTCCACAGCACCGGCGCATGCGTCCATTCCTCGCCGAGGTGGAACGCGGGCGGCACGGGGCCCGGCGTCTTCTTGCCGACGAACGACATCGCCGCGAAGAAGGCGGTGATCAACGCCGGAATTCCTACGAATATCAGCACTGTCTCGAGAATGCTCACACCGCAAACGGTAGCCCAGAACCGTGCGAAGGGAAGCGTCAGGGCCGAACTTCGCGGAGCGGTCGCGCGGAACGCTCAGGCGGCGCCTTCACCGAGGTAGGGCATCCACGACGGGTGCAGGTCCTTCGTCGACGCCAGCAGTCGCCAGTGCGGGCCCGACGGCGGCACCAGTGAGGCCCGGAGCGTCCAGCCGAGTTCGCTCAGCAACTTGTCCGCCTTGCGATGGTTGCAGGGCGCGCAGCAGGCGACGCAGTTCTCCCACGAATGCTCGCCGCCACGACTGCGGGGAACCACGTGGTCGACCGTCTCGGCCTTGGACCCGCAGTAGCCGCAGCGGAACCGGTCGCGGTGCATGAGCGCTGCGCGGGTCATCGGGACGCGCGCGCGGTACGGGACGCGGACGTAGTTGCGGAGGCGGATCACGGACGGCACCTGGACGGACCACTGCTCGGAGTGGACGACCGGGGCCTGGGGATCCTCGTGGACGGTGTCGGCCTTACCGCAGGTCATCAACACCACGGCACGGCGGGCAGGAAGGGCGGTGAGCGGCTCGTAGGTGACGTTCAGCAGAAGCACCCGGCGCTTGATCCAGAGCGGAACCGCATTCTCGCCCGGGAAAGAAGGCTCGGCGCTGTGCGCGGAGCCTTCGGTGATCACTTGTAAAGCAAACGCCCCTGAAACCCCGGCACTCCGGGCATCAGTGGGCACGAGTTGTCGGTGCGCGCGGGCGCTGTGTCGATTCTTCATGCGACCTCCGGGAGATTGCCACCAAGTGCACCATGAATTGCCTGCGTGCGCACGCCCATTTCCGACAAAAATGCAGGACATTCGGTGAACAGACGGTGACGAAGACCGTTCGCGCCCGCACGTGCACAATGGAAGACGCCATGACTGACGTGCAGCAGACCTTCTATGAGGCGGTGGGCGGAGCGGAGACGTTCCGCAAGCTCACCGCGCGCTTCTACGAGGAAGTCGCCAAGGACGACATCGTGCGGCCCCTCTATCCCGAGGAAGACCTGGGTCCGGCCGAGCGCCGGATGCGGATGTTCCTCGAGCAGTACTGGGGCGGACCGCACAGCTATTCGGACGAGCGTGGCCATCCGCGACTGCGGATGCGTCACCATCCGTTCAAGATCGGCCCGATCGAGCGCGACGCGTGGCTCCGGTGCATGCACACGGCGATCGCGTCGATCGACTCCGGGACCCTCGACGACGCGCACCGCAAGGCTCTGAGGGAGTACATGGACATGGCCGCGGCGTCGATGGTGAACTCCGCCTTCTGAAACCGCCGCGCGCCGATTACGCCGGTCGAGTCGTGGCGGGGACGATCGTTTGGCACGATGGGCGATTGTGAGCACTCCCGCCGAAACGCCCGCCGACGACACACAGCCGGCACCCTGGTGGTCCGACGCCGTCTTCTACCAGATCTATCCCCGCTCGTTCGCCGACGCGAACGGTGACGGTGTCGGCGATCTCCAGGGAGTGCGGGACAAACTCGGCTACCTCGAACTGCTCGGTGTCGACGCCCTCTGGCTGAGCCCGGTCATGCGTTCCCCGATGGCCGATCACGGCTACGACGTGTCCGATCCGCGCGACATCGACCCACTGTTCGGCGATCTCGAGGTCATGGACGAGCTGATCGAGGCGGCGCACGCGCGCCAGATCAAGGTGACGATGGACCTGGTGCCCAATCACACCAGCGTCGAGCACGACTGGTTCCGTGCCGCCGTGGCGTCGCCGCCGGGCAGTCCGGAACGGAACCGGTACATCTTCCGCGACGGCCGTGGCGAGGACGGCGCGGAGCCGCCGAACAACTGGCCGAGCATCTTCGGCGGTCCGGCGTGGACGCGGATCACCGAGGCCGACGGCACACCCGGCCAGTGGTACCTGCACATCTTCGCGGCGGAGCAGCCCGACCTGAACTGGGACAACCCGGAGGTCGTCGAGGATCTCACGAAGACGCTGCGGTTCTGGCTCGACCGGGGCGTCGACGGATTCCGCATCGACGTCGCGCACGGCATGGCGAAGCCGGAAGGCCTGCCGGATCACGACTGGTCCGCCAACGAACTGCTGCACAACTCGGACGACGACCCGCGGTTCGACAACCCCGCGGTCCACGACATCCACCGCGGCATCCGCAAGGTCCTCGACGAGTACCCGGGAACGGTGGCCGTCGGGGAGATCTGGGTCCGCGACAACGAACGCTTCGGCGAGTACATCCGGCCCGACGAACTGCACCTCGGGTTCAACTTCCGGCTGGCGGAGGCCGCGTTCTCGGCGGAGACGGTCCGGGAGGCGATCGAGAACTCCCTGACCGCCGTCGACCAGGTCGGCGGAACCCCCACCTGGGCCCTGTCGAATCACGACGTCGAACGGGAGGTCACCCGGTACGGCGGCGGCGAGATCGGCACCGCACGCGCCCGGGCCATGATCCTCGTCGAACTGGCGCTGCCGGGTGCGGCGTTCCTGTACAACGGCGCCGAACTCGGCCTGCCCAACGTCGACCTGCCCGATTCCGCGTTGCACGACCCGGTGTGGGAGCGGTCCGGTCACGCCGAACGCGGCCGCGACGGATGCCGGGTGCCCGTTCCGTGGGAGGGCACCGAACCGCCGTTCGGGTTCAGCACGGGCGAGCCCTGGCTGCCGATGCCGGTCGAGTGGGCCCCGCTGACCGTCGAGGCGCAACTCGAGGACGTGACGTCGACACTCTCGCTGTACCGGGCGGCACTCGAACTGCGTTCGTTCCGTCCGGAGTTCTCCGGTCCCGGAGTCGACTGGTACGGCAGTCCCGAGGGCTGCTTCGCCTTCCGCAGGCGCGGTGGTCTGATCTGCGCCCTGAACGCCACCGAGGCGCCGATCTCGCTGCCGCCCGGTGAGGTGCTGCTCAGCAGCGCGCCGCTCGTCGAGGGACAGCTTCCGCCGAACGCGGCTGCGTGGCTCATCTGAGCCACGCTCCCCCGGTTGCGGCGCGGGGCTACCGCGCCACCGACAGCGGAATCCCCCCACCACGGTGCCGGTAGATCGACCCGAACCGGGCGTCCACCCGCAGCCACGACGCGGTGGCGCGCACCCGGACCAGTTCCGAGGCGTCGATGCGTTCGAGGTCGATGTCGGCGGTCAACCGATCCGAGCCGGCGTGCGGGACGAACCCCATCGCGGTGAGCGCGAACACCACCCGCATCGGGATGCCGACGGACTGCTCCGCGCCCTCCACCCGCAGCACCTCCTGGTCGAGCAGTGACGCGGGCGGACCGTGGCTGCTGCCGTGCTCCTGCGCCAGCGCCGCACCGCGCTGTGCGAGATCGACCAAGACGCGCGCCGGGACGTCGTCGACGTGGACGAACCCCTCCGTCGGAGGCAGGGCGCCCCGCCACGCCGAATCCATCGAGAACCCCGGATCGATGTCGGCGGCGGTCGCCGCTTCGAGCGCGGCGAGCAGTTGGTCGCCGGCAGCCGACGTGTCGTCCGGGGTGATCGTCCCCGCGATCGTGCGCACCGCGAGCGCGTCGAAACCGGTTGCCGCCCAAACCGTCAGGCGGCCGGGTCCGCGTTGACGGAGGCGGACCACCGTCGCCTCCTCCAACCGGACCACCCGGGTCAGGAAGGTGGCGAGATCGCCGCGCTCCGTCGCGTCCGGGATCGACAGGACGCGCTCATGCACGCTGCCAGCTCTCCAGGTAACCGCGCTCGACGTCGGTGATCCTGCGGAGCCGCTGGGTGTCGATGTCGAACGCCGCGATCTGCGTCGACGCGATGATGGACGGCGCGACCGACACGTCGACACCCTTCGGGCGGACCTCGTAGTTGATCGTGAAATCGACGGCGCGAACCTTCTCGACCCACATCAGGACGTCGAGCGGTGAATCGCTGTGCCGGAGCTGCCCGCGGTAGCGCACGTGCAGGTCGGCGATGACCGCGCCGTCACGCAATGTGACCGTGGGCCGGTCGTCCTCGAACAGCCAGGGAATCCGCGCCTCCTCCAGCAGCGTCACCATCCGAGCGTGGTTGATGTGCTGGAAGACGTCCATGTCCGACCATCGAACTTCGACCTCCGCGTGAAAGCCCTCGCTCAACGTCATACCTCCGATCGGGTGCCCATACCGCGCACCATGCTGCGTACCTGACGCGCCGCCACCGAGAGCGTCGCGAGGTCAAGGGTCCCAGACTCGAAAATCTCGGTGAGAGCGGACCTCGCCCTGGCCAGCCGGGACGCGTTCGTCGACTCCCAGTCGTCGATCTTCTCCTGCGGCGTCTCGTGAGGTTCGCCACCGAGCAGCACTTCCATCGTGAGCTGGCGCAGCGAACTGTAGAGGTCGTCGCGCAACGCGAGACGGGCCAGCGAATGCCACCGGTCGCCACGCGCGAGGGTGGACACCGCGCTGAGCAGCCAGTCGATGCCGAGGTGTGCGTCGAGCTCGTAGTACAGCTCGGCGACCTCGTCGATGTCGCGCTCGGCGATGTCGGCGATGTCGATGATGTCGAGCAGGCAGAACTTGTCGAGGAGCCGGAACACCTCGAAGGCCAGGTCTTCGGGCGCTCCGCGGACGACGAGCGGCCGCACCCGCGTCTCCACGTCGGTGAGCTGATGCCCCCGCACGAGTTGCGGCACCTTCGGCGAGAGGGCCCGGAAGTCGGCGGAGTAGCGGGCGATCTCGGCACCCACCGCGAGGGGCTGGGGCCGATTGGTCAGCAACCAGCGCGACGCCCGGTCCAGAAGCCGGCCCGACTCGAGAATCAGGTCGTCCTCGATGTCCGCGGCGATGTTCGCCGACCGGATCCGCGACCACAGGTCGGGCAGGGCGAAGATCTCGGTCACCGCCGCATACGCGCGGATGGCGTCGGTGCTGCTCGCACCCGCCTCGTCCGCCAACCGGTACGCGAAGGTGATTCCGCCGTTGTCGATCGTCTCGTTCGCGAGCATCGTCGCCACGATCTGCCTGCGCAGGGGATGCGCCTTGATCGCCGTGCGGAACTGCTTCCGCAGCACCGTCGGGAAGTACCGCGGCAGCCGCGGCGCGAACGTCTCGCTGTCCGGCAGGTCCGTCGCGAGGAGGTCGTCCTTCAGCGCAAGCTTCACGTGGGCGGTGAGAGTCGCGAGTTCCGGGGACGTCAGCCCCTGCCCGGCCTGCCTGCGACGGGCGATCTCCTCCTCGGTGGGCAGGGCCTCGAGTTTGCGGTCGAGACCGCGGCGGGACGCCAGGTGCTCGATCTGACGGCGGTGCACGCTCAGCATGGGGACCGCGCTGGTCCGGGAGACACCGAGGAGGTTGTTCTGGGCGATGTTGTTCGCGAGAACGAGGTGGGCCACCTCGTCGGTCATCGACGCCAGCAGCGGATTGCGGTCCTCCCGAGGCAACCCGCCGCCGCTCACCAGCGAGTCCAGCAGGATCTTGATGTTCACCTCGTGATCGGAGCAGTCGACGCCCGCCGAGTTGTCGATGGCGTCGGTGTTGATCCGGCCACCGTTCTGGCTGTACTCGATGCGGCCGAGTGCCGTCACCCCCAGGTTGCCGCCCTCGCCGACCACCCTGGCCCGCACCTCGTTGCCGTCGACGCGCACGGAGTCGTTGCTCTTGTCGCCCACCATCGCGTTGGTCTCGGTGGACGCCTTGACATACGTGCCGATGCCGCCGTTCCACAGCAGATCCACCGGGGCACACAGGATCGCCCGGACCAGTTCCGGTGGGGACAGTTCGGTGACGGTGTCGTCGAGTCCGAGGGCGGCACGCGCGGCCGCGCTGATCGGGACCGACTTGCGGGTCCGGTCCCACACTCCGCCGCCCGCACTGATGAGGCCGGTGTCGTAGTCGGCCCACGACGACCGGGGCAGCGCGAACATCCGGGATCGCTCCTCGAACGACGTGGCGGCGTCGGGATCGGGGTCGAGGAAGATGTGCCGGTGGTCGAATGCCGCCACCAGCCGGATGTGCCTGCTCAGCAGCATGCCGTTCCCGAACACGTCGCCGCTCATGTCGCCGACACCGACCGTGGTGAAGTCCTCGGCCTGGGTGTCGACCCCCATCTCCCGGAAGTGGCGTTTCACGCTCTCCCAGGCGCCGCGGGCGGTGATGCCCATCCCCTTGTGGTCGTACCCGGCCGACCCACCGGACGCGAACGCGTCGCCGAGCCAGAAGTTGTACTGCTCCGCAACCGAATTGGCGAGGTCGGAGAACTTCGCGGTGCCCTTGTCCGCGGCCACGACGAGATACCGGTCGTCACCGTCCCGCCGCACCACCCGGGCAGGAGGCACGATCTCCCCCGACACGTGATCGACGTTGTCGGTGAGGTCCAGGAGACCGCAGATGAACGTGCGGTAGCAGTCCTGGCCCGCCTCGAGCGCCGCCGCGCGGTCGGCCGCCGCGTCCCCCGACGGTGTCGGCGGATTCTTGACGACGAACCCGCCCTTCGCCCCGACCGGGACGATCACCGCGTTCTTCACGGCCTGCGCCTTCGCCAACCCCAGAATCTCGGTGCGGAAGTCCTCACGCCGGTCGGACCAGCGCAACCCGCCGCGGGCGACGGACCCGAACCGCAGGTGCACACCTTCGACGTCGGGTGAGTACACGAAGATCTCGTACTTCGGCCGGGGCTTCGGCAGTTCCTGGATCGAGGTCGGATCGAGCTTGATCGACAGATGAGCCGGCGGCTCCCCGGTCTCGCCTACTACGAAGTAGTTGGTGCGCAGCGTCGACTTGATCAGCCCGAACAGACCGCGCAGGATGCGGTCGGCGTCGAGGCTGACCACGGAGTCGATGTACTCCCGCAGACGGGTGTCGAGTTCGGCCACCAGGTCGGGTGAGGGCGCCTCCGGGTCGAACATCGCCTCGAACAGTTCGACGAGCGTGTACGCCGACCGGGGATTGGCCAGCGCAACCCCCTCGATGTGGAACTGACTGTACGGAAAACCCGCCTGGCGCAAATACTTTGCGTACGCACGCAGGATCACGGCCTGCCGCCACGACACTCCCGCCCGCAGGATCAGCTCGTTGAAGCGGTCGGCCTCCGCCCGCCCGAACCAGACCGCGGTGAACGCCTCCGTGAACCGTTCCTGAAGCTTCGGTTCGGCCGCGGACGCCTCCTCGGCGGCGAGTTCGGCATCGAGGTCGTCCTCCACCGAGGAGCGGAGCAACTCAGCGGGCACCGACAACCCGAAATCGTAGATCCAGCACGTCAACCCGTCGGGCCGCGGAATCTGGTAGGGGCGTTCGTCAAGGACCTCCACGCCCAGGCTCTGCAGCACCGGAAGCACCTGGCTCAGCGAAATACCGTCGCCGCCCACATACAGGGTGAACCGCCAGTGCCCGACCTCCGCCCCACGGTCGCGGTACAGCAGCAGGTCGATGGAGCCGCCTTCGAGCGCCTCCAGCCTCGCGAGATCCGACAACGCCCGGGTGGCGTCGAAATCCTCCTTGTACCCCTCGGGCAGCACGTCGGCATAACGCTGCGCCAGAATGGGATCCACACCGGCGGTGACCGGCAACAGGTCCCCGAGGTGATCGTCCCAGCTGCGGCTCGCCTCGGCCAGCATCGCCTGGACCCGTTCGCGGTCGGCGTCCGACAGGTCGAGCAGCGACCCCCTGTGTTCGATGTTCTTGCGGATCGTCACGTGCAGCAACGCCAGGTCGGACTCCGTGACGCGTGCGGTGTATTCCAAAGTGCCGCCGCCGAATTCCCGCAGCAGGATGTCCTGCATGGCGAGCCGGACCCGGGTGGTGTACCGATCCCGGGGCAGGTAGATCAGGCAGGAGACGAACCGTCCGAGAAAGTCCTCGCGCACGAACAGGCGCACCTGGCGCCTGAGCCCGATGCTGTGCACGGCCGTCACCGTGTCGAACAGGGTGTCCGCGTCACTCGAGAACAGTTCGGTGCGCGGGAACGACTGGATGACCTCCAGCATCGCCTGCCCCGAATACGAGTTCAGCTGGAACCCCGCCCGGTCGATCACCTTGCGTACCCGGCGAGCGATCACCGGAATGTCGAGGACGTTCTCGTGCAGCGCCGTGACGGTGAAGACGCCGAGGAAGCGGTGCTCACCGGTGATGTTGCCGTTCGCGTCGAGGATGCTCACACCGACGAAGAACGGGTAGACCGAGCGGTGCACGGTCGCGGGGAACGAGCCCTGCGTGAGCACGAGCAGGGGTCGGTCGGGGATCTCGGCGGCCGGCGGCAGACTCAGCGGGCCCTCGGTGACCGTGTCGGAGCGCAGCAGTCCGAGACCACTGCCCGGCACCACCTGCAGGCTCCGGGCGCCGGAATCGTCCGGCTCCCCCAGTTCGAAACGACGGTACCCGAGCGCCGCGTAGTTGCCCTGCGACATCCACCGCAGCAGGTCGGCGCAGTCCTCCAGGTCGTTCTTCGACACACCGGGACAGGGTGCTGACGCCTCGAGTTCGTCGGCCAGCGTCCGCTCGAGCTTGCGCATGATGTCGGTGTCCCGTACCACCTGGCGCACGTCGGCCAGGACGGTGCCGACCTCCTTCTCGAGCGTGTCGAGCACCGCGGAGTCGGCACGCGGATCGAGTTGGACGTGGATCCACGACTCGGACATACCGTCCTCGTCGGCATCCTTGGCCTTGTCTCCCATGAGGATTCCGCGCAATGCGCCGATCGGATCACGCTGCACCGACACGATCGGGTGCACGAACTCGCTGATCCCGATGCCGAGCCGGTTCAGCAGTGCGGTGATCGATTCGACGAGCAGCGGCATGTCGTCCGTGACGATCTGCAGGGACGCACCGAGTTCGCGCCCGTCTCCCGGCCGGTAGACCCGGGTGATCGCGCGCTCCGGGGGCCGATGCAGGGCCAGCGTCAGATGCGCGCCGAGCACGGCGTCGGAAGCGCCGTTGACGGCGCTCTCGCTGTCACCGCGATCGACGTGCCGGAAGTACACGGCTGCGAGAGTCGGCACCTGAGACCGGAGACCTTCGGGCAAATTCCGCGCCCACTCCGCATCTTTCAGTGCTGCCGATTCCGTCATCGGGGCTCACTTCCTCTTCGTTCCGATCGCCGCGGGCAACTCTCTCGAGACTAGCCCGCGGCGATGGGGACAGAGGGTGAACTTCGGGCACCCCGCGTGCCGGATCCGTCAGCCGGTGGTCACCGGCGCGAGGTACTTCTCGAGCCCGTCGCGTTCCGCCTCGGACAGCGGACGCGACCGTTCGGTCTTCACGTCGAACGCCACCATCAGGGCGTCGCCCGTCGCGCAGTGGACGCCGTCGCGGTTCGTGACGACGTGCCGGATCGTGTACGACGAATTGCCGACATGGAGCACCGACACGTCGATCGTCAGCGGACCGGAGGCGTCGGTGACGGGACGCAGGAATTCCACGTCCATCTTGCGCACCACCATCGCACCGGGCTGCGCGCCGGCGGCGCGCAGTTCGGCGGTCAGGAATGCGATCCGCGCTTCCTGCATGTACTCCATGAAGCGGGTGTTGTTGACGTGACCCAGGCGGTCGGAGTCACCCCACCGGACCTGGATCTCGTACGTGAAGGCCTGCTGCCCCACCAGGTCAGTCCCTCGTGAGCTTGCGGTGCGTGACGCGGTGCGGACGTGCCGCATCCGGTCCGAGCCGCTCGACCTTGTTGGCCTCGTAGCCCTCGAAGTTGCCCTCGTACCAGTACCAGGCAGCCTCGTTGTCGCCGAAGCCGCCCTCCCAAGCGAGGATGTGCGTGCAGGTCCGGTCGAGGAACCAGCGGTCGTGGGAGATCACGACGGCGCAGCCGGGGAACTGTTCGAGCGCGTTCTCCAGCGAACCGAGGGTTTCGACGTCGAGGTCGTTGGTCGGTTCGTCGAGCAGGATCAGGTTTCCGCCCTGCTTGAGCGTCATCGCGAGGTTCAGGCGGTTGCGCTCACCACCGGACAGCACGCCCGCCGGCTTCTGCTGATCGTGGCCCTTGAACCCGAACGAGCTGATGTAGGCGCGCGACGGCATCTCCGTCTGGCCGACCACGATGTGATCGAGACCGTCGGACACGACCTCCCACACCGTCTTGTCGGGGTCGATGCCGGTGCGGTTCTGGTCGACGTAGCTGAGCTTGACGGTCTGACCGATCTTCACCTCGCCCGCGTCCGGCTCCTCGAGCCCGACGACGGTCTTGAACAGCGTGGTCTTACCGACACCGTTGGGGCCGATCACGCCGACGATGCCGTTACGCGGCAGGGTGAACGACAGGTCCTTGATCAGGACCCGGCCGTCGAAGCCCTTGTCGAGGTTCGACACCTCCACCACCACGTCGCCGAGGCGCGGCGGCGCGGGAATCTGGATCTCGTCGAAGTCGAGCTTGCGGGTCTTCTCGGCCTCGTTGGCCATTTCCTCGTAGCGGTCGAGGCGGGCCTTGTTCTTGGCCTGACGGGCCTTCGCTCCCGAACGGACCCAGGCCAGCTCCTCCTTGAGGCGCTTCTGCAGCTTCTGGTCCTTCTTGCCCTGGACCTCGAGCCGGGCGGCCTTCTGCTCCAGGTAGGTGGAGTAGTTGCCTTCGTACGGGTACAGGCGGCCGCGGTCGACCTCACAGATCCACTGGGCGACGTGGTCGAGGAAGTACCGGTCGTGGGTGACGGCCAGGATCGCACCCGGGTAGGCGGCGAGGTGCTGCTCCAGCCACAGGACGCTCTCCGCGTCGAGGTGGTTGGTCGGCTCGTCGAGCAGCAGCAGGTCGGGCTTGCTGAGCAGCAGCTTGCAGAGGGCGACGCGGCGCTTCTCACCACCGGAGAGGTGAGTGACCATGTCCTCCGGCGGCGGACAACGCAGTGCGTCCATCGCCTGCTCCAGCTGGGAATCGATCTCCCACGCGTCGGCATGGTCGAGCTTCTCCTGGAGCTCGCCCATCTCCTCCATCAGCTCGTCGGAGTAGTCGGTTGCCATCAGCTCGGCGATCTCGTTGTACCGCTTGAGCTGGACCATGGTTTCACCCATGCCCTCTTCGACGTTCTCGCGAACGGTCTTCGTCTCGTCCAGGTGCGGTTCCTGCATGAGGATCCCGACGGTGGCACCGGGAGCGATGAACGCTTCACCGTTGCCCGGCTGATCCAGCCCCGCCATGATCTTGAGGATGCTGGACTTACCCGCGCCGTTCGGGCCGACCACACCGATCTTGGCGCCGGGGTAGAAGCTCATCGTGACGTCATCGAGGATGACCTTGTCACCGTGCGCCTTGCGCACCTTCTTCATCGTGTAAATGAACTCAGCCATGGGGCCAGCCTAATGGTGAGGCGCGACGAACCCACATCGCGGAGGGTCGGGGACGTGATCGGGGGCTTCCCGGGAAGATGCTGCGGGCACCGGCGCCGGGAACGCAGAGGTCGGCGCCGATACCCGCAGGTGCGCTACGCGACGAGGGACCGGGTGGCCACCTCTTCGGTCGCCGGGTTCCCCGCACCACCGTCGGTCGTTCTCGGCGTGCGCTCGAGCACGACCGTGCACCGGGCCAGGTCCGGTCCGATCGCGGTGGCACTCAACTCCAGGTCGGAACGGGCTACGCCGTCGCGGGTGGTGTATTCGGTTGTGCGCAACTCGCCCGTCACGAGGACGGGGTCGCCCTTCGTGATCGAGGCGACGACGCCGGCCATCAGCCGGCGCCTGCAGGTCACCGTGAGGTAGAGCGTGCTCCCGTCACGCCACTCCCCCGTCGCGTGGTCTCGGCGCCGGACCGTGCTCGCCATCCGGAAACTGAGGAACTCGTCACCGGCCGCATTCGACCGGGTGACCGGGCTGGTGATGACCGTTCCGACGACGGTGCCGTGCGTTTCGTACATGACGTCTACCCCCTGTGAGTGCGGCAAGGTGCCTTCACTCACAGCGTGCCGTCCGGCGGCGTCGTTTTCGGCCTGCAGCAGACATCTGTGGAGAAACGGGGCGGTTGTGGATGGAACCGCGAAATCGGCCCCGGGAACCCCGAACGTGTCGGGGCGGCGTGCTAGCGGTCAGCGTCCCGCTTCGCGGTCCCGTCGCGCCAGCTCTGCGAACATCGCGTTGTGCGCCGCCAGATCCGCGTCGTCGTCCCGGTCCGCGGCCCGGTCGACCCGCTTCGCCGTGCGACTGTCGCTGCGGGACCACTGGATGAGCAGCGCCATCATCACCAGCACCAGTGGAATCTCACCGGTGGCCCACGCGATGCTGCCGCCCAGTTGCTGGTCACCCACCAGGTCGGCGTTCCAGCCGAGTCCGAGCGATCGGTAGTACCACTCGCCCATCACGGCGCCCATGCTCATCAGCGCGACGCCGAAGAAGGCGTGGAACGGCAGGGAGCCGAACACCATCGCGAGCTTCGTCACCGGTTGCAGCCTGCGCGGCGACGGGTCGATGCCGATCGCGACCCAGTAGAAGAGGTAGCCGCTCAGCAGGAAGTGCAGGTTCATCAGGACGTGCGCGGAGTGGGAGTCGACGGCGGCCGCGAAGATCCCGCCGAGGTAGAGGGCGTAGAAACCGCCCACGAACAGCACCGCCGCGACGACGGGGTGGGTGATGAATCGGGAGAACGGGCTGTGCAGCGCGGTCAGAATCCATTCGCGCAGTCCCGGCACACCGTTCTTGCCCGCGGGGTCGAGGGCCCGGAGCGCGAGCGTGATCGGGGCACCGAGCACAAGGAGCACCGGCGCGAGCATGGACAGCGCCATGTGGGCGCCCATGTGCACGCTGAACACGGCAGGCGAATAGCGACCGACACCCGACGACGTCGCGATCAGCAGCACCACGCACCCGCACATCCAGGCGACGGTCCGGCCGACGGGCCAGCTGTCGCCGCGCCGCCGCAGTTTGCGCAGTCCGATCGCGTACACCACGGCCAGCACGATCGCGGCGGTGCCGTAGAGGAGGTCGAATCGCCAGTCCAGCATCAACCGGGCGAACGTCGGCGGCCCTGCCAGGTTGTAGCCGAGTTCCACCTCCGTGAGGGTGGGGGCTGCGGTCGGGGCCGGCGGGGGCGTGCGGCCGAGTCCGACGGCGAGACCGATCGTCGCGGCGAAGACCATCACCTCCGCACCGGCGAAGCGGATCAGGTTGCCGCGTTTCGTCGGGTCCTTCCGCAGTGCGGGCAGCGCCCGTCGACGCTGCGCCCACCCGAACACGCCGAGTACGACGAGGGCGACGATCTTCGCGACGATCAGGCGTCCGTACGTGGTGTCGACGAGATCGCCTATCTGGACGCGAACGAGCGCGTTCACCACACCGCTGACCGCCATGACGACGAAGCAGACGGTCGCGACCGCGGAGAACCTGCGCGCCGCGACGTCCGTGTAGGCGCCGCGCCTGCGCGCATGGGCGAGGAGCGCGAACAGACCGCCCGCCCACAGCGAGGCCGCCACCAGGTGCAGAATCAGGCTGTTCGTGGCCATGTCGTGCGAGCCACCCGAGGACGAGTGCCCGGTCAACGCGAGCGGCATCAGTCCGAGGACGCCGACGACCAGCAAGAGAGGCGTCCACCACCAGCGCAGCACGAGCCGGGAGGCAATCGCGAGGACGATGGCGATGATCGCGGTCCATCGCCACGCGCCTGCGAGTTCGACCTGATCGATCGAATTGAAGATGTTCGCCGGTTTGACCGCTTCCCCGAAGGGTTGCCCGGACGTGTCCGACAGCGTCAGCGGGACGAGGACGAGGGCGGTCGCCGCCCACACGATCGCGGCGTACGACGCGGTGCGGACGGCGCGGTAGCCGTCCACGTCGAGGACACCGGATTTCTGCGGCGGCACGAAGAACGCCGCGAGCAGCAACGATCCGATGGTGATGACGGCAGCGATCTCCGACACGGCCCGCATGGCGGGCAATCCGTAGGTGGTGATCGGTCCGGGATCCGGAATTCCCAGCAGCACGAGCGCCTGAGCAGCGGAAAGTCCGACGACGATTGCCGCAACCAGTCCGGCGATGAGACCGCCGACGACGAACAGGGCGGTCGAATCGGCACGATTCGGAGGTTTCGAGGCCGGGTCGGACGCCGCGAGCTGGGGTGTAGCCATACATCAAGGGTAGGACCTACGACAGGCCGTCGGAGACGCGAGGGTCGGTCGCCGTTTGCGGCTACGGTCGACGCGGACGTGTCCCGTGGGAACGAGAGGCGGAGATGGCGGAGTTTCTGATCATCGTGGTGGCGTTGTTCTTCGCGGGCATGGGCGTCTACGGGCTCGCCCTGCCCGCCCGGCTCGTCGCACCGTTCGGTCTGACCGCGGATTCGGCGACGGCCCGCGCCGAGGTGCGCGCGGTCTACGGCGGTTTCGGGGTCGCGGTGGCAGGCCTGCTCTTCTTCGCGGCCTTCGACGCCCACGGCATCCGATCGGTCGCCACGGTGACGGTGGCCGTCGCCCTGCTGGGGATGGCGTTCGGCCGGATCGTGGCGGCCCTCACCGACCGGCCGACCCGCTTCTACCCCGTGTGGTTCTACTTCGTCGTCGAACTCGTTCTGGCGGGACTCCTGCTCTCCGCGGCGGCCCTGGGCTCGTGACGCACACACCCCAGCCCCGGTCGGAGCACTCGGGGCGGCAGGTAATATTTGCTGCGCGCCTCCGTAGCTCAGGGGATAGAGCAAGAGCCTTCTAATCTCTTGGTCGCAGGTTCGAATCCTGCCGGGGGCACTCATTCGACCCAGTCCTGGGACGGCGAAAACCCCCGATCACCTGCACAGTCAGGGAATCGGGGGTGCCGGCAGCGGGGCCTCGGGTCACTCCTTCAGGAACGCCAGCAGGTCGGCGTTGATCGTCTCCGCCTGCGTGGTGGGCATGCCGTGGGGGAAGTCCTTGTACGTCTTCAACGTCCCGTTGGCGAGAAGCTTCGCGGACAGGGGTCCGGCGTCGGCGTAGGGAACGATCTGGTCGTCCTCGCTGTGCATCACGAGCACCGGCACCGTGATCTTCTTCAGGTCTTCGGTGAAATCGGTCTGCGAGAAGGCGACGATGCCGTCGTAGTGGGCCTTGGCCCCGCCCATCATCCCCTGCCGCCACCAGTTCTCGATGATCGCCTCCGAGGCCTCGACTCCCGGCCGGTTGAATCCGTAGAACGGCCCCGACGGCAGGTCGCGGTAGAAGACGGACCGGTTGGCCGCGAGTTGCGCCTGCAGATCGTCGAACACGGCCTTGGGCAGGCCGCCCGGGTTCGCGTCCGTCTTCACCATCAGCGGCGGCACCGCGCTGATCAGTGCAGCCTTCGACACCCGGCTCTCGCCGTGTCGCGCGAGGTAGTGCGCGACCTCGCCGCCGCCGGTCGAGTGGCCGACGTGGATGGCGTCGTGGAGGTCGAGGTGTGCGGTCAACTCCGCGAGGTCATCGGCGTAGTGGTCCATGTCGTGGCCGTCGCCGGTCTGCGTGGAGCGTCCGTGCCCGCGCCGGTCGTGGGCGATGACTCGATACCCGTGCTGGAGAAAGAACAGCATCTGGGCGTCCCAGTCGTCGGCCGACAGCGGCCAGCCGTGACTGAACACGATGGGCTGACCGGTTCCCCAGTCCTTGTAGAAGATCTCCGTGCCATCCTGCGTGGTGACCGTGCCCATGAATGTGCCTTCCTTGACCGCTCCGGGAATGACGCTGATGAGGACGATTCAGTACATCAAACTTCGGTATGCCGTAGGGCTGCTTCGACCGGCGGCGGTGCTCGCGTACTCGCGCGTAGCAAACCGACTGATTAGTCTCGTTCACGCATCGCCCCAACCCGACGGGGCAACGGTGCATCGGGACCCGCCACTTTCCTCCGCGAGTGGCGGGTTTCCCGACCGTCCGGCGTCAGCTCTGCGGTGGAACCTCGAACACCAGCAGCGTGCTGGTGGCGGTGGCCACGAGGCGGCCCTGCGAGTCGGTGACCTCCCCCTCCGCGAAGGCGATGCGGCGGCCCGCCTTCTTCACGACACCGGTGGCGCTGAGCGCCCCGGAGTCGTGGGTCGCCCCGCGGATGTAGTTGACCTTGATCTCGACCGAGGTGTACCCCCACCCCGCGGGCAACGTGGTGTGCACAGCGCAGCCGGCGACCGAATCGAGCAGCGTGCACACGGCGCCGCCGTGGATGGCGCCGATCGGGTTGTACTGCGACTCGTCGGGATCGAGCGCGAAGACCACTCTCCCGGATTCGGCCTCGAGGAACCGCAGGTTCATCAGGCTGGCGATGGGCGGCGCCGGAATGCTGCCGTCGAGGATTGCCCGCAGATAGGTGAGGCCGTCGAGTTCCCGGGCCTTGCGCGCCGGCCCTGCGGGGTCGTGCCATTCGACGATCCTCGATCGCATCTCGCCCCACTCGCCGGTGTCCGGCAGGCTCTCGACCGTCGACGTTTCACCGTTTCCGAACGCGCTCACTATGCGGCTCCCCGCTGCACCGACTGCGGATAGAGGACGTCGAGGTCGCCGGACAGCGCCGCCTTGACGGTGCGGGTGGTGTCGTCGGCGAGCACCTCGTGGGCGCCGGACTCGATGCCATCGAAGGCCAGTCGCGCGACGTCGGCCGCGGAGATCTTCTCCACGTCGAGACCGCTGGTCATGTCGGTGTCCATGTAGCCGAGATGCAGCCCGACCACCTGAATGTTCTGCGCCGCGAGTTCGGCGCGCATCGCGTTGGTGGCACTCCACAGGGCGGCTTTCGAGACGCTGTAGGAACCGCCGATCGCCAGCCACGACAGCACGGAGTGCACGTTGAGGATCGCGCCACCGCCGTTGGCGGCGATGATCGGCGCGAGCGCGCGCGTCACGTTGAGCGGCCCGTAGAGGTTGGTTTCGAGTTCGCGGCGCATCCCGTCCAGATCGCCCGTGAGCGGCGATTCGCCGACGAGAATTCCGGCGTTGTTGATCAGCACGCCGAGATCGCCGACGAGCTCCGCTGCGGCGTAGACCGAGTCGGGGTTCGTGACATCCAGCTGGACGGGCACGACCCGCGGGTGCCCCTCGATCGTGGACGTGTCGCGCGCCGACGCGTAGACCGTGCGCGCTCCTCGGGCGAGCGCCTCGGTGACGAAGGCCCGCCCGAGCCCCCGATTGGCCCCGGTGACCAGCACCGTTCGATCTTGAATCGTGGTCATGACGACCCCTTCGAGGTGAGTAAGTCTGCTTTTCCAACTAACTATGTCGACGACAGTAACCCCTATCAGTTGGAAAACACAACCCTCTATGATGGAGAGCATGAGCAACGGCGACACCCAGCCAGCAACACCCGAGATCGTCATGGACCGCATGCCCCTGGCGCCGAGACCGTGCGCCATCGCCGCCACCATGGAGTTGATCGGCGACCGCTGGTCGATGCTCGTGATCCGCGAACTGTCCTACGGGGTGCACCGCTTCGACCGGATCGCGGGCTACATCGGCGTCTCGCGTGACATCCTCACCGCGCGACTGCGCAAACTCGAGGAGGTCGGCGTCATCGAACGCAGGCAGTACTCCGAGCACCCGCCCCGCTTCGAGTACCACCTCACCCCCGCGGGCGAGGACCTGCGGCCGCTGCTGCTCTCCCTGTTTCAATGGGGCAGCAAATGGGCCGTCGACGAGGCTCCGTCGGTGCTCGTGCACGAGTGCGGGCACTCGCTGGAACTGGAACACCGCTGCGCGCACTGCGGCGAGGCAGTCGAGAACACTGCTGTCGCAATGCATTCCCGCACACCTCGACGGGAACCCTGACCTCCCGGCACGGCCCAATACAGGACGTCCTGACACCGGTCTATAGTTTTCGATGTAAACGTCAGGTAAAGAAGTCCTCACATGTAAGGCAGGGGTGGTCTGTGTCAACGCGCGACCGGGTAGCAGAGATCTACGAGCAGGTTCGCCTGCGGAACGCCGGAGAACCCGAGTTCCACCAGGCCGCCGCGGAGGTCTTCGAATCGCTCCAGGTCGTGCTCGAGCACCGTCCCCACTACGCCGATTCCGGACTGATCGAGCGACTGTGCGAGCCCGAACGTCAGATCATCTTCCGGGTGCCGTGGGTCGACGATTCCGGCAACGTGCACGTCAACCGTGGTTTCCGCGTGCAGTACAACAGCGTGCTCGGCCCCTACAAGGGTGGCCTGCGGTTTCACCCCAGCGTGAACCTGGGAATCGTGAAATTCCTCGGGTTCGAGCAGATCTTCAAGAACGCCCTCACCGGACTTCCGATCGGCGGCGGCAAGGGCGGCTCCGACTTCGACCCCAAGGGTCGTACCGAGGCCGAGATCATGCGGTTCTGCCAGTCGTTCATGACCGAACTGCATCGCCACATCGGTGAATACACCGACGTCCCCGCAGGTGACATCGGTGTCGGCGGTCGCGAGATCGGCTACCTGTTCGGTCAGTACAAGCGCCTCACCAACTCGTACGAGTCGGGCGTTCTCACCGGCAAGGGACTGACCTGGGGCGGCTCGCAGGTGCGTCGCGAGGCCACGGGGTACGGGGTCGCCTACTTCGTCGCCGAGATGCTGAAGACCGCGAACAGCTCACTGGACGGCAAGACCGTCGTCGTCTCCGGCTCGGGGAACGTCGCGATCTACGCAATCGAGAAGGTGCACCAACTCGGCGGAATCGCGATCGCGGCCTCCGATTCCGCGGGCTACGTCGTCGACGAGAAGGGCATCGACCTCGCACTGCTGAAGGAGATCAAGGAAGTGCGGCGGGGACGGATCAGCGAGTACGCGGACACCGTGCCGCACGCCCGGTTCGTGCCGAACGGTTCCATCTGGGATGTGCCGTGCGACGTCGCGCTCCCCTGCGCCACACAGAACGAACTCGACGAAGCAGCAGCCAAGACCCTGGTCACGAATGGTGTGCAGGCGGTGGCGGAGGGCGCGAACATGCCGACCACCCCGCAGGGCGTCCAGGTGTTCCGCGATGCCGCCGTGGCATTCGCACCGGGCAAGGCGGCCAACGCGGGCGGGGTCGCGACGTCGGCACTCGAGATGCAGCAGAACGCATCCCGCGACTCGTGGGGCTTCGAATACACCGACGAACGGTTGGCCGGGATCATGCGCGGCATCCACGAACGCACCGTCGCCACCGCCGCCGAGTACGGCATGCCGGGCGATTACGTGCACGGCGCGAACATCGCCGGTTTCGTGAAGGTCGCCGACGCCATGATCTCGCTGGGCGTCATCTAGCAGAAGCGAAAAGGTGGGGCGCGCCCGTTGCCGGCCGCGCCCCACCCCCGGACAACGATCGTCAGTCGACCGTCTCGTCCTCGCCCTCGTCTTCGCGGGCCTTCTTCGCGGCCTCACGCATCTCGATGCCGTCGGACACCCAGTCGCCGATCTCCCGGGTGACGTCCCGGACGGCGCCCGCGATGATCGTCGCGATCTGGCCCACGTGTGTGGCTGCCGACTCCGTCAACTCCTGCACGGTGTCCTTGCGCCGCTCGAACTTCCCCACCATGTTTTCGCCTCTCAGGCTGCAGTCTTCTGCCGCTCGACGATAACACCGGGAGGGGTGTCGGACGAGACGAGACCGGGCGGCAGGGCGAACTTGAAGATCTTCGCCCACACGGAGCCGATCTGCTTGAAGAAGCCGCCGGTGTTGTAGGGCAGTCCGTGCTTCTCGCACAGCGCCTTCACGACGGGGGCCATCTCCGGGTAGCGGTGAGCGGGCAGGTCCGGGAACAGATGGTGTTCGATCTGGTGGGACAGGTTGCCGGACATGATGTGGAACAGCGGGCTTCCCTCGATGTTCGCGCTGCCGAGCATCTGCCGGACGTACCATTCGCCGCGGGTTTCCTCCGCGGTCTCGTCCTCGGTGAAACTCTGCACGCCGGTGGGGAAATGACCGCAGAAGATGATGGAGTACGCCCACACGTTGCGGATCAGGTTGGCGGTCACGTTGCCGAGCAGGGTCGGGACGAACAGCGGCCCGGTGAGCGCCGGGAAGATGACGTAGTCCTTGAGCACCTGCCTGCCCGCCTTGCGCCACCAGCCCTTCAGCAGCGGTTTGACGTCGTGCCACTTCCGCTTGCCCTGGATCACGTTCTCGGCTTCCAGGTCGTGCATCATGACGCCCCACTCGAACAGCATCATCAGGAAGAACGCATAGACCGGGTTCCCCAGGTAGTAGGGGTTCCACTTCTTCGCCTCGTCGATCCGCAGGATGCCGTAGCCGATGTCCCGGTCCCGGCCCAGGATGTTGGTGTACGTGTGGTGCATGTAGTTGTGGGAGTGCTTCCACTGGTCGGCCGGGCAGACGGTGTCCCATTCGAACACGCGGGAGTTCAGGCCGGGTTCACGCATCCAGTCGTACTGACCGTGCATGACGTTGTGGCCGATCTCCATGTTGTCGAGAATCTTCGACACGCCGAGGGCGCCGACGCCGGCGATCCAGGCCGGCGGGAAGAAGCCGAGGTACATCAGACCGCGGCCTGCGACCTCGAATCCCCTCTGCGCCTTGATGATCTTGTAGATGTACTCGCGGTCCTCGGCGCCGAGGTCCGCGACCGTCCGGTCGCGGAGGTCGTCCAGTTCCCTGCCGATCTCTTCGACCTGGTCGTGACTGAGCACCACCGGGGCGGCGTTGCGGGGGCCGTCGGCGCCGCCGACGAACGGGAGGAACGAGAGTGAGAGTCCAAACATGTCGGTCTCCAAACGTTGATGTCGGGTGAAAGTCAGATGTCGAGGGCGACGTCTCCCACCGGGACCGAGACGCACAGCTGAATCGCCTTGTCCGGGTCGGTGTCGGTGTCGCCGGTGCGGACGTTCCTGGTGCACCCCGATGTCTTCACCGTGGTGCAGGAGAAGCAGATGCCCATCCGGCAGCCGTACTCCGGATGGAGCCCGGCCGCTTCCGCCTGTTCGAGCAGCGTCGCACCGGAGTTGTCCGCGGTGACGCCGCTGGCGGTGAAGGACACCGCGCCACCGGTCTCCCCCTCCGCCGGGGCTGCGGCGGGAGCGAACTCCTCGGTGTGCAGACGGTCCTCGATGCCGAGTTCGCGGTACACCTCCCGGACGCCGCGCATCAGTCCGGGAGGACCGCACAGGAACGTCTCGGCGTCGGCGTACCAGGGCGCGACCGCGTCGAGGTGCTCCTGCCCGAAGAACCCGTGCAGGTGCCCGCCGGCCTCCTGGCCGGTGTACGCGAGCACGAGGGAGACGTTGGCATTGGCGTCCGCGAGTGCGCGCAACTCGTCGAGGTACGCGACGTCGTTTTCGGTGTACGCGTAGTGCAGAAAAGTGACGCTTCCGACGTGCTCCTCGTCGACGAGGGTGCGCAGCATCGACAGAACCGGGGTGATTCCGCTGCCTCCGCTCACCAGCAGGAGCCGGCGTGGGCGCGGAGACGGAAGGGTGAATTCGCCCGCGGCCTGAGACAGGTCGAGCACGAGTCCGGGGCGCGCCTGCGCATGCAGATATTGCGAGACGAGCCCGTCGGGATGCGCCTTGATCGTCAACTCGACGTGTCCGTCGGTGGACGACTGTGCATTGGCGGGCGAATAGCAGCGGGTGTGCCGGACCCCGTCGATCACGACCCCCACCTGCACGAACTGCCCCGCCCGGAATCCACGCCACTGGCGAGTGGGGCGCAGCGTGAGGGTGACGGTGTCGGCGGTGGAGCGCCGGACCGCGACGACTTCGGCGCGGAGGTCGCGCACGGTGACCATCGGCGTGACGAGTTCGAGGTAGCGGTCGAGCTGGTGCGGAGTGGCCATCGCCTCGAACAACGACAGCAGCGAGAACCTGCGTCCCTCCGCCGGACGACTGGTGTGGGCAACTGACACGTCGGCCTCCTCCATTTGAGTGCACGGTTGTACACTGACAATAGTGTGACAGAGGGAGACAGGAACTTGTCAATCACAATGTGACCGCACGCACACTCGGGGCGGGGATCGGATACGCATGCCGGACGACGAACGCGAACACCCGGAGGTGGTGGCGGTGCTCTCCCCCGCGAATACACTCACTGCCGTGAGTCAGTCGACCGGCGCCGAACCCGAGAGCAGGGCAGCGCGCAAGGAGCGCACGAGGAAGGCCCTCCTCGACGGCACGCTCGAACTGATGGCGGACCGCAGTTTCGCCGGTGTGAGCCTGCGCGAGATCGCCCGCACCGCGGGAATCGTGCCCACCGCGTTCTACCGCCATTTCGCGTCCATCGAGGAACTCGGCGTGGTGCTCGTCGAGGAGGGCATGCGGATTCTGCGGCAGATGCTGCGCGACGCCCGCCGCACCCCGAGCACGAAAAGCGCAGGCGCGTCCCTCGACATCCTGGTGCGGCAGGTCCGCACCCACGAGGCGCAGTTCCGGTTCCTCAGTCGCGAACGCTACGGCGGGGTGCCGGAAATTCGCCGTGCGATCGCGACCGAGATGAAACTGTTCGTCAGCGAACTCACGGTCGATCTGTCCCGCATCGACGGCCTGCAGTCCTGGGACCACGACGACCTGGAGATGGCGGCCGACCTGATCGTGTCCACCATGTTCGCGGTCGTCGTCGATCTGCTCGAGGCCGATCGCCCCGGGAGCCGAAGCGAGGCCGAGGTCGTCGCGCGCGCCGAACGGCAACTGCGCCTGATCATGCTCGGCATGAGCGGGTGGAATCCCGGAACGTAGCCGCGCTCTCGCCGTACGGTGGGGGCATGCTGTCAACCTCGGAACACGCGCACGTCACTCTCGGCGACCTGACCTTCGACGTCACGATCAGCGGCCCGGCGGACGGGGCCCCCGTCGTTCTGCTGCACGGGTTTCCGGAGAGCGCCGCGTCCTGGGCACCAGTCAGCGCGCTGCTGAACGAGTCCGGTCTGCGGACGTACGCGCCGAACCAGCGTGGGTACTCGCCCGGTGCGCGACCCGACGGCGTCGACTCCTACGAGATCGACCACCTTGTCGCGGACGTCGTCGGACTGCTCGACGCACTCGGCCTCGAGAGGGCGCATCTCGTCGGCCACGACTGGGGCGCCGCCGTGGCGTGGGTCGTCGCGGCGCGGCACCGGGACCGGATCACCTCGCTCACCGCCGTCTCGGTGCCCCATCCCGCCGCGTTCGGCTGGGCGTTGCGCGAAGACGCCGATCAGAAGGAACGCTCCTCCTACATCCGTCTTCTGAGAACGGAGGGCAAGGCCGAACGGGTCCTGCTCCGCGACGACGCGCAGGCGCTGCGCGCGATGTTCGGTGACGTCGTCGCGCCGGCACTCGTCGACAAGCACGTCGCGCTGCTCGGTGAACCGGGAGCGCTGACCGCCGCGCTGAACTGGTACCGCGCGATGACCAAGGACTTCGAGAACACCCCGGCCGTCACAGTCCCGACAACCTACGTTTGGAGCACCGAGGATATGGCGCTGGGCCGTGCGGGAGCCGAGCGGTGCGGCGAGTTCGTCGATGCGCCGTACGAATTCGTCGTGCTCGACGGCGTCACCCACTGGATCCCCGAGCAGCGCCCCGACGCTCTCGCAGACGCGATCCGCACGCGCACCGGAACCACACCGAACTGAAATCCGTTGTTCCCCGCGGCGGGGCGTGCGTTCTGGTTTGATGGCACTACTCGTCTCGTGCACCCTGGGAGGGCACCATGAGTGGCATCGCAATCCTTCTGGTCGGCGCCGTTCTGTGCTTCGCCGGTGTCGGCTCACTCCACATCGCCGTTCTCGCGTCGGGTTTCGGCCTCGGCTGGCTGATCGCCGACCTGCTGTCGCTGTCGCTCGGGACGACGTTCCTGTTCGCGGCGATCGGTGCGGTCGTGGTGTGGGTGGCCACCACCCTGATCTTCAAATTCGCCGCATTCTTCATCGGGATCATCGCGGGCGCCGTGGTCGGCGCGAAGCTCAGCCGGGTGCTGCAACCCGAGGACGTCAATTGGATCCTCAGCGGAATCGTGATCGTCGCGCTCGCCGTCGCCTGCGGGTTCGTCGCCGACCGGTACCGGGCACGGGCTCTGCTGTGGCTCACCGCGCTCGGCGGCGCCAGCATGGTGCTGACCGGCCTCGGCATGGCCATCGGCTCGCTGAGTTTCCTCGACCAGCCGAACGAGGGGGTGCAGCAGTTCTTCGCGACGCTGGTCTGGATCGCCGTCGCGGCTGCGGGCTGGTTGACGCAGCGGCGGCTGTTCCCGGAGAAACTCCGGATCGACGACAGTCGCGCGAGGCGCTAGTCGCGTTCGGGCGCCTTCACCACCGTCAGCGCGGCCAGCCCGATCGCGAGCACGATCACCAGGCCGAGGATCCCCGCCCGATCCGCCGCGAACCACCACGCGAACAACCCGAACAGGGTGGGCGAGAGAAACGACACCGCGCGACCGGTGGTCGCATACAGGCCGAACATCTGCCCCTCCCGTCCGGGCGGTGTGATCCGGGCCAGGAACGTGCGCGCGGACGACTGCGCAGGCCCGACGAACAGGCACAGCAGCAGTCCGAAGATCCAGAACATGGCAGGCCCGGACACCCCCATCAAAACGATGCCGACGACGATCATCGCGATCAGGGACGTCATGATGACGGTCTTCGGGCCGATCCGGTCGTCGAACCGTCCTGCGGTGAGCGCGCCGAGTGCGGAGACGACGTTGGCGGCGACACCGAACAGCAGCACGTCACCGGCGCTGATGCCGTAGACGTTGACGGCGAGGACGGCGCCGAACGTGAAGACACCGGCCAGTCCGTCCCGGAACAGCGCGCTCGCCACCAGGAAGTAGACGGTGCGCCGGTCGGCGGACCAGAGGTCGCGCAGATCCCGCCACAGCACCCGGTACGACTCGACGAAGCCGGCCTTGTCCGCACCCGGATCCGCGTGCGGGCGGGTCAGCTCGGGGACCTTCACCAGCACGGGGATCGCGAAGACCGCGAACCAGACGGCGGCCAGCAGCGCGACCATCCGGATGTTCAGGCCGCCGTCGGTGGTGAGCCCGAGGAATCCCCGAGTGTCGCCGTCACCGGCGATGAAACCGAAGTAGCACAGCAGCAGGAGCACGATCCCACCGAAATAGCCCATCGCCCAGCCGAACCCGGACACCCGGCCGATGTTCGACGGCGTGGACACCTGCCTGAGCATCGCGTTGTACGGGACGCCGGCCAGTTCGAAGATCACCGAACCCGCGGCCAGTAGCACCAGCCCGAGCCACAGGTACTGATAGGAGTCGCGGACGAGGAACATCGCCGCCATGCACCCGACCGTCGCGAAGGTGAGCACGCCGAGCGCCCATTTGCGTCGTCCCGCGGCGTCGAATCGCTGACCGGTGACGGGGGCGAGCACGGCGATGAGGAAACCGGCGATGCCGAGCGACCACCCCAGCCAGGTGCTCGCGGAGACCGATCCCGGCAGGTCCTCCCCCACGGCGTCCGTCAGGTAGACGGAGAAGACGAACGTGAGGATCACGGCGTTGAAGGCCGCCGAACCCCAGTCCCACAAACCCCACGCGACAACCTGTCTGCGCGTCGCGGCCTCGCCGATCCCGGCCGGAGGACGAACGTCGGTGCTCATGCCCGCGAGCCTATGCGAGCAAGTGGGGAGTTCGTGCGGTCTGACGTCATGAGAGTCCCGCTCGGGCGGACCAACTTAGTGTGCACTCAGTTGCATAGGCACCTCGTTGCATACATACTTCGGTGCGTGGCACTCGAACATGCGCTCCTCGTCTCCCTGACCGAGCACTCCGGCTCGGGGTACGAATTGGCGCGCCGATTCGACAAGTCCATCGGCTTCTTCCAGAGCGCCACCCACCAGCAGATCTACCGCGTCCTCAAACGCATGGACGAGGCCGGCTGGGTCGACGCCGAGGTGGTGGCGCAGGACGGCCGCCCCGACAAGAAGGTGTACCGGGTCAGTGCGTCCGGACGTGCGGAACTCGCGCGCTGGATCGCCGAACCCACCGAGCCCAACCACCTGCGCAACGAGCTGGCAGTGAAGATCCGCGCCGCTCGACACGGGGACGTCGCCGCACTCACGGCCGAGGTCGCCCGCCACCGCGACGGCCACGCCGCCCGGCTCGAGGTCTACCGCATGATCGAAAAACGCGACTTTCCCGCACCGGACCAGCTCTCCGGCGCGGCCCTGCACCAGTACCTCGTCCTGCGCGGCGGAATCCGCGTCGAGGAGGGGTTCGCCGACTGGTGTCAAGAAGTACTCGACGCGCTCTCACGATAAGGACACGCCGCCAATGACACAGTTCCCCCAGCTGCTCGCCCCCCTCGACCTCGGCTTCACGACGCTGAAGAACCGGGTGATCATGGGTTCCATCCACACCGGACTCGAGGACCGCGCCAAGGACGTCCCCCGGCTGGCGGAGTACTTCGCCGAGCGCGCCCGCGGAGGGGTCGCACTGATCGTCACCGGCGGTTACGCACCCAACCGGACGGGCTGGTTGCTGCCGTTCGGCGCGAAGCTCACCAACCGTGTCGAGGCCCGCAGGCACCGCGCGATCACGAAGGCGGTGCACGACGAGGGCGGCAAGATCGCCCTGCAGATCCTGCACGCCGGCCGGTACAGCTACCAGCCGTTCAGTGTCTCCGCCTCGTCGATCAAGGCCCCGATCAACCCGTTCCGGCCCCGCAAACTCACCGGCCGCGGTGTCCGCTGGCAGATCCGCAACTTCGTTCGCTGCGCGCGGCTCGCACAGCAGGCGAACTACGACGGCGTCGAGATCATGGGCGGCGAAGGCTACTTCGTCAACCAGTTCCTGTGCGAGCGCACCAACAAGCGCACCGACGAGTGGGGTGGGACCCCCGAGAACCGCCGTCGGATGGCCGTCGAGATCGTCCGCCGCACCCGCAAGGCGGTCGGCCCGGACTTCATCATCATCTTCCGACTGTCGATGGCCGACCTCGTCGAGGGCGGTCAGACCTGGGACGAGATCGTCGCGCTGGCACAGGAAGTGGAGGCGGCGGGCGCCACCATCATCAACACCGACATCGGCTGGCACGAATCGCGTGTTCCCACGATCGTGACGTCGGTGCCGCGGGCCGCGTTCGCCGACATCACCGGCAAACTCGAGAAGCACGTGACCATCCCCGTGGCCGCGTCGAACCGGATCAACATGCCGGAGGTCGCGGAGGAGATCCTGACCCGCGGTGACGCACAGCTGATCTCGATGGCACGCCCGATGCTCGCCGATCCCGACTGGGTACGGAAGGCGGAGGCAGGCACTCCCGACGAGATCAACACGTGCATCGCGTGCAACCAGGCCTGCCTCGACCACGCCTTCGTCCGCAAGCACGTGTCGTGCCTGCTGAATCCGCGGGCAGGCAGGGAGACGGAACTGACGCTCTCCCCCACCCGGACCGCGAAGCGGGTCGCCGTCGTCGGCGCCGGCCCCGCGGGACTGTCCGCGGCGCTCGGTCTGGCCCAGCGCGGCCACTCGGTGACCCTGTTCGAGGCGGATTCGGAGATCGGCGGCCAGTTCGGCATCGCCCGCAAGATCCCCGGCAAGGAGGAGTTCGCGGAGACCATCCGCTACTACAACCGCCTGCTGCCGCTCACCGGCGTCGACGTCCGGCTCGACACCCGCGTCGCCGCGACCGAGCTGGTCGGCACGTATGACGAGGTGATCGTCGCGACCGGTGTGACGCCCCGCGTCCCGTCGATTCCGGGGATCGACCATCCGAAGGTGCTCACGTATCCGGAGGTCGTCCGGGGCGGCAAGCCCGTCGGACGGTCGGTCGCGGTGATCGGGGCCGGCGGGATCGGCGTCGACGTCAGCGAGTTCCTCACCCACGAGCATTCCCCGACTCTCGATCTGAAGGAATGGAAGCAGGAGTGGGGTGTCACCGAACCGGAGGCGGCGGCAGGCGCCCTCACCACCCCCATTCCCGAACCGTCGCCGCGCGAGGTGTACCTGCTGCAACGCAAGAACGGCCGGATCGGCGCGGGACTCGCCAAGACCACCGGCTGGGTCCACCGGGCTGCACTGAAGAACAAGGGCGTCCAGGAGCTGTCCGGGGTCAACTACGAGCGCATCGACGACGACGGCCTGCACATCACGTTCGGCGCCAAGCGGGAGAAGCCCCGCACCCTCGCCGTCGACAACGTCGTGATCTGCGCGGGCCAGGAATCGGTGCGTGACCTCGTCGACGAACTGACCGTCGCCGGCGTCACCACCCACGTCATCGGGGGCGCCGACGTCGCCGCCGAACTCGACGCGAAGCGCGCCATCGAGCAGGGCACCCGGCTCGCGGCCCGCATCTGACGCACTACGCTGCTGACCGTGAGCTTGCCGAACCCCACCCCCAGTGCCCGCGCCGTCGTGACCGGCGCCTCGTCCGGAATCGGCGAGGCGCTGGCCGCCGACCTGGCCTCCCGGGGCCACTCCCTGATCCTCGTCGCGCGCCGCGGCGAGGTCATGGAGTCACTCGCCGGGACCCTGCGCGACAAGTACGGCGTCGACGTCGAGGTGCGCGCGTGCGACCTGTCCGATCGGGACGCGCGGGCCGTGCTCGTCACCGAACTGGCGGGCCGTGAGGTCAGCGTCCTGTGCAACAACGCGGGCATCGCCACGTTCGGGCCCGTCGCCGGACTCGATCCCGCGTACGAGCGGGCCCAGGTGGAACTCAACGCCGTTGCGGTGCACGACCTCACCCTCGCGGTACTGCCCGGGATGATCGAACGCGGGTCCGGGGCGATCCTCATGGTCGGCTCGGCGGCGGGCAACATGCCCATCCCCCACAACGCCACCTACGCGGCCAGCAAGGCGTTCGTCAACACGTTCTCCGAATCGCTGCGCGGCGAACTGAAGGGAACGGGCGTGAACGTCACCCTGCTCGCCCCCGGCCCGGTGCGCACCGAGGAGCCCGATCCGGCGGATGCGTCGATCGTGGACAGGCTGGTGCCCGACTTCCTGTGGATCTCCAGCGAATACACCGCCAAGGTGTCGCTCGACGGCTTGGCCGACAACAAGATGCGCGTCGTGCCCGGCATCATCAGCAAGGCGATGTCCGTTGCCGGGCAGTACAGCCCGCGTGCGGTGGTCGCGCCGATCGTCGGGACGTTCTACAAGAAGCTGGGCAGTTAGTCACCGATTGCGACGTCGTCCCGTCCCGAAGATGCTGCGGGAGATCTCACGGCCTGCCGCCGACGCGGCCGAGCGGAGGAAACTCTTCACCGCGGAGTTCCCGAGGATCTGCTCGGCCATGTTCGGCCCCTCCCGCTGTGCGGGCGCCGGCGGCGGGAGGTCGGGCAGCGGGGGCAGGTCGAGGCCCGGTTCCGCGGCCGGCGCCCCGGCGACCTTGGCCGTCAGTTTCTCGTACGCCGACTCCCGGTCGACGGTCTGCCCGTACTTCGCATACAGCGGGCTCGACGACGCCGCAGCCGTGATCGCGTCGTTGCCGATGGTGTCCATCAGCGAGCGGGGAGGCCGAATCCTGGTCCATGCCACCGGTGTCGGTGCGCCCCGTTCCGACAGGACCGTCACGATCGCCTCGCCGATGCCCAGTGACGTGAGGGCTTTCTCGAGGTCGTAGTTCTCGGTGGTCGGGTACGTCCGTACCGTTTTGGTCAGTGCCTTCTGGTCGTCCGGGGTGAATGCGCGCAGCGCGTGCTGGATTCGGGCACCGAGTTGCGACAGCACCGCGTTCGGGACGTCCGTCGGCAACTGCGTGCAGAAGAACACCCCCACGCCCTTGGAGCGGATGAGCTTCACGGTCTGTTCCACCTGCTGCAGGAACGCCTTCGACGCGTCCGCGAACAGCAGGTGCGCCTCGTCGAAGATGAAGACGAGCTTGGGTTTGTCGAGATCGCCTTCCTCGGGCAGGGTCTGGAACAGATCCGCCAGCACCCACATCAGGAAGGTGGAGAACAGTGCGGGGCGCGCGGCCTGGGCGCCCAACTCGAACAACGTGATCACACCCGTGCCGTCGATCACCCGGAGCAGATCCTCGGTCTCGAGTTCGGGTTCCCCGAAGAACGTGTCGCCGCCGTCGGCCTCGAGATTGACGAGGGCCCTGAGGATCACACCGGCCGTGGCCGGGGACACGCCGCCGATGCCCTTCAGATCGGCCTTGCCCTCGTCGCTGGTGAGGTGTGCGATGACCGAACGCAGATCCTTCAGGTCGAGCAGCGCGAGCCCCTGGACGTCGGCCCAGTGGAAGATCAGCCCCAGCGTGGACTCCTGAGTCTCGTTGAGCCCGAGCACCTTGGCGAGCAGGATCGGCCCGAACGCGGTGATGGTCGCGCGGACGGGGATGCCCAGGCCTTCCGTTCCCAGTGACAGGAATTCGACGGGGGATCCCGCGGGCCGCCACTGGTCGTCGCCCGTCTCGGCCGCCCGGGCCGTGATCTTGCCGCTGGCCTCCCCCGGCTGTGACAGACCCGACAGATCGCCCTTCACATCGGCCATCACCACGGGAACCCCTGCAGCCGACAACTGCTCGGCTATGCCCTGCAGCGTCTTCGTCTTTCCCGTCCCGGTGGCGCCGGCGACGAGTCCGTGCCGGTTGATCGTCGCGAGGGGGATGCGCACGCGGGCCGCCGGATCCACGGCGCCGTCCAGAACCACGGTTCCCAGTTCCAGCGCCGCACCCTCCGAGGAGTACCCGGCCGCGATGTCCGCGGCGGCACCGGTCGGGGCGGCGACGCCTGCAGGAGTACGGTTCTCCGCCGCCTCCGCGTCCCGGGCCTCCTGCTCCGCCGCCTCCGCCGCTGTTGCTGCCTCCGCCGCGACCCTGGCCGCCTCGGCGGCTGCGGCCCTCGCGGCCGCCGCCCTTTCCGCCGGGGTCGAGGTCGCGTCGCCGTCCTGCGATTGCCGGGTCATCCAAGCCCTCCTCGGATCACACACATCGGGAGAAAGTGTCCACCGCAGACCTTATCCCGTCACCCACGTGACTACTGTGTTCCTGGTGCAGGACAAACTTGTGTGGATCGACTGTGAAATGACCGGGCTCCGCCTCGGTACCGACAAGCTGATCGAGATCGCGGCTCTGGTCACGGACAGCGAGTTGAACGTACTCGGTGAGGGTGTCGACATCGTCATCCACGCCGACGACGACGCGCTCGCGGCCATGCCCGACGTGGTGACCAAGATGCATGAGAACTCGGGGCTGACCGACGAGGTCCGGAAGTCCACGGTCACCCTCGCCGAGGCCGAGCAGCAGGTGCTCGCCTACATCCGCGAGCACGTCCCCGTCGCGGGCACGGCGCCGCTCGCCGGCAACTCGATCGCCACCGACCGCGGATTCATCGCCCGCGACATGCCGGACCTCGACACCTACCTGCACTACCGGATGATCGACGTCAGCTCCATCAAGGAACTGTCCCGGCGCTGGTACCCGCGGATCTACTTCGGTCAGCCCGAAAAAGGTCTCGCCCACCGCGCCCTGGCCGACATCAAGGAGTCGATCCGGGAGTTGAAGTACTACCGGAAAACGGCGTTCGTCGCCGAGCCCGGACCGTCTACCAGCGACATCGCCGCAGTCGTCGAGGAACTCGGACCCGCCTGAGATACCGATTGGCGTTTTGCGCATCGAACGCGCTAATATCTTCCTCGCCGAAGTTACTGCCCCCCGGGCGGTGACAGAAGCACAGTGGTGGGTGTAGTTCAGCTGGTAGAGCACCAGGTTGTGATCCTGGGTGTCGCGGGTTCGAGTCCCGTCACTCACCCCACACGGAAAGCCCCCGGCCTCGGCCGGGGGCTTTCCTCTTTGCAATTGGACTCTCGCCCGCCGTCAGGCGTTGGCGTTGCCCGCCTTCCAGACGTCCCACGGGATGTTCCAGTCCCCGAGGCCGTCCGTGCCCGACAGGGTGCCGCCCAGCGTGTTCTTGACGACGACGATGTCGCCGCGCTTCGTGTTGTCGAACACCCACTTCGCGTTGGACGGGCTGAGGTTCAGGCAACCGTGGCTCGCGTTCGAGTAGCCCTGCTGCCCCACCGACCACGGCGCCGAGTGGAAGAAGATGCCGCTGTACGACATTCGTGTGGCCCAGTCGACGGGAGTCTTGTATCCCTGCGGGGAGTTGACGGGCACGCCGTACGTGGACGAGTCCATGACGAGGTTCGCGAACCGGTCGCCGATGATGTAGACGCCGTTGTCGGTGGGTGTGTCGTCCTTACCCATCGACGTGGGCATCGTCATGATGACTTCGCCGTTGCGCTCGAACGTGACCTGCTTGGTGTTGTCGTCCGCGGTCGCGACGAGGGCGTCGCCGATGGTGAAGGCGGTGTGGACGTCCTCCTGACCGAACAGGCCGTCACCGAGATCCCGGCCGTACACGGCGACCTTCACGTCCACGGCGGTGCCGGGCGCCCAGTAGCTCTGCGGACGCCACCGCACCTCACGGTTGTTCACCCAGTAGAACGCGCCCTCGACGGGCGGATTCGTCGTCACCGTGATCGCCGACTCCGCCGCCTTGCGGTCGGGGATGTTCTCGTCGAACTGGACGGCGATCGGCTGACCGATGCCCACCACGTCGCCGTCCGACGGCAGCACGTACGGCTTGGTGACGTTTCCGGGCGCGCTGGTGGTGAACTCGGACGTCGAGACGGTGCCGCCACCGAGCCCGTTCGCCTTCACCTCGAGCCGGTACTCCTTGTCGTAGCCCAGCGGCTCCGTGTTGACCCAGGACAACCCGTCGGGGGCGATGGCGCCGTCGACCGGCTCGCCCTCCGGGTTGAGCATGGTGACCTTCGCCAGCGTGCCGTCGGCCACCGTCACCGTCACCGGTTGTCCCGGCGAGAATCCCACCGCACCATCGACTGCCGAGGCCGTCAGCTTCGGCTTGATGAGTTCGGTGACCGGATTGGAATCGATCGGCGCCTCACCTTCCGACGTGACGCTGTCGGCACCGGAGACGGTGCACCCTGCGATCGACAATGCGAATACGAGTGATGCCGCCACAATCGTCGCCGTCTTCGAGACGGAACTCACCGATTGCGCACGCATGCGCCCGCCACGCCCCACACCCATGGATAACCCCACTTCACGTCCTCGCTCCGAATTCACGTTCAAGCCGGCACGTCCCTCGCCTTCGCAAGACGATTCGGCACGTCGAGACCGTGTGGTCTCCAATGATGCCAGCCGCTGGAGACCGGTTCCAACCAAGCGCCGGGCCGCTCAATAACGTTCGAATATCAATCGTGACCAGCGGCGCTCTTGTTACGCAGCACCCCGCGGATGGGGTCGTCATGGGGAGTCGCGACCAGGCGATTTGCATTCCCGAGAAGCGACCCGCTAATGTTCTGTCTCGCAAGAGCGAGCGCCTATAGCTCAGTTGGTAGAGCAAGTGACTCTTAATCACTGGGTCCGGGGTTCGAGTCCCTGTGGGCGCACTTGCACGAAGGCCCCCATCCTCTCACGAGGATGGGGGCCTTTCTCGTTGTCACCATCTCACCGAACCGTGCGGGCGGTCAGACGACGAACGGGCCGCCGGAACGTGAAGTCACTGGGAACTTCACCTCCGACGGCCCGTTGTCACGGGGGGTCGTTCAGCGCAACGCTTTGCGGAGCACCAGGAGCCCTGCCACCGCACCCACGGCGATCAGTCCGTACTTGACCGCCGGCTCGTTCAGCTTCGCGATCAGCGTCCGCTTCGTGTTCTCCACGAGACGCTTCGGGTTGGTGCGGACCGTCAATTCGTCGAGAGTGCTTGCGAGCTGATTACGCGCGTTCTCGATCTCACGCTCGATGCTCTCGGTGTCCCTGGGCACGTGTCCTCCAACTTGTTCGACTTGTTCGATCAGCGAGAGCGACGCTACCGCGACGTTCCCACACTTGCGTCAACCGTAGACGAGAACTCCCGACCTGCGACTCCGTCTCCCCCAATCGCGCTTCGGCCCACTGTCGTCCCTGCCCGGTAGCCTGACTTCTCGTGACCGACAACAGCAGACTCGCCCCCGGCGACACCGCCCCCGCCTTCACGCTGCCCGACGCCGACGGCAACGACGTGTCGCTCGCCGACTTCCGCGGCCGCAAGGTCATCGTGTACTTCTACCCGGCGGCGAGCACGCCGGGCTGCACCAAACAGGCGTGCGACTTCCGCGACAATCTCGCCGACCTCAACGGCGCAGGCCTGGACGTGATCGGCATCTCCCCCGACAAGCCGGCCAAGCTCGCCAAGTTCCGCGACAACGAGGAACTGACGTTCCCCCTTCTCTCCGACCCCGAGAAGACCACGCTCGAGGCGTGGGGCGCGTTCGGTGAGAAGAAGATGTACGGCAAGACGGTGCAGGGCGTCATTCGCTCCACGTTCCTCGTCGACGAGGACGGGAAGATCGAGGTGGCGCAGTACAACGTCCGGGCCACCGGTCACGTCGCGAAACTGCGGCGGGACCTGTCCGTCTGATCGGTGCGTCGGGCGGCTGTGTCTCGTCAGCCGCCCGATCAATCGTTCGCGCGCAATACGTCGCGACGAGTCTCCTCGTCCAGGTGAAACCTGACGCGTCACCGGGAGGGATCTTCGGAATCCGGACGAAAGACGGATAGCCTGGGGCGGTGGAGTCTTCAGTCAGCAAGCAAGCGCCGCGCCGTGTGGATCCGGCGTTGGAGCAGCAGTCGGACCCGCAGGAGCTCCTGCCGCGCAGACGTCCGACCCAGGAACGTAGCCGCCGCAAGTTCGACGCACTGCTCACCGCATCGCGGGAGTTGCTGGTGGACGTGGGATTCGAATCGTTCACCTGCGAGGAGGTCGCCGCCCGCGCGGACGTCCCGATTGGCACGCTCTACCAGTTCTTCGCGAACAAGTACGTGATCGTCTGTGAGCTCAACCGGCAGGACCTCGTCGGCGTGCAGCACGAGATCGCCCAGTTCAACGGTGAGGTCCCGTCCCTCGACTGGCTGCGGTTCCTCAATTCGTTCGTCGACCACATGGCGGGCCTGTGGACGTCGGATCCGTCGAGGCGCGAGGTGTGGCTGGCGATGCAGTCGACGCCCTCGACGCGCGCCACCGGCGCCATCCACGAGAAGGCGTTCGCGGAGCAGGTCTCGCGGATGCTCGCACCGCTCACCCCGCAGACGTCGCGGGAGCGGCGCACGATGATGGCCGAGGTGCTCGTCCACGTCGTGTATTCGATGCTCAACTTCTCGGTGCAGGACAATCAGAGCCACGCGGACGCCGTCGCCGAACTGAAGCGGCTGATGGTGGCGTACCTGCTGGTCGCCGAGAAGGAATCGCGCACCACGTAGGCGCTACGCACTCGTGCGCCCTTCCGGTTGCCGGGGCTACCAGAAAGGCGCACGAGCGCCGGAGGCGCCTACACGGATTCGATGACGGCGAACGCGCCGGCCATGTCTCCGTCGTGGGTGAGCGAGATGTGGATCTTCACGTCGGTCAGATGCTTGGCGACGTCCCCGCGTAGGCGGATACTCGGTCGCCCCCACGCGTCCGTCACCACCTCGATCAGGTGGTGGATCATCTCGGGCAGCACCGGCGGGCTGGCGAAGAGAGACGTGGACCAGGCCTTGATCACTGCCTCCTTCGCAGCCCACCGGGCGGCGAAATGTCTAGCCGGATCGGAGCTCCGGGTCACGGCGTCCCGACGCTCGCCCGGTGTGAAGTTGTCGAGCATGGCCGTCCCTGGCCGGTCCAGCTGCTCGGCGAACTCCGACACCGTCACGAGATCGAAGCCGATCCCCAGAACTCCCATCCGTCGTTCCTACTTGCAGCCGGGCAGACCCGAGCTGTACACGTCGTCCGCTCCGAGGCGCGCGGCCTCGGTGAGCAGGACGTCAGCCTCGAGCTGACGGGACGCGGCGGCCGGGACGCTGTCGCCGCCGAAGCGACGATCCGCCGGACGCTCGTACAGGCTGCCGCCGCCGACCATGGCCTTCGCCAGACGACGCTGACCCTCGACGGTGCGCTTGCGTGCCTGCTCGAGGTACGCCTCACGCCGGTCGGCCGGGACGGCCTCGACGAACGCCTGCGAGTGGACGACCGCGACCATGCCCGACACGTGCCCGAAGCCGAGGCTGGTCAGCAGACCGGCCTTCAGCGGGAACTGCTCGCCGAAGCGGAGCGCCTCCCGGGCCCACACGAGGTGTTCGAACTCGGCCATCTTCTCGTCGACGCAGTCGAGGCTGCGGTTCGGCGGCACGATGCCCTGGTCCAGCACCTGGCAGAGACCGATCAGCTGGAATGCTGCGGCACCACCCTTGGCGTGTCCGGTGAGGCTCTTCTGCGAGACCACGAACAGCGGTGCACCTTCGCTGCGGCCGAGTGCCCCGGCGAGGCGCTCGTGCAGCTCCGCCTCGTTGGGATCGTTGGCCGCGGTGGACGTGTCGTGCTTGGAGATCACCGAGATGTCGTCGGCACTGACACCGAGCTTGCCGAGGGACTGGGCGAGCTGCGAATCCGCTCCCCCACGACCCGCGCCGAGCGCACCGATTCCGGGAGCCGGGATCGACGTGTGGACACCGTCCGCGAACGACCCGGCGTAGGCGACCACACCGAGGACGGGCAGGCCCATCTCGAGTGCCAGGTCACCGCGGGCCAGCAGGATGGTGCCACCACCCTGCGACTCGACGAACCCGCCGCGACGACGGTCGTTGGCCCGCGAGAATCGACGGTCGTCGATGCCCTTGGCCCGCATGTCGTCGGTCTTGGCCGTGGCGGACATGTCACCGAATCCGATGATGCCCTCCGCGCTGAGGTCGTCGAACCCGCCGGCGACCACGAGCTGTGCCTTGCCGAGCTTGATCTTGTCGACGCCCTCCTCGACGGACACCGCGGCCGTGGCGCACGCCGCAACCGGGTGGACCATGGCGCCGTAACCGCCGACGTAGGACTGGACCACGTGCGCCGCAATCACATTCGGCAGGGCTTCCTGCAGGATGTCGTTCGGCCGGTTCTCACCGAGCAGCGTGTCGATGTACAGCGACCTCATGGAGGTCATGCCGCCCATGCCGGTGCCCTGGGTGTTGGCGACCAGCGAGGGGTGCACCCACCGCAGCAGTTCGCTGGGCGTGAACCCACCGGTGAGGAACGCGTCCACCGTGGCGACGATGTTCCACAGGCCCACCCGGTCGACGGAGTCGGCCATGTCTGCGGGGATGCCCCACTTGGTGACGTCGAAGCCGGTCGGGATCTGGCCACCCACGCTGCGCGTGAGCTTCATCTTGCGGGGGACGCGGATCTCGGTGCCCGCACGGCGGGTGACCTGCCAGTCACCGCTGTCCGGAACCGGGGCTGCGACCGTGTTCTCCGGGTCGGCCTCGACGAAGGCGAGTGCCTCCGCCTCGGTGCTGACCACGAAGCTCAGGTCCTTGTCGAGGAAGACCGACGTGAGCAACGGTGCGGTGTTCTCGATCATGGCGCCGTCGTCGACGTAGCGACGGATGCCGCAGTTCTCGACGACCGTGTCGTGGTAGCGGTCCGCGATCTCGGCCTCCGGGACCAATTCCCCGGTCTCGGCGTCGTACCAGCCTGCGGACGGTGTGGTCTCCCACACGACGAGTCCGGTGTTCCAGGCGAGTTCGAGAACGCCTGCCGCCGAAAGCTCTTCGTCGACCTCCATCTCGAAGCGGGTACGCGAGGAACCGAACGGTCCGAGCTCACCGGCGCCGACGATGACGACGAGGTCCTCCGGAGCCGCAGTGACGCCGGACCAGGCCGGAGTCACCGACGCGGAGACCCGCGGCGGGGCGGGCAGGGCCGCGATGGTGTCGAGCGCGTCCGCGATCTCGTCGGCCTCGGCGGCGGCAGCCGCAGCGTCCTGAGCCTGCTTCGCCAGAGCGGGCAGATCCAGGTTCGCCTGGGCGAGCCCACCGGTCAGATCGGCCGCGAGCGGCTCGGTGGAGGCGAGGCGACGTGCCTCGGGCTCGCACCACTGCAGCAGTTCGGTGGCCATTTCCTGGGTGGACCAGGTACGGACTCCAGCGCCTTCGACAGCCTCGACCAGCGGGTCGTTGCCGCCCATCAGGCCGGTTCCGCGGACCCAGCCGATGAGAGCGTGCACCAGGGTGACGCGCTCGGCCCAGTTGCGCTCGGCCTTCCAGCGGCCGACCACTGCGTCCAGCGCGGCCTTGGCCTCGCCGTACGCACCGTCGCCACCGAACAGACCGCGGTTCGGGGAACCGGGCAGCACGACGTGCAGGTGGGTGTCGACGTCACGGTCGTAACCGATCTTCGACAGTCCGCCGATCAGGCGCTCGACCGACCACAGGAGTACACGCATCTCCATTTCGGCGCGGGCGCCGGCGTCGGCGAGGTCGCCTGCCACGCGGGGCGCGGCGAACGGGAACAGCAGCGTCGGGGTGACCGCTTCCTTGACCAGCTTCTTCGATCCGCCGGCCGTCTCGTACTGGGCTTCACCGATCCACTCGATGAGTGCGTCGATGTCCGTGTAGGACGCCATGTTCGCGGGGACCACCCACAGGGCGGCACCGGCGCGGGCAGTGCGGCGGTACAGGTCGCGGTAGAAGCCGAGACGCTTGTCGTCGAGACGCGAGGTGGTCACGAAGACCGTCGCGCCGCCTGCGAGGAGCTTCCCTGCGACCGAGGCCGCGATGGAGCCCTTGCTGGCGCCGGTGACGACGGCGACCTGGTCTGCCCATTCCGGGGTCTCGTCGGTGACGACGACTGCCGCCTCCGCGATGCGTCCGTACTTCTCGGCCAGAGCCGTGCGACCCTCGTCGGTTGCGCGGGCCTGCCACCATGCGGCCTGCGCCGCAACGGACTTGCCTGCACCGGCGAAGCCTTCGATCTCGAGGGACTCGGAGCCTGCCGCGTCGATCCACAGACGAGCCAGGTCCTCACGGGCGCTGGCCCAGCGGTCGTCGAGGAGCACCGCGCGCTTGGCGTCGAACGCGGGAGCGACCAGTCGCGGCCAGTCGGAACCGAGTTCCGCCGACACGAGGTCGACGAGTTCGGTGTCGGTCGGCTGCGTTGCGGCCGCCGTGTCACCGGCGAAGCCGAGCTGCTCGAGCACGAGGCGGGCGGCCGAGGCCAGCACGCCGTCGCGGCCCGTGATGTGCTCGGTGAACTCACCCAGTGCCGCTGCGTCGACGGTGCCACCGGCTCCGCCGCCCGAGGACGGGAGGGAGACGCTGATTCCGCGGCGCGAGGCGACTGCTGCCACTGCGCTGTCGATGACGGCGTCCACTGCGGCACCGTCGGCGAGACCGCCGCCGGCCAGACCGCCGAGGTCACCACCACGGATGCTGGAACCGTCGCGGGTTCCGAGCGCCACCTCGGCAGTGACGTGGTACGCCCAGCCGTCGCCGAGTTCCCAGACCTTCTTCACACGGTCCGCGATTGCCGCGGGACGACGACCCGAGGGGCCGAAGACCTTGCGGAGGTGGTCGTTGATCGAGTCGGACAGCACCGGGCCGAACGGCTTGTACGTGCGGGCCAGGGAGTCGACCGTGCCGGCGAGCGAGCCCATGTCGGCGTCTGCGGCACCGTCGATCGCGCCGAGCGAGAGCTCGGAGCCGAGGTCGACGAGCAGCTGGTTACGCCGCGAGGACACGCCGTCACACAGCGCCTCGATCGTGTCGACGGGGCCGACCTGGTCGGGGCGGAGCTTCGTCCACAGGCTGATCAGAACCTTGGTGGCGTCGGCGGCCTTGAACGCGATGTCGTCGGGACGCGGTCCACCGGACGGTGCTGCTGCCGGGGCCGGAGCCGCGGCAGGTGCAGCCGATGCGGCGGGAGCGGCAGCTGCGGGCGCTGCCGGCTCGTCGTCCTCGACCGGCGCCGGATCGACGTCGGTGGAGTACACGATCGCGGCTTCACGCTCGATGTTGAGGACCTCGACCGGGTAGCCGAAGCGGCCCGGAAGCTTGAGGGTCTGCGACGCGAGGTTCGCGACGGTGGGGACGGAGCCCAGACCGATCTCGACGAACCGCTCGACACCCAGTCCACCCTCGGACTCGTCGCCGAACAGCAGGTCCTGCGTCTCGATCCAGCGCACCGGGCTGGCGAACTGCCAGGCCAGGAGCTCGGTGAGAACCACGCGGGTCAGCTGAACCGGCTTCTTCGCCCAGGAGTCGAAGTCCTTCAGCACCTTGTCGAGGGGCTTCGACGGCACCAGGTCGGCGATCTCCTGCACGAACTCCTTCTCCAGGGAGAACGGCTTCGGGACCAGGTTCGGGATGTAGCGCCCGATCAGGATGGCCGGGTCGATGTCCTGCGGAAGCAGTTCCTCGAGACGTCCGCGGAAGTCGTCGACGCCGCCACGCAGCACCGTCGAGTGGAACGGGACGTCGATGCCCGGGACCATGATGTACGCGCGCTTGCCACCGAAAGCTTCACGGCGGATGTCGATCTGCGTCTCCAGCGCGTTGAGCCCGGCGACCGTGCCCGCGATGGCGTACTGCGAGCCACGCAGGTTCAGGTTCACGATCTGCAGGAACTCACCGGTCTCCTCGGCGACACCGGCGACGAACGCCTCGACGTCGTCGTCGGCCAGACCGATCTGCGACGGGCGGATGGCGGCCATCCGGTAGTCGGAGCGGCCGGCCTCGTCGCGGGGAACGAGTGCGTGCATCGCGGAGCCACGCTGGAAGACCACCTCGAGGACGGCTTCGAGCGGCAGCACACCGGCGACGGCGGCGAGTGCGTTGTACTCACCGACCGAGTGGCCTGCGAGCAGGGCACCCTCGACGAACGCACCGGACTCACGGAGTTCGGCGACCTGAGCCACACCGAGAGTCGCCATCGCGACCTGGGTGAACTGGGTCAGGTGCAGGACACCGTCCGGGTGCTTGTGCTCGATGCCACGGGCCTTGACGACCGTCGGGTTGTCGCGGACCACGGCGAGGATCGAGAAGCCGAGGGCCTTGCGGGTGTGCTTGTCGGCGCGGTCCCAGATCTCGCGGGCGGCCTTGGAGCGGGCGCGGGCGTCGAGGCCCATGCCGGGACGCTGGATGCCCTGTCCGGGGAACGCGTAGACGGTCTTCGGCGCGGCGGTGCGACCGGTGGCGACCATCACGAGGTCACCGTCGATGCGGCAGCCGACCTCGACGATCTCGGCACCACGGTCCGTGGCGATGCGGTCGACGCGGACGTCGATCTCGGCGCCGGGGCGGACCATGCCGAGGAAGCGCGCGGTCCACGCGGTCAGGCGGCGCGGCGGCGTCTTGGTCTCGGCCGGGTCCACGGCGGTGACGACCTGCTGGGCGGCGGCGGAGAGCCACATGCCGTGCACGATCGGGCTGCCGAGACCGGCGAGCAGTGCCGCGTTGTCGGAGGTGTGGATCGGGTTGTGGTCACCCGACACCTGGGCGAAGGAGCCCATGTTGCGGGGAGCCACGATCTTGGTGTCGCGGCGACGACGACGCGGGGTGTCGACGGCCTCGTCACTGAGCGAGCCACCGGCGCGGGCCGGGTCGGTCAGTTCGCCCTTGCCGGTACGGCCGCGGATCGCGAAGCGCTCCGACAGGGTGACGACGGCAGGCGCGTCCAGGCCCTCGCCCAGCATGGCGCCGACCTCGACCTTGACCTCGACGACGCGGCCCAGGTCGGTGTCGAGAACCGAGGCGACCTCGGCCTTGACGACGAGAATGCTGGTCTCCGAGGGCAGTTCGCCGACGAAGTCGACGCCGTGGTCCAGGTGGACCAGGTCGAGCATGCCCTCGATGACGGAGAGCGAGTCTTCGGTCTTGGCGGCACCGAGCACGGCGAACACGGCCGGCCAGCAGGCGCCGACGACGACGTCCGGAACGGCCTTGCCGCTCACGCTCAGCGACGTGGGCAGACCCGAACCGGTGACACCGGCGTGGTCCGCGATCAGGTCGGGCGTCCACGCCAGGTTGAGCCGTGCGACACCGTTCTTGACGGCGGGCAGTTCCTGACCGGCCGCGACCGCGAGGAGAGCCGTCATGGACTTCTCGGCGTCGGCCTCGGTGACCACGGGGGCGCCACCGTCGACGACGGACGCGGGGACGGTGATGGTGATCTCGACGGACTTGCCTGCGACCAGCGGGACGGTCAGGAGAACCTGACGGTCCTCGATCACGGACAGCTCGGCACCGGTGGTCTCGTGGACCGCGCGGGTGTCGGACTCGACCGACCACTTGTCGAGGTCACCGAGCCGGCGAACCGGGTTCAGCGTCAGGCGCGAGGCCCACTGGATGTCGGGAGCCGACAGCACGGTGTCGAGGAGGCCGCGGGCGATGTCCGCGTGACGACGTGCGGGCAGCGACTGCGGCTCGGCGCCGGCGGTGACCAGCTCGTCGTAGGTGGCCTTCTCGAAGCGGTCCAGCAGCTCACCGACGGGCTCGTCGGCGCGCGTGATGCCGGCGACGGCAACGGTGCCGGGGATGACGCAGACCTGGTCCGCGGTGTAGCGGGGATCGTGCGCCTGCCACAGCGAGTCGGAACGCCACCAGCGGCGGACGTCACCGTCGACGACGGGAACGAAGTTGACCGGCTTGCCGGGGGTCTTGCACAGCGAGACGAAGAACGAGACGTCCGCGGGGTGCAGAACCGTGGTCGCGTAGTCGGGGTACTGAGCCTGCAGGGCGCAGATGGCCGCCTCGGGACGCTCGAGGATTGCCTCGTCGGCGAACAGGGTGGGGATGGGTCCACGGTCGACCGGGTGCAGACGCGACTCGGTGCGCTGCAGCATCTCACCGAAGCGCGCACGCCAGGTGATGTCGAGCCACGGGCTCTCGGTGGCCTCGGTGATGGCGTCCTGGAGGTCGGTGCCGCAGTCGAATGCCTTCGCCGCGTCGATGCCGACGGCCAGTTCGAGGTAGCGGCGCAGCCACTGCTCGTACGTCATCGTCGCGACGTCGCCGAAGAACGGCTTGGCCGTGATGTTCAGGGCCTCGATGATCTCGTCGCGACGCTCGGCGACGGCGTCGGCGTCGCCGGCGACCTCGTCGAGCAGGCGGCCGGTGCGGGACGCGGCGTTGTCGATCTCGTGGATGTCGGCGCCGAGCTGGCTACGGCCGGAGGCCATGCCGCCCTCGGCGGTGCCCGCACCGACCCACGCCGGGGTACCGGGGGTGTCGACGAGGAGCTGCTTGACCTCGGGAGACGTGGTCGCCTCGAGGGTGGCCATGGCGGCGGTGCCGACCAGGATGCCGTCCAGCGGCATCGCCGGGAAGCCGTGCGCGACGGACCAGCGGCCGGTCAGGTAGTCGGCAGCCTGCTCGGGCGTGCCGATGCCGCCACCGACGCACAGGACCAGGTTCGGCCGGGTACGCAGCTCGGCGTAGGTGTCGAGGAGCAGGTCGTCCAGGTCTTCCCAGGAGTGGTGGCCACCGGCGCGGCCGCCCTCGATGTGGGCGATGACGGGGAACGAGGGAACCTCGTTGGCGATGCGGATGACGGAGCGGATCTGCGCGACCGTGCCCGGCTTGAACGCGACGTAGCTGAATCCGCCCTCGACGAGGTCCTCGATGATCGAGACGGCGTCCTCGAGCTCGGGGATGCCTGCGGTGACGACGACGCCGTCGAACGGAGCACCCGCGGCGCGGGCCTTCGGGACGAGGCGCTTGCCACCGACGTGGAGCTTCCACAGGTAGGGGTCGAGGAACATCGAGTTGAACTGCACGGCGCGGCCCGGCTCGAGCAGCCCGGTGAGCTTCTCGACGTTGTCGGCGAAGATCTGCTCGGTGACCTGGCCACCGCCGGCGAGCTCGGCCCAGTGGCCTGCGTTGGCGGCTGCGGCGACGATCTTCGGGTCGACCGTGGTCGGGGTCATGCCCGCGAGCAGGATCGGCGAACGACCGGTCAGCTTCGTGAAGGCGGTCTCGACGCCGATGCGTCCGCCCGGCAGCGACACCGGCTTCGGGAGGAACTCGGTCCAGGCGGCGGGAACCTCGGGGGTTGCGCCCGGGGTGAGCAGGTTGCGGTGACCGCCACGGGTCGCGGCGGCGACGATTCCGACGCCCTGGCCGCGGACACTGGCCGACGTCATGCGGGTGAGGAGGTCACCGGGTCCGAGGTCGAGAATCCATGCGGCACCGGCTTCGATGGTGCCGTCGACGGCCTCGACCCAGTCGACGGGGTCGACGAGGCAGGCGCTCGTGAGGGCGCGGGCCTTCTCCTCGTCGAGACCGCAACGCACGGCCCACTGGCCGACGATGTCGATCGTCTCCGCGAGTGCGGGGTGATGGAAGCCGATCTCGACCGCGAGGGGCTCGAAGACGGGCGCGAAGATGGAGCCGCCACGCTTCTTGGCGTCGCGCTCACGGGCCTCGTCGGCCTCGATCTGCTCGCACCGCTGCTGGACGCGTGCCAGCTGGGCGGGCGGGCCGGACAGGACGACGCGGCGACGGGCGTTGCGGATGCCGAGGACCGCTGCACGCTCGGGCTCGAGGCCCTCGGCGAGCTCCTCGACGATCTGACGGAGGCGTTCCGGATCGACGTTGGAGACAGCCAGCATCGGGGTGGAGTCGGCGGCGGAGATCACTCCGCGACGACGGCCGACCAGACCGGCGGCAGCACCGATGAGCTGAGCGAGGGCGAGGAGTTCGCCGTCCTTCTGACCGGAGGAGGCGACGGCCTCCGCGGCGAGGAGTCCCTGGGAGTGGCCGATCACCGAGACGGGAGCCGTAACCGCGGGATCGAGGCCCTGAGCTGCCAGCGCACGCAGCGCTGCGATCTGGGTGAGGAAGACGCCGGGGAGGGACACCGCCGCCGAGGTGAGCGCTGCCGCGGAAGGGCCGGACGCCTGGGCGTCGTCCTCTTCGTCGGCGAGTTCCTGCTCGAGGATCCATGCGATGGGGTCGAATCCGACCGGGCGCACGACGAGCAGCTCCTGCGCCACGGGGGCGAGGTAGTCGGCCGCGTCGTTGACGAGGGTGGTGAGTGCCGGCTCGAGTCCGTTGTCGCGGCTCAGTTCCTCGAGCGAGCTCAGCCAGGGTGCGCCCTGACCACCGAAGGCGAGCGCGTACGCCTCACCTCCGAGCAGACGATCCACCAGGGTGCCCTTGCTCGACGACCGAGTGTCGTCCCGGTCTACGCCGATGCGCCGCGAACCCTTCGAGTTGCTTCCGTTTCCTGCGGGTGTCGTGTCGTCAATCGTCACGCGTATGTCCTCTCCTGTTCCCCTCTGGGGGGAGGTGGGGATTGCTGTCTGCTGCCCTCGGCATCGTGTGCCTGCTGTATCGGCTCTGATCAGCTCTTCCGGGCTGCTCAAGGTTGACACAGAATCATGAGGATTTCCTCACGTTCACGAGCCGCCGGGGTGTCACAGCCGTGCATCGGAGAAATATTGCGTGATGTCCCTCACAGGCCTACCGCGAAGTGACCGACGGGTAGATCACGTCTCCGCTGCACGTAGCGGTGCAAGGACGTCCAAGAACCTGAGGAAAGCCTCACATTAATCGTTATCAATTCGTTACCACCTTGACGAAGTCCCAGGTTCATGCACGTATGCGCCCTCGAAACCGGCCCCGGAGCACGACGAAAGCGAACCTGTCGGACCCTCGCACTAATGTTCGATTCCAGGAACAGCCGACAGCCATTCTCCGGGGGGAAGAAATGAGCACAGCCCACGTCCGCGCCCTACTCGATCACATCGACGCCGAACTGCCGCGAGAGTCGTGGCCGCACTGGACGGAGGGCTGGCCGCAGGAGATCGAAGCCGCTCTGCTCGACGCGGCCTACTCCGCCCGCGCGACGTACGGCACGCCCACCACCGGAGTCCGCGCCGTCATCACCCGATGGCGCGATCACCGCGCCGCACCACTCGACGACCTCACCGCACTCGCCGCGCACGCCGACGAACCCGAGGGCCTCCTGACGGTCCTGAACAACCGGCAGCGGGTACCGGGGAACTACACCACCAAGGCCGAGGCCGTCGCCACGGCGGCACGCTCGCTCACCGAACTGGGCTGCATCACCTCCGCGGATCTCCGCGACGACGGCGCGCAGCGGAGCGCCATCGTCGCCGTGCCCGGGTTCGGAGCGGCCACCTGGGAATGCTTCGCCATGCAACTCGGCGTGCCCACAGCCGCTTCCCGCGCAGTGGTGTGCGACTTCATCGGCGAGGCCCTCGACCTCGAATCACCCGCAACCGAAACACAGGCGGAAGACCTCGCCGCTGCAGCGGCAACCCGCCTCGAGGTCACTGCCACGACCTTCACCCACGCCATCTGGCGGTACCAGCGCCGGCAGCAACGCGCGGCAGGTGCGAGGTGAAATACACGCGGGAAGTCCTCGAACAGGCGGTGGCGGAATCGACGAGCGTGGCGGGCGTCATCCGATACCTCGGGCTGCGCCCGTCCGGAGGAATGCAGGCCCACCTGAGTCGTCGGATCAAGAAGTTCGGGATCGACACGGCGCATTTCACCGGGAGTGCACACACCAAGGGCAAGCCTGCCCGCAATCGCATGTCGTGGGAGGAGATTCTCGTCGAAAGACCGCCGGGAAGCGCACGGGTGAAGCCACATCTGTTGCGCCGCGCCCTGATCGAGGCTGGAGTCGAATACAAATGCGTCCTGTGCGGACTCGGTGACGACTGGTGCGGAAGTCCATTGACTCTGCACGTCGACCACATCGATGGTGACCCCCACGACTCACGCTTGCATCAGATCCGTTTCCTCTGCCCCAATTGCCACAGTCAGACACCAACATGGGCCGGCCGAAATCGCTGGACGCGGGGCGGCGAGCACGCAGGCTGATACGAGGATGGGATCCCGTCGAGGTGTGGCGTAGTCTGTGTTTCGCGCGCGAGTGGCGGAATGGCAGACGCGCCACACTTAGGATGTGGTGTCCAACGGACGTGGGGGTTCAAGTCCCCCCTCGCGCACTTCTCGGCTTCGGCCGATTTGGTGGCCGTGTGCCCCGGCCGGCTCGCCCGTCGCAGGCGAGCCTGTGACCGCCGCCATAGCGGCAACCTCTCCTAGCAGCGCATTCGGCGATTCAGGTACCGTCGTTACGTGTCCGGTAACCGTAAGCAACGCCGCCCCGCGCTGATCCTGTTGGTGGTCGTCGGGGCTGTCGGGTGCCTCGCACTCGGCTGGTGGCAGTGGCAACGGTTCGAGGCGGTAGGCGGAACCGGCCAGAATCTCGGGTACGCGTTCCAGTGGCCGCTGTTCGCAGCGTTCCTGGTCTACGCCTATCGGCGGTTCGTGCAGCTCGAGGACGCCGAGCCGGCAGACACCGCCGATGTCCCGGACGCGCCCGCCGAACTGCGGGAAATTCCTGCGGACGTCCTGCCCCCTCGCCCCGCGGCGGCCGAGGACGACGATCCGGACGACCTCGAGAGCCTGCAGATTTCGCAGTACAACCAGTACCTCGCCGAGCTGTCCGCTCGCGAGACCGATAGGAGCACCACGTGAGCACGGGCCAAGACGAGACGACTGCCGGTTCGGTCGCAGATACCGCGAAGCAGAAGAAAGTTGCTCCCGCGCTGCTGCGCTACCGAGTACTCGCCTACGCCACCGGTGTGTGGCTGCTGGTCCTCACCGCGGAGGTAGTGGCCAAATACATCTTCAAGGTCGACAACCTGCCGACGTGGATCGCGGTGGTTCACGGCTGGGTGTACTTCGTCTACCTGCTGGTGACGCTCGACCTGGCGGTCAAGGTGCGCTGGCCCGCGGGACGGACGGTCGGAACGCTCCTCGCGGGCACCATCCCGTTCCTGTCGTTCTACGTGGAGCACCAGCGGACCAAGCAGGTCCGCCGCGACCTCGAACTCTGATCGAACCGCTCGCCTCCGTCACATGACGACCGGCTGACCGGTGATCATCGCGATCACGTAGGTCAGCCGGCCGAGCTGTGTCTGTCGGTGTCAGCGCCCGGTGAGCGCCGCCAGGGCGGGGACGAGTTGGACGAGCGCCCGCCCTCGATGCGAGGAGGCGTCCTTCTCCTCGGGTGAGAGCTGGGCGGCCGATCGGGTGTCCCCCTCTGGCACGAACACCGGGTCGTAGCCGAATCCGCCGTCGCCGACGGGTTCACCGGCGACGCTGCCCCGCCATTCGCCCCGGACCACCGTTTCCTCGCCGCCCGGAACCACTAGGGCGCACGCCGAGACGAACGCCGCTCCCCTGCGGTCTTCGGGCACGTCGGCGAGCTGAGCCAGGACCAATGCGGTGTTCGCGGGATCGTTCCCGTGGGTGCCCGACCACCGGGCGGACAGGATTCCGGGCATACCGTTCAGTGCATCCACCTCGATTCCGGAATCGTCTGCGACACAGGGCAATCCGGTGGCGGCGGCGCCGTCCCGCGCTTTCGCGAGAGCGTTCTCCTCGAACGTCGCACCGGTTTCGGGGGCCTCGGGGTATTCGGGCACGGCGTCGAGCCCGACGAGTTCGATTCCGTCGACGCCGGCCGCCGCGAGCACGCGATGCAGTTCCCGGAGTTTTTTCGCGTTGCGGCTGGCCACCAGCACCCGTGTGGTTTCCGGCACCGGTCTAGCTCCCGAACTTCTTCTTCGACGTCTCCGGGACCTTCGGCTCGGGAAGCTCACCGGGATAGGGCAGTTCGAGTGCCGCCTTCTGGATCTCGAACAGCTGCTCGCAGCCTGCGAGCGCGGAATCCAGCAGCTTGTCGAGCGTGCTCCGCGGGAAAGTCGCGCCTTCGCCGGTGCCCTGGATCTCGACGAGGGTGCCGGTGTCGGTGGCAACCACGTTCATGTCGACCTCCGCGCGCGAGTCCTCCTCGTACGGCAGGTCGAGGCGCACACGGCCGTCGACGACGCCCACACTCACCGCGGCGATGCCGCAGGAGATGGGCTGGGGGTCGGCGAGGCGGCCCGCGGCACGGAGGTAGGACACCGCGTCGACGAGCGCCACGTAGGCGCCGGTGATGGCGGCGGTGCGGGTTCCGCCGTCGGCCTGCAGGACGTCGCAGTCGAGGGCAATGGTGTTCTCACCGATGGCGGCGAGATCGATGCAGGCGCGGAGGGAGCGTCCGACGAGCCGGCTGATCTCCTGGGTACGTCCCCCGACCTTGCCCTTGACGGACTCTCGGCCGCTGCGGGTGTGGGTGGCGGCGGGCAGCATGGCGTATTCGGCGGTCAGCCAGCCGAGCCCGGAGCCCTGACGCCAGCGGGGAACGCCGTCCTCGACGCTGGCGGTGCACATCACCCGGGTGTTTCCGAATTCCACCAGCACCGATCCCGCGGGATGGGTTGTGAAGCCTCGGGTGATCTTGACCTCGCGGAGTTCGTCGTCCGCCCTGCCGTCTTCTCGTGTGGTCACAGCGGAGAGCCTAGCCGTCCCCGGGTGGGGCGCGGACACGGCGTCAGACGGTGTAGACGCCGCCGGCGGACACTGCATGCACGGGACCGGAGAATTCGGCCTTGGCCTCGGCGATGACGTCCTCGCGGGACGTCCACGGCGGGATGTGGGTGAGCAGCAGTTCGGCGACGCCGGCACGGTGTGCGACCTGGCCGGCCTCGGTGCCCGAGAGGTGGATGCCTTCGGGACGGTCCGGGCTGTGCGTCCACGACGCCTCGGCAAGCAGCACGTCGGCGTCGCGGGCGAGTTCGATCACTTCTTCGCACATGCCGGTGTCGCCGGTGTAGACGAGGGTCCGTCCGGCGCCGTTGGTCAGTCGGAACCCGTAGGCCTCGGGCGGGTGGTTGACCCGCCGCGCGGTGATGGTGAGATCGCCGACCGTGACCTGTTCACCGTCGGCCCAGTGGTGCAGATCGATCGTGTCGGAGATGTCGTCGATGTCCCCGCCGCACTCGGCGGACGCGACACCGATCCGGCGGGCGGTGTCGGACGGGCCGTAGACGAGGGCGCGCCCTGTCGGCGGATTCGGATGGTAGCGACGCCAGACGAGCAGTCCGGGGAGGTCCAGGCAGTGGTCCGCGTGCAGGTGGCTGAGGAGGACGGACACCTCGCCGGGATCGGCGAACCGTTGGAGCGCACCGAGGACACCGGGTCCGAAGTCGAGTACGAGCGGCGGTGTGTCCGGCGCGGTCAACAGATAACCCGATGCAGGTGAGTCTGGTCCGGAGACGCTCCCTGAACATCCCAGGACGGTAATGCGCATACCCGCCATGCTGCCACGACGACCCGTTTCGGAAAAAGCTTCCGACGGAATTGGCGCGTCGACCTCACAACCGATGGGGAAATGTGACCTGACCATGCTGATCTACCGTGAATCCGGCCTCGTTACCGTTCCCATGCCTCTTCGAGGACCTGGACCTGTGGGTCGTAGGTTCCGGTGGAGAGGTATTTCCATCCGCCGTCGGCGACCACAAAGGCGATGTCGGCGCGCTGCCCCGATTCGACGGCGGACCACGCCACATCGAGTGCGGCATGGAGATTGGCGCCGGTGGACGTGCCTGCGAAGATTCCCTCGACGTCGATCAACTCGCGGGTGCGCTGGATCGCCTCGGCGTGACGCACTCGGAATCGACGGGTGAGTACCGACTCGTCGTACAACTCCGGGACGAATCCCTCTTCGATGTTGCGGAGGCCGCACACCATCTCCCCGAAGCGCGGTTCCGCGGCCACGATCTCGACGCCGTCGACGTGTTCGCGGAGGAACCGGCCCGTCCCCATGAGGGTTCCGGTGGTGCCGAGCCCCGCCACGAAATGGGTGATCTCGGGCAGGTCCCGCAGGATCTCCGGCCCGGTCGTCTCGTAGTGCGCCATCGCGTTGGCCGGGTTGCCGTATTGGTAGAGCAGCACCCAGTCCGGATTCTCGTTCGACAGTCGCATCGCGACGGCGACGGCCTCGTTGGAACCACCGGCGGCCGGGGAGTCGATGATCCGGGCGCCGAACATCGTCAGGAGCTGGCGGCGTTCCATCGACGTGTTCTCGGGCATCACGCAGATCAGCTGATAGCCCTTCAGTTTTGCGGCCATGGCCAGGGAGATTCCGGTGTTTCCGCTGGTCGATTCGAGAATCGTCGACCCCGGGGTCAGACGGCCGTCCCGTTCGGCCTGCTCGATCATGCGCAGTGCCGGCCGATCCTTGATCGAACCGGTGGGATTGTGATCCTCGAGCTTGGCCCACAACCGGACCGGGTTGCTGCCGTTCCAGCGTGGCGACAGCCGGGGCAGGCCGACGAGTGGTGTGTTCCCGAGAGTGTCAATGTACGAATCGAACCTTGCCACGTCAGTGATCAGCCTTCCGTGACTACACGGCGTACGGACGGACACTCGCTGTCGACGTCGGGGGTCGAATCTGTGACAGCCATGATCAACTCCTGAGGGTGCGATGGGGTGCGGCGACGGAGGCCTGCCGTGGGGACGTCCGGACCCCGGCGACCCGGCGTGTGCGCGAATCCGCAAGTTCGAACCCCTCGACCGGCCCTCCACGACGACACTGTCGATGGCCTGAACTACGCAGTTTTGGTGTGCCCGGATCTCGCGAGGAGCGTACCAGCAGGCCGTTCGCCCGGCCGCCGGATGCGGCGTACACGCCGGTAGAACACGTGTTCGCCGTGGACGGCCACTTATCCGAACGATTGCGGCCCTACCGCTTTCCGGGCCCGCTGCTTCCTGGCGCCGGCGGAGAGCAGCCACGCGGCGAGGACACCGCCGACGGCGCCGAAAAGGTGGCCCTGCCAGGACACACCGGGCGCGCTCGGCAGCACACCCCACAGCAGACTGCCGTACACGACGAACACCACCACGCCGACGAGGATCTGGCCGAGGTTGCGAGCGAAGACTCCCCGGACCAGCAGGTAGGCGAGCCAGCCGAAGATCAGGACGGAGGCGCCGATGTGGTTGGAATAGGATCCGCCGGTCAACCAGGTGCCCAGACCGCCGACCACCCAGACGATTCCGGTGGCGGCGAGGCCGCGGGCGATGCCCGACAGCAGCACGAGGAAGCCGAGGACCAGCAGTGGGACGGTGTTCGCGAACAGGTGCGCCCAGTCGTCGTGGAGGACCGGGGCGAACAGAATTCCCCACAGCCCGTCGATCGTGCGCGGCTGGACGCCGTTGTCTTCGAGTCGCTCGTCGGACGCCACGTCGGCGATCTCGATGACGTACAGCAGCATCGTGAACGTGCCGACGAGGATCGCGGACTGCAGCCACAGCGGCTTCGACTTGCGCGCGGGTGCCGGCGACGTACCCCTCGGCACCGGCGAGCCGAATCGCGAGGAGTCGAACGGCGACGTCATGATCCGCACACCCTTGTCGTCATGCCCACAGCTGCCCTTCCAGTGCTTCTTCCGCTTCCTCGACCGTACCGCCGTAGGCGCCGGTCGACAGATATTTCCATCCGCCGTCGGCGACGATGAACGCGATGTCGGCGGCGCGTTCGGCCTTGACCGCTTTGCGCGCGACTCCCAGCGCGGCGTGGAGGATCGCGCCGGTGGAGATGCCCGCGAAGATCCCTTCGTTGTCGATCAGTTGCCGGGTGCGGCGGACGGCGTCGGCGGGGCCGACGGAGAACCGTGAGGTGAGGACGGATTCGTCGTACAGTTCGGGGACGAAGCCCTCGTCGATGTTGCGGAGGCCGTACACGAGTTCCCCGTAGCGGGGTTCCGCCGCGACGATCTCGATGCCGTCGACGTGTTCGCGGAGGTAGCGACCCACGCCCATCAGGGTTCCGGTGGTGCCGAGGCCCGCCACGAAGTGGGTGATCTCGGGCAGGTCCCGCAGGATCTCCGGCCCTGTCGTCTCGTAGTGCGCCAGCGCGTTCGCGGGATTGCCGTATTGGTACAGCATCACCCAGTCGGGATGCTCCGCGGACAGCTCCTTGGCCACGGCCACAGCCTGATTCGAGCCGCCACGCGCCGGTGAGTCGATGATCTCGGCGCCGAACATCGTCAGCAGTTGCCTTCGTTCGACGGACGTGTTCTCGGGCATCACGCAGATGAGGTGGTAGCCCTTGAGTTTCGCGGCCATCGCCAGGGAGATGCCGGTGTTCCCGCTGGTCGGCTCGAGGATCGTGGCGCCGGGTGTCAGGGTGCCGTCGTTCTCGGCCTGTTCGATCATGCGGAGAGCGGGCCGGTCCTTCACCGAACCGGTGGGATTGCGGTCTTCGAGCTTCGCCCACAGGCGGACCGGCGAGGTGCCGGTCCAGCTCGGCGACAGGCGCGGCAGCCCGACGAGGGGTGTGTCACCGAGGGTGTCGATGAGCGAATCGAACCGCGCCACGGCCGCGATCAGCCTCCGGCGACGGCGGGCAGGATGGTCACGGAATCCCCGTCGGCCACCTCGGTGTCGAGTCCGCCCGAAAAGCGGACGTCCTCGTCGTTGACGTACACGTTGACGAACCGGTGCAGCCGGCCACCGTCGATCAGGCGGTCCTTGATGCCGCCGTAGTTGCCGTCGAGGTCGTCGATGACGGCGGAAAGTGTGGGACCTGTTGCCTCCACCCGCTTTTCGCCGCCGGTATGGGAACGCAGGATGGTGGGGATCGAAACTGTGACAGCCATGGTCGGCTCCTCGGGATGTGGGTGTCTTTCTGCCGCGGGACCGTCGCGAGGGACGGCGTCGTCACTTGTCGGGGACGTCCGCCACCGAGGTGTGGGCGAACTTGTAGCTCTGCACCACGTCGACGGGTTCCTCGGTGACGACGCCGTCGACGATGCGGTAGCTGCGCAGTTCGTGGGCGTCGGGGTCGCGGGTGGAGATGAGCACGTAGTGGGCGTCCGGTTCGGATGCGAAGGAGATGTCGGTCCGGCTGGGATACGCCTCGGTGGCGGTGTGCGAGTGGTAGATCACGACGGGCACCTCGTCGGCGTCGTCCATCGCGCGCCACACCTTCAGCTGCTCACCGGAGTCGAATCGGTAGAACGTCGGCGAACGTTCGGCGTTGATCATCGGGATGTGCCGTTCGGGGCGGTCGGAGTCCTCGGGCCCGGCGATGACCCCGCACGCTTCGTCCGGGTGGTCGGCCCGCGCGTGCGCGACCATCGCCTCGACGAAGTCCGATCGAATCACCAGCACGTCATCCACCTCCGTGAGCGCCATCCTAGGTGCGGACCGTCGACTCGGCCACCGAACAGGGCCGGGACCGCGTCAGGAACGCAGTGCCGAGGGGAACAGTTCGCGGTACGTGGGAATTCCCGCGACCGGGGTGGCGCTGAGGACGGCGTCGACGATGGCCTTCTCCACCACTTCGGCGGCCGCCGTGCAGACGGCGTCGACGACGGGCAGATCGGGCGGGAACGCGTCGGGCACGCCGGCCGGGTGGTGCACCGGGTGGATGCCGGTGGCGAGCGCGAAGATCGTGTCGCCGTCGAGCGGCGAATGCGCGGGCCGGATCGCGCGGGCGAGCCCGTCGTGTCCGGCCACGGCGACGCGGCGCATCGCCGCCTTGCCGAGGGCAGCGTCGGTCGCGACGACCCCGATGGTCGTGTTGAGGACGGTGCTTTTGGCCATCAGTTCGCGTGCCGCCGCCACCTCGGCGGCGACCGGCGGCCGGAGTCCGAACGCGGCTGCACCCACGGTGGCGACACCCCACGGCAGTCCGGTCGCCGGGTCGAACACGGTTCCGACGGGATTGGCCACCATCAGCGCGGACACGGTGATGCCCTTCGCCGGACCGTCCGTGATGACGACGCTCGCCGTTCCGACCCCGCCCTTGATCGCCCCCGCGCGCGCCCCGACCCCGGCACCCACCGAACCGGAGAGCACCGTGTGCGACGCAGAATCCGCTGCACGGTAACCGAATTCGGCGGTGGGACGAGTTCGCCAGTCGCCGACCGGCAGATCGAAGATGACGGCGGCGGGGACGATCGGGACCACCTGATCGGGCTCGCCCATGGCGATTCCGTGACCGTGCTCCTCCAGCCATCGCATGACGCCGTCCGCGGCGGCGAGCCCGTACGCGCTGCCGCCGGTGAGGACGATCGCGTGCACCTTCCGGACGCTGTGGCTGGGGTCGAGGAGGTCCGTTTCCCTGGTGCCCGGCCCGCCGCCGCGGACGTCGACCGCACCGATCGCGCCGTGCGGCGCGAGGACGACCGTGCACCCGGTGGCGGCACCGCTGCCGAGTGCGGCGTCCGGATCGAGTTCGTGGTGGTGCCCGACGCTCAAGCCGACCACATCGACGAGCGAATCGGTGCGGCCCGGCGTCGTGCCCGTCACGGTGCCAGTGCCTGAACGAGCGAGTCCTGCATCCAGGTCAGCCAGTGATAGATGTCGAGGTGCGGTGCGCGGGGATCATTCGGATCGAGTTCGTCGGGCGTGTCGGCGTCGATGCCCAGGTTGGTCCCGAGCGCCAGCCGGACGTCGTTGAGACCGCTGAGCCAGGCGTCGGCCTGCTCCGGCGTGAGCAGAACCTTGCCGCCGTTCTCCGGGACGGTGTGAAGGATGACCGAACCCGCGGCCAGTTTGGCGTCGATGATCTCCGGTTCGTGGAGTCCGCGTAGCGCACCATTGACGTCGGCCTTCGATTCGGCGCGGATCTCGTCGTCGTCCGGCGCGTCCATGTCGGGGCGGTGGAAGTCGGGCAGCAGCCGGGCGAGGACCTCCTCGTCGGGTGGCGTCGTGTTGCCCGTCCGCATCCCGGTGAGCGCGGCGAGTTCGTCGGCCGGTGCCGACGCCGCCCGCTCCTCGAGGAGGCCGAGGACGGAGGCGACCAGCGATCGCAGCACCGTCGCCTCGTGCTCGTCCATCTCCGAGCGCAACTTCATGCCCCCGAGCGAGTTCTTCCTGCTCCACATCCGCACGTCGTGTACCGAGTTCCTTACTGTCCGAACGGAAAGTTAGCTGCTGTCCCGCTGCATCGTGGCCCACAGGCCCGCCGCGTGCAGCTTGCGTACATCGTTTTCGACCTTGTCGCGGGAGCCGCTCGACACCACGGCCTTCCCCTCGGAATGCACCTGCATCATCAATTCCGTCGCCTTCGCTTTGCTGTACCCGAAGAGCTTCTGGAAAATGTAGGTGACGTAGTGCATCAAATTCACCGGATCGTCCCACACGACGGTGACCCAGGGACGATCATTGGCTTCATCGACCTCGACGACCTCCGACTCTGCAGGGGTGACCTGCGGCGATGCCGGCATGGCATCCACGAATGGAGCTGTCGTCGAGCAATGAGCCATGAGACAAGGGTACGACGCTCCACCGCCCGGCGACACCGCGGCTTACAGTGGCCGGGTGTCCAGAGACAGCACCGCCTTGTTCACCGACCAGTACGAGTTGACGATGCTGTCGGCGGCCCTCGCCGACGGTTCCGCCCACCGTCGCTGCAGCTTCGAGGTGTTCGCCCGCCGCCTTCCGGACGGTCGCCGCTACGGTGTCGTCGCCGGCACCGCCCGCCTGGTCGCTGCGCTGTCGAACTTCCGCTTCGGCGAACCGGAACTCGAGATCGTCTCTCGCTTCCTCGACGACGCCACCCTCGCCTGGCTGCGTGACTATCGGTTCAGCGGCGACATCGACGGCTACCGCGAGGGCGACTTCTACTTTCCCGGTTCCCCGCTCCTGTCGGTCCGCGGAACGTTCGCCGAGTGCGTGCTGCTCGAGACGCTGATCCTGTCGATCCTCAACCACGACAGCGCGATCGCGTCCGCCGCCGCACGCATGGTCAGCGCCGCCGACGGCCGACCGATGATCGAGATGGGTTCGCGGCGTACCCACGAGGAATCCGCGGTGGCGGCCTCGCGCGCCGCGTACCTGGCGGGTTTCACGGCCACGTCGAATCTGGAGGCGGTCCGCAGGCACGGCGTGCCGGGTGCGGGCACCAGTGCGCACGCGTTCACCCTGTTGCACACCACCCCGGACGGGCCGGACGAGGCGGCGGCGTTCCGCGCGCAGGTCGCGGCACTCGGAGTCGGAACCACACTCCTTGTCGACACGTACGACATCACCGCGGGCGTCGAGACGGCCGTCGAGGCCGCGGGCCCCGGTCTCGGGGGTGTCCGGATCGACTCCGGTGATCTGGGTGTCCTCGCCCGTCAGGTGCGCGGGCAACTCGACGGCCTCGGGGCGACCGGGACGAAGATCGTCGTGTCCGGCGACCTCGACGAGTACGCCATCGCCGCGTTGCGGGCCGAACCGGTCGACGTCTACGGGGTCGGCACGTCCGTCGTCGTCGGGTCGGGTGCGCCGACCGCGGGAATGGTCTACAAGCTCGTCGAGGTGGACGGCATCCCCGTCGAGAAGCGGAGCAGCAACAAGGCGTCGCGGGGCGGCGTCAAGAAAGCGGTGCGGTTCGCCCGCGACACCGGAACCCTGGTGGAGGAGGTCGTGTACCCGGCCCACTCCGACGCACCCGGCGCAACCGGTCTCGACGCGACAGAACTACTGGTCCCGCTGGTGCGGGGCGGTGAGACCGCCTGCGGGGCGACTACTCTGGAGGACAGCAGATCCCTCCTGGCGGCGGGCCTCGTCAGTCTCCCCTGGGAGGGTTTGAAGCTCTCCCACGGCGAGCCCGCAATCCCCGTGCGCTTCGCCGAACCCGAATCCAGGAGGGCACCGTGACCGAGAACACCGACGCCCGGCGGGCACTGCTCGTGGTCGACGTCCAGAACGACTTCTGCGAGGGCGGCTCCCTCGCCGTCGAGGGCGGTTCCGCGGTCGCGGCGGCGATCAGCCGCTTCCTGGCCGGCGCCGAGTACGACGCGATCGCGGCCACCATCGACCACCACATCGACCCGGGCCACCACTTCTCCGAGGAACCGGACTACGTCGACACGTGGCCGGTGCACTGCAAATCGGGAACCCACGGCGCGGAGTTCCACCCGGACCTCGATCGCAGTGGCATCGAGTCGGTGTTCTCCAAGGGCGAGTTCTCGGCCGCGTACTCGGGCTTCGAGGGTACGAACTCCGACGGCCACAGCCTGGAGAAATGGCTGCGTGCGGCCGGAGTCACCGAGGTCGACATCGTGGGCATCGCCACCGATCACTGTGTGGTCGCGACGGCACTCGACGCCGTGGCGGCCGGCTTCCCGACGCGCGTGCTCCTCCCCCTCACCGCGGGCGTGGCGCCCGCGACCGTCGAGGCCGCGATCTCCGCCATGCGGGCCGCCGGGGTACGCCTCGTGGGACGCGACGCGGAGGCCCCCTCGGACCGCGTGACGATTTCTGACGTAGGTCCCGAGTAACCTGCTCGGGTGCCTGAAAACCTCCCCAACGTCCCCGAGCTGTTGCGCACGGCGGTGCGGTCGCTGGGCGGTGCCGAGCGGTCCAACCAGCTGACCATGGCTTCCGCCGTCGCGCATTCGATCGACACCGGGGAGCATCTGGCCGTCCAGGCCGGTACGGGTACCGGCAAGTCGCTCGCCTACCTCGTGCCGAGCGTGCGGCACGCGGTGCAGAGCGGCAAGACGGTCATCGTCTCGACGGCCACCATCGCGCTGCAGCGTCAGCTGATCGACCGCGACATGCCGCGGCTCGCGGACGCGCTCGCGGGTTCACTCGGCCGCAGGCCACACTTCGCGATCCTGAAGGGCCGCAACAACTATCTGTGCATGAACAAGATCCACACCGGGACTGCGGAGGAACCGCCGGCCGACGAGCTGTTCGATCCGTTCGCGGTGTCCCGGCTCGGCCGTGAGGTCCAGCGACTCACCGAGTGGTCCTCGGACACCGAGACCGGCGACCGCGACGACCTGACCCCCGGAGTCAGCGACAAGGCGTGGCGCCAGGTCAGCGTCACGGCCCGCGAGTGCCTCGGCAAATCCCGCTGCCCGGTCGGCGAGGACTGCTTCGCGGAGCGGGCCCGCGCGGAGGCGTCGCAGGTCGACGTCGTGGTCACCAACCACGCCCTGCTCGCCATCGACGCCATCACCGGAATCGCGATCCTTCCCGAACACGACGTCGTGGTCATCGACGAGGCGCACGAACTGGTCGACCGCGTCACCAACGTCGCCACCGCCGAGCTGGCGGCGTCGACGATCAGTGCCGCGGCGCGGCGCTGCGCAAAGCTCGTCGAGGAGCAGGACGCCGATCGCCTCGAGGCGGCGGGCGAGGGCTGGGCGGCGCTGCTGGAGGAGTTGCGGCCGGAACGGTGGGAGGCGTTGCCGCCCGGCGCGGCACCCGCGCTCGCCGCCGTCCGCGACGCCGCCTGGGCGCTGCGCACGGCCATCGGCCCGTCCCGTCCCGGCATGGCGTTGAGCGACCCGGAGGCGGCCGCCGCCCGCAACACCGCACTCGCGTCGGTCGAGGAGGTTCACGACAGCGCCGTCCGCGTCCTCAGCGCGTTCGACGAGCCGGACCCGGCGAAGCGTCACGACGTGGTGTGGCTGGCCGCCGACGACAACCGCGGTTCGATCCGCCGGGTGGTGCGGATGGCGCCGCTGTCGGTCGGCGGGCTGCTGCGGTCCCGGCTGTTCGCGGAATCGACCGTGGTCCTCACGTCCGCGACGCTGACCGTCGGCGGGTCCTTCGACGGCCTCGCCGTCAACTGGGGGCTTCCCGCGGAGTCGTCCGTCGTGATCGATCCGGCGATGGCCACCGGGTCCGAGGCGCCGTCCGACGCGGGCACGTTGAAGTGGAACGCCCTGGACGTCGGGTCGCCGTTCGACCACGCCCGCGCCGGCATCATCTACATCGCGAAGCAACTGCCGCCGCCGGGGCGGGACGGCCTCTCCCCCGCATATCTCGACGAGATCGCCGAACTCGTCGAGGCGGCGGGTGGGCGGACGCTGGGATTGTTCTCGTCGATGCGGGCCGCGAAGGCCGCCTCCGAGGCCATGCGCGACCGGCTCGACACCCCGATCCTGTGCCAGGGCGACGACTCGACGGGTGCCCTCGTCCGGGCGTTCGCCGGCGACGAGCCGACGTCGCTGTTCGGCACGTTGTCGCTGTGGCAGGGCGTCGACGTGCCGGGCCCGTCCCTGAGCCTGGTGATCCTCGACCGCATCCCGTTCCCCCGCCCCGACGACCCGCTGCTGGTCGCCCGGCAGAAGGCGGTGGAGTCGCGGGGCGGCAACGGGTTCCTTTCCGTCGCAGCCAATCACGCGGCGCTGCTGCTCGCGCAGGGCGTGGGACGTCTGCTGCGCAGTGTCGACGACAAGGGCGTGGTGGCGGTCCTCGATCCGCGGCTCGCCACCGCCCGGTACGCCGGGTATCTGCGGGCGTCGCTGCCGCCGTTCTGGGAGACGTCGGACCCGGAGGTCGTGCGCAAGGCGCTGGGACGGATCCGCGACTCGCGTCCCTGAACCGCGCTCGTGCCGGCCTGAAACGCTGTCGTGCACTGAGTCGGACAGCGGATCGGTGCGCACCTATGCTCGACCGATGGACCTTGCGATCTCAGTCCGCGGACTCACCAAGAAGTTCGGTGAAGTCCTCGCCCTCGACGGCCTCGATCTGGAGGTGAAGTCGGGCGAGGTGCACGGATTCCTCGGACCCAACGGCGCGGGCAAGTCCACGACCATCCGGGTGCTTCTCGGTCTGCTGCGCGCAGACGGGGGTTCGGCGTCCGTTCTCGGTGCCGATCCGTGGCGTGATTCCGTACCCGTGCACCGGCGGCTCGCCTATGTGCCGGGGGAAGTGAACCTGTGGCCCAACCTGTCCGGCGGCGAGGCGATCGACCTTCTCGGGCGCCTGCGCGGCGGACTCGATCCGGCCCGGCGCGCGTCGCTGATCGAGCGGTTCGAACTCGACCCCACCCGGAAGGGCCGCACCTACTCGAAAGGCAACCGGCAGAAGGTCGCCCTCGTGGCCGCGCTCGCCACCGACACCGAACTCCTCGTCCTCGACGAGCCGACGTCGGGCCTGGACCCGTTGATGGAGGCGGTGTTTCAGGAGTGCATCACCGAATTCGCGCGCGGCGGGCGCACGGTGCTGCTGTCCAGTCACATCCTCGCCGAGGTGGATGCGCTGTGCCACGCCGTGACCATCATCCGGGCAGGCCGGACGGTGCAGGCGGGAACACTGTCCGAGCTGCGGCATCTCACCCGGACGACGGTGACGGCGACCACCCGGATCAAGCCCAGTCCCATCGCGAACGTCCCCGGTGTGCACAACCTGCAGAAGGGTGCGGACGCGAACACGGTGACGTTCGACGTCGATTCCGACCAGATCGACCCGGTCATGACCACGTTGACGGGGCTGGGCATCGTGTCGATCACCGCCAACCCGCCGACCCTGGAGGACTTGTTCCTCCGCGAGTACCGCGACGAGGTCGAGGCGCTCGGGATCGGACGGCCGCAGTGAGTCAGTTGAGCGGAACGGGTGTGCTCGCCGAATTGGCGGTGCGCACCGACCGGGTCCGGATTCCGGTGTGGACGGTCGCGGTGGCGGGGCTCACCGTCCTGCTCGCGTCCAGTTACTCCACCATCTACCCGACCACCGAATCCCGGCAGGCCCGTGCCGAACTCATCTCGTCCCCGGCCGCCACCGCCCTTGCCGGGCCGGGCTACGGCCTGGACGACTACACGCTGGGTGCGATGGTCGCCAACGAGATCGCCGGCATGACGATGGTGGCCGTGGCGATCATGTCGGTGCTGCTGGTGACGCGGCATCTGCGGACGGAGGAGGAGACCGGGCGCGCGGAGCTGGTGCGCGCCGGCGTCGTCGGGCGGTACGCGGGGATCACGGCGGGACTGATCTCGGCGGCCCTCGCCAATGTGTTCGTCGCGCTGCTGCTGGTGATCGGGTTGCTCGCCGTGGGTCTGCCGCCGGCGGGTTCGCTGAACATGTCGGCGGGTGTCCTGGTCGTGGGTCTGGTGTTCACTGCGCTGTCGGCGCTGGCGTCGCAGCTCACCGAACACGCCCGCGCGGCAAGCGGTGCCGGGATCTGCGCGGTCGTCGTCGCGTACCTGCTGCGGGCGGTGGGCGATGTGCAGCAGGGACACAGCGGGAGCCTGCTGACGTGGGTGTCTCCGATCGGCTGGTCGCAGGCCACCCGCGCGTACGTCGACGAACGCTGGTGGCCGCTGCTGATCGGCGTCGTCGCGGCGGCGCTGACCGTCGTGTGCGCGTATGCGGCCATCGGTCGCCGGGACGTCGGGGCGGGACTCCTTCCGCCGCGGGGCGGTCGTGCCGAGGCGTCCCCCCGCCTGACCGGGGTCACCGCGCTCGCGGCGCGTCAGCAGCGCGGCCAGATCCTCGCCTGGGGTGTCGGCGTGTTCGCGCTGTCGCTGCCGATCGGTTCCCTCGGCAGGCAGATCAGCGATTTCATCGAACAGGACCCTGATCTCGCACAGCTGCTGCCGGGTGGCGCCGCGGCGGCCGCCGACGGCGCGTTCGCCCTGTATCTGGTGTTCCTGGTGGTGATGGCCGCGATGTACGCCGTCGGTGCCGTCGTGTCGATCCGCTCGGAGGAATCGTCGGGTCGCGCCGAGGAAGCCCTGGCCACCCCCGTGTCGCGGGCGCGGTGGCTCGGGGGCCAGCTGGTCGTGATCGCGGCCGCGGCCGTCGCGATCGCGGTGGCGGCCGGGGTCGGCATGGGGATCACCGCGGCGTTCACGCTGGCCGACGCGGGCGCGCTCGGCCGGCTGATCGGCGCGGCCCTGAACACGGTGCCGGCCGTGCTCGTGATCGTCGGATCGTGCGCGGCCGTCTACGGGTTGATCCCTCGCGCGCTGCCCGCACTGTGGGCGTTCGTGGGCTACGTTCTCGTCGCCGGAATGTTCGGGGAGGTCCTCCCGGACTGGTTCGGGATTCTCTCCCCCTTCCACTACACGCCGGCGCTGCCTGCCGAGAGCTTCTCGGCCGCTCCCCTCGTCGTTCTGCTGCTTCTCGCGGCGGCCTTGTTCCTCGCCGCCGTCGCCGGCTTCCGGCGCCGGGACGTCGGCCCGTAGGCCGTGCCGGGACGAACCCGGACCGGCTCGGTGGAGCCGGTCAGGGGTTCGGCACCGTCACCAGCCCCAGCTCCGACGGATCGACGAGCAACTCGTGGTGCGGAAGCACCCGCACCGTGTACCCGACCGACCCGGACAGCGGCAGAGCCAGATCGGCGACGAACAACTCTCCCGACTCGTCCGAGGCCGAGTGGGTCATCGGAACGGTGACGATGTCGGTGAGCTCCTCGTCCGGTCCGGCCTTGCCGATCACGGCCTGCACGGTGACGTCGTCGACGGACAGTTCACCGAGGCGGATACGGGCGCGGAGTACCAGATTCGCTCCGATCTCGGGGGTGTCGGGCAGCCCCGCGCCGTCGACCTGTAGGACCGTCACCGCGGGCCATGCGGCCTCGACGCGTCGACGGAACGCGGCGAGCTCGCGGGCGCCGGCGAAGTTCTCCGCCGCCACCGTCCGGGCCGACGCGGCGGCGGGCGCGTAGTACTGGACGGCGTAGTCGCGCACCATCCGTGACGCCAGCACCTTGGGCCCGAGGTTCTGCAACGTGTGACGCACCATCTCCACCCAGCGCACCGGCAGTCCGTCCGCGCGGTCGTAGAACCTCGGCAGGACGGCGCGCTCGAGCAGTTCGTACAGTGCGCTGGCCTCGAGGTCGTCACGACGGGTCTCGTCGACGACGCCGTCCGCGGTGGGGATGGCCCAGCCGTTCTCGCCGTCGAACATCTCGTCCCACCAGCCGTCGCGGATCGACAGGTTCAGTCCGCCGTTGAGGGCCGACTTCATCCCCGACGTTCCGCAGGCCTCTAGCGGGCGCAGCGGGTTGTTGAGCCAGACGTCGCAACCCCAGTACAGGTACCGCGCCATCGACATGTCGTAGTCGGGGAGGAACGTGATGCGGTGCCGCACGTCGGCGGCGTCGGCGAACCGCACGACCTGCTGGATGAGTGCCTTCCCGCCGTCGTCCGCGGGGTGGCTCTTCCCGGCGACCACCAGCTGTACCGGACGCTCCTCGTCGAGGAGCAGGGCCCGGAGCCGCTCGGGGTCGCGCAGCATCAGCGTCAGACGCTTGTAGGTGGGCACCCGCCGGGCGAAGCCGACGGTGAGCACATTCGGGTCGAACACCTCGTTCGTCCAGCCGAGCTCGGCGGACGTCGCGCCGCGTTCGATCCAGGACGCCCGGACCCGGCGGCGCACCTCCTCCACGAGTTTTCCGCGCAGCGCGTTGCGGGTCGCCCACAGCTCCTCGGCGGACAGATCCTGCAGCCGCTCCCAGCCGCGGGCCTCCTCCACCAGTTCGGGACCCAGGATGCGGGTGGCCAGATCGATCCATTCGGGTGCGGCCCAGGTGGGCGCGTGGACACCGTTGGTGACCGAGCCGATGGGCACCTCTCCGGCGTCGAAGCCGTGCCACAGCGGCTGGAACATCTCCCGGCTGACGATGCCGTGCAGCTTGGACACACCGTTCGCGCGCTGCCCGAGACGCAGGCCCATGTGGGCCATGTTGAACACGGTCGGATCCGATTCGCGGCCGAGTCCGAGGATCCGGTCGATCGTCAGCCCCGGCAGCAGGGACGATTCGTTCGCCCCGTTGTCGCCGCCGAAGTAGTGCCGCACGAGGTCGGCGGGGAACCGGTCGATTCCCGCGGGAACCGGGGTGTGGGTCGTGAAGACGGTGCCGGCGCGGACCGTGGCCAGCGCCTCGTCGAAGTCGAGCCCGCCGGTGGTGACCAGTTCGCGGATCCGCTCGATGCCGAGGAACCCGGCATGCCCCTCGTTCATGTGGAAGACGGCGGGATCGGGCAGGCCGTAGGCGTGGGTGTAGGCGCGCACGGCGCGGACGCCGCCGATGCCGGCGAGGATCTCCTGTTTGATGCGGTGGTCCTGGTCGCCGCCGTACAGGCGGTCGGTGACGCCCCGCATCTCGGCGTCGTTCTCCGCGATGTCGGAGTCGAGCAGCAGCAGCGGGACGCGCCCCACCTGGGCGATCCACACGCGGGCGCGCAGGACCCGGCCGCCGGGGACCGCGACGTGCACGAGGACCGGCGCCCCGTCGGACGACTGCGGCCCGGACTCGGTGAGCAGGCGCAGCGGGAGGCCCTGCGGGTCGTGCGGCGGGTAGTGCTCGGCCTGCCAGCCGTCCGCGGTCAGCGACTGCCGGAAGTATCCCGAGCGGTACAGCAAACCGACACCGATCAGCGGCAGTCCCAGATCGGATGCCGCCTTCAGGTGGTCGCCCGCGAGAATCCCGAGGCCGCCGGAGTAGTTGGGCAGCACTTCGCTGACCCCGAACTCCATTGAGAAATATGCGATCCCGCCGTCCAGCGACACTCCCTTGGCCTGCTGGTTCTGATACCAGCGGGGCCGGGACAGGTAGTCGTCGAGGTCGGCGGCCGCGGCGTCGAGGCGGGCCAGGAACGCGACGTCCTCGGCCAGTTCGTCCAGGCGGGCGGGGTCGACCTCACCGAGCATCCGGACCGGGTCGAACTGCACCTGCCGCCACAGGTCCTCGTCCAGCAATCCGAACAGTTCCTGCGTGGCCGGATGCCACGACCAGCGAAGATTGGTGGACAGCGGGCCGAGGGCAGCGAGCCGCTCCGGAAGGTGGGCTCGGACAGTGAACCGACGCAAGGCTTTCACCTCGCGAACGATAACGCACTGCGGGCGTCGTTGCGCCGTGTCGGGCCGGGTGGACGTCAGATCTGCAATCCGGACAGGAACCGGTCGACTCCATTACGGTTGAACGGGCGGCCCAGCCCACGAGCCGCCGGCAACTTCCGGCTATGGAACGGAGCCCAGTGTGACAGGTCGACTCGGAATCGACGACGTGGAACCGAACGTCGGGTGCGGCCGCTTTCCCGCCAAGGCCGTTGTGGGTGAGGTGTTTCCCGTACGGGCAACCGTGTGGCGCGAAGGTCACGACGCCGTGGCCGCCACGCTTGCGGTGCGGGGGCCGCGCAGTGCTTCTTCGGGCGGCTCGGCGACGTTCCGGATTCCCATGACCAGCGGTCCGGTGCCCGACACCGTCGACGGCTCCTTCACCCCGACCGGTGAGGGTCTCTGGACGTTCCGCATCGAGGCCTGGAGCGACCCGATCACCACGTGGAAGCACGCGGTCGAGGCGAAGCTGGCGGTGGGGCAGGGTCCGGCCGAACTGGCCAACGACCTCGAGATCGGTGCGCGGTTGTTCGAGCGTGCCGCGAAGGGCGTCCCCCGCGCGGACCGTTCACGGCTGACCGGGGTCGCGGCGTCGCTGCGTTCCGACCGTCACCTCTCCGAGCGGGTGGCTCCGGCGTTCGGATCGGACGTGACCGAACTGCTCCGCGCGCATCCGCTGCGCGAACTGGTGACGAAGAGCGAGGCGCACACCGTGCTCGTCGATCGCACGCGTGCCCTTTTCGGGTCGTGGTACGAGTTCTTCCCCCGATCCACCGGGGGCCGGGACGAGAACGGCAAGCCCCGCCACGGGACGTTCGCGACGTCCGCTGCGGCCCTTCCCCGCATCGCGTCGATGGGTTTCGACGTGGTGTACCTGCCGCCGATCCACCCGGTCGGAAAGGTCAACCGGAAGGGCCCCAACAACACGCTGACCCCGGGCCCCGAGGACGTCGGTTCGCCTTGGGCGATCGGCTCGGACGAGGGCGGCCACGACGCGATCCATCCCGAACTCGGGACGATGCGCGATTTCAAGGCGTTCATCGCTGCCGCCAAGAAGCTGAACCTGGAGGTGGCGATCGACCTGGCCCTGCAGGCCGCACCGGACCATCCGTGGGCGAAGAAGCACCCGGAATGGTTCACCGTCCTCCCCGACGGCACCATCGCCTACGCCGAGAACCCGCCGAAGAAGTATCAGGACATCTACCCGGTCAACTTCGACGACGACCGCGACGGCATCTACGCGGAGGTCCTGCGGGTCGTGCGGCACTGGGTTGCGGCGGGCGTCAAGATCTTCCGGGTCGACAACCCGCACACCAAACCTGCGGACTTCTGGGAGTGGCTGATCGCCGAGGTCAAGAAGACGGATCCGGACGTCCTGTTCCTGTCCGAGGCGTTCACCCGTCCGGCGCGACTGTACGGTCTCGCCCGCCGCGGGTTCACGCAGTCGTACACGTATTTCACGTGGCGGACGGCCAAGTGGGAGTTGACGGAGTTCGGCAAGGAGATCGCCGCCAAGGCCGACGAGGCGCGTCCCAACCTTTTCGTCAACACCCCGGACATCCTGCACGAGAGCCTGCAGACCGGCGGTCCGGGCATGTTCGCGCTGCGCGCCGCGCTGGCGGCAACCCTGTCGCCCACGTGGGGCGTGTACTCGGGATACGAACTGTACGAACATGTTCCGGTGCGTCCGGGCAGTGAGGAGTACCTCGACTCGGAGAAGTACGAGTTGCGCCCCCGCGACTTCGAGGGAGCGGCCGCCCGCGGCGAGTCACTGGAACCGTGGATCACCGCGCTCAACCGGATTCGCAGGCAGCATCCGGCGCTGCAGCAGTTGCGCAACATCCATTTCCACCACGTCGACAACGACGCCCTGATCGCGTACTCCAAGTTCGACGCCACCACCGGCGACGCCGTGCTGACGGTGATCAATCTCAACCCGTACGGCGCCGAGCAGGGCAACGTGTGGCTCGACATGCCGGCGCTGGGCCGCGACTGGCACGACCACCTGACCGTGCTCGACGAGGTCACCGGGGAGCAGTATCACTGGGGGCAGACCAACTTCGTGCGCCTCGAACCGTGGCGGGCCGTGGCCCATATCCTGGCACTACCGTCGATTCCCTATCCGGCCAGAACGAAGCTGGCCTACCGCGGAGGTACATAGTGACCGTCGAACCGCCTGTCGCCATCGCACCCGACGCCGCCGACCTGGACCTGCTGGCCCGGGGCGAGCATCACAACCCGCACTCGATCCTGGGTGCCCACCCGCATCCCGAGGGCACGGTGATCCGTGCCCTGCGCCCCTACGCGGAGGCAGTCGACGCCGTCATCGGTGGGACGAGTTTCTCGCTGGAGCACCTCGCGCACGGTGTGTGGGGGGCGCTGGTGCCGTACCGGGATCTGATGGACTACCGGCTGTCCACGACGTGGCCGGGTGGTCACAACGACGTCTCCGCCGACGGCTACCGGTTCCTGCCCACGCTCGGCGAACTCGACCTGCACCTGTTCGGCGAGGGTAGGCACGAACGGCTGTGGGAGATCCTCGGCGCGCACCGCCGCCGCTACGACACGCCCGACGGCACCGTCACCGGCACCTCGTTCGCCGTGTGGGCTCCCAATGCCCGCGGGGTGAGCGTGATCGGCGATTTCGACGGGTGGAGCGGCCGGAACTTCCCGATGCGGGTGCTCGGATCCACCGGGGTGTGGGAGTTGTTCGTCCCCGGCATCGAGGTCGGCGACCTGTACAAGTTCCGGGTCCACGGCCCCGACGGCACTGTCCGCGACAAGGCCGACCCCATGGCCTTCGCGACGGAGGTCCCTCCCGCGACCGCGTCCCGGGTGTCGGTGAGCACGTACGAATGGAACGACGCCGACTGGCTGGCCCAGCGGGCGGCCACCGAACCCGCACAGTCCCCGATGAGCGTGTACGAGGTTCACCTCGGGTCGTGGCGGCCCGGGCTGAACTACCGCGAGATGGCCGAGCAACTCGCCACCCACATCACGGAGACGGGGTTCACGCACGTCGAACTGCTGCCGGTCGCCGAGCACCCGTTCGGCGGGTCCTGGGGATACCAGGTGACGTCGTACTACGCGCCCACGTCACGGTTCGGCTCCCCCGATGACTTCCGGTGGTTCGTCGACCACCTGCACGCCGCCGGCATCGGCGTCATCGTCGACTGGGTTCCCGCCCACTTCCCCAAGGACGAGTGGGCGCTGGCCCGGTTCGACGGCACACCGCTCTACGAACACAGCGATCCCCAGCGCGGCGAGCAACTCGACTGGGGAACGTACGTGTTCGATTTCGGGCGACGCGAGGTCCGCAACTTCCTTGTCGCCAACGCGCTGTACTGGCTCGACGAGTTCCACGTGGACGGTCTGCGCGTCGACGCGGTCGCGTCGATGCTGTACCTCGACTATTCGCGGCCGGAAGGTGGCTGGACACCGAACATCCACGGCGGCCGGGAGAACCTGGAGGCAGTCGCGTTTCTGCAGGAGACCAATGCCACGGTCCACAAGCAGCACCGTGGGGTCGTCACCATCGCCGAGGAGTCGACGGCGTGGCCGGGTGTCACCCGCGCAACCAACGTCGGCGGTCTCGGTTTCAACATGAAATGGAACATGGGGTGGATGCACGACACCCTCGGGTTCCTGGCGCACGACCCCGTCCACCGCAGCTATCACCATCACGAGATCACGTTCTCCCTGATGTACGCGTGGAGCGAGAACTATCTGCTCCCCATCAGCCATGACGAGGTGGTGCACGGCAAGGGCACGCTGTGGACGCGGATGCCCGGCAACGACTGGTCGAAGGCCGCCGGCGTGCGGGCCCTGCTGGCGTACATGTGGTCGCACCCCGGCAAGCAACTGCTGTTCATGGGTCAGGAGTTCGGGCAGACCGCGGAGTGGTCCGAGGAACGCGGACTCGACTGGTATCAGCTCGACGACCCGTACACCGGCGGCTTCCACCGCGGTCTGCTCCGGCTCGTCCACGACCTCAACGCCACGTACCGCGAGCACCCGGCACTGTGGACGCTTGACACGTCACCGGGCGGGTTCTCCTGGATCGACGCCAACGACACCGCGAACAACGTCCTGAGCTTCCTGCGGTACGGCACCGACGGGTCGATTCTGGCGTGCCTGTTCAATTTCTCGGGCTCCGCGCACGCGAATTATCGTGTGGGCTTGCCAGAACGGGGCGAATGGCGTGAAATTCTCAACACCGACGCCGAGGTCTACGCAGGATCGGGTTGGGGAAATCTCGGTGCGGTGACGGCAACTTCGCAGCCGTGGCACGGCCGTCCCGCCTCGGCAGAGGTGGCACTGCCCGCGAACGGCGCGATCTGGATGAGTCTGGAGCGTTGATGAAGGCACGGCCTTGCTGATCCGACGTCGGCTGTGGGCTGCGAGCTTGGGCGTTCTGGCCGCGACTGCGGTCGTGCTGTCGGGGTGCGCGCGTTCGGTGGACGGCGAGGCCGCGTCCATCTACGACGATCCGTTCAAGGTGGCGGGCCTCGATGCCACGTCGGGGCCGAGCGGTGCCCGCAAGGGCGCACCCGACGCCGGCCTTCCCGTCACCGGCACCGACGACGGGGAGATCGACACGATGGCCGCCAACGCGGTGAGCGACATCGAGAGTTACTGGCGCACCGAGTTCCCGGCGCTGTTCCAGCGCAAATTCGAACCGGTGGAGGAGCTGATCTCCTGGGATCCGCGGGATTCGGACGGCCCCCGGTTCTGCGGAGACAGCACCGAGGAACTCCTCAACGCCGGCTACTGCAGCACCGACCACACCATCGGCTGGGACCGGGCGCTCCTGCTGCCGGAGGTCGTGGAGAAGTTCGGCGTCGTCGCCGCCGTCTTCGTGCTGGCGCACGAGTACGGGCACGCCGTCCAGACGAAGGCGGGAATCGCCGACGAGAACGTGGGCGGCGGGATCGTGCGGGAACAGCAGGCCGACTGTTTCGCGGGGGCGTTCATGCGGCACATCGCGGAAGGCAAGGCGCCCCATTTCACGCTGAACACGTCGGACGGGCTGAACAAGGTGCTGGCGTCGGCGGTGGCGATCGGTGACACCGACCCGAACGATCCGGACAACGTGCACGGCTCGGCGTTCGAACGTGTCACCGCCACCCAGATCGGGTTCACGGACGGCCCGGCAGCGTGCACGCGCATCGACGAGAAGGAGATCGACTCGCGGCGCGCGGATCTGCCGCAGCGGTTCGCCGACGACAGCGACGACGGTGAACTTCCCGTCACCGACGAGTCCGTCGAGGCGTTCTTCACGTCGTTCCAGCAGATCTTCGATCTCAGCGATCCGCCCACGCTGCAACTCGACGGCGCCGACCTCGGCTGCGCGGACGCCGACGTGACGGAACCGGTGTCGTACTGCCCGGCCACCAACACGATCGGGGTCAGTGTCGACGCCCTCGCCGAACGCGGCACACCGGGACGCCCGGGCCGCCGTGAACTGTTCCAGACCAAGCTCACCGGCGACTACAACGCGTACGTCCTTCTCGCCTCGCGGTACACCCTGGCGCTGCAGCGGGACCGGGGCGACGATCTGCACTCACCGCAGACCGCGCTGCGGGCCGCCTGCCTGTCCGGGGTCATCACCGGCGCGCTCAGCCCGGCGAGTCCGGCCACACTGGCGGAAGGCAGCGTGTGGCTGTCCCCCGGCGACCTCGACGAGGCCGTGTCGGGGCTTCTCACCGACGGCCTCGCCGCCAGTGACGTGAACGGGGAGACCGTGCCGAGCGGGTTCTCCCGGGTCGACGCCTTCCGCACCGGCGTGCTCGGCGGCGAGCAGGCCTGCGAGGGCCGGTACCGCTGACCGGTCGCCGGCTCAGATCTCCCGGTAGCCCAGCGCCGCGGAGATCCGTCCGGCAGCCCGGCACACGACCGGCACGAGGCCGCGCATCCGCTCGTCGGGCATGTACGGGCTCGTGGCCGACACGCTGATCGCTCCGACGATCGCGCACGACGCGTCCCGCACCGGGGCCGCGACGCAGCGGATTCCTGGTTCGTTGTCCTCGAGGTCCATGGCCGCCCCGATCCGCGCGTAGTCCTCCATCCGCCTACGGAAGTCGGCGTGCGCGCCGTGTCCGCGGGCCGGGGGTCGCGGAGCCTGCGCGGCGTCGCTCTCGTACAGCGCATCCCAGCGCTCGGCCGAGTCGAGCAGCAGGGCCTTGCCGACCCCTGCGCGGGTCAGCGGCATCCGGTGACCGATGCGCGAACGCATCTCCGCACCGCGCGATCCGGGCAGCTTGTCCAGGTACAGCACCGAGCCGCCGTCCTCGACCGCCAGGTGCACGGTGTCGTGCACGTGCGCCGACAACTCCTCGAGGATCGGGCGCGCGACGACGGGCAGCGGGTTGCCGTGGAGGGCTTTGAAACCGAGTTCGATCAGCGTCGGGCCGAGGGTGTAGCCGCGGCTCCCAGTGCGCAGATACCCCTCGTGGACCAGCAATTGCACGAGCCGGTGCGCGGTACTGCGTCCCAGCCCGGTGTGGTCGACGACCGCACGGAGATCCTGCGCGCCGTCGGAGACTGCACGGATGACGGCGAGCCCCCGGGCCAGTGTCTGGGTGCCGGGGGGAATGTCGTTCGTCGGTTCGGTCACACCCCCACTGTCCCACATATAGGGACCTCGTTCGTCATTATGGGATTCGCGTCTGATAGTGGTTTGCGTGATCCAGAACACCCCCGACACCTCACCACCGCGCCTGATCGCCCTCGACTGGGGCACGTCTTCGCAGCGCGCCTGGCTCCTCGGCGACGGCGGCCGCATTCTGGACGTTCGCAGGCCCGACTTCGGACTGCTCGGCATGACCGGGGACGACCCGGAATCGCGCACCCGCGCCTACGAGGCCGCGTTCGACGAGGCCTGCGGCGACTGGATCGCGGACGCCCCCGATCTCCCCGCGATCGCCTGCGGCATGGTGGGCAGCGCCCAGGGCTGGCGTGAGGCCGGCTACGTGACGACGCCGACCGATCTCGCCATCGGCGCCGGCGACCTGACAACGGTCCCCCACCCCCGCGGGATTCTGCACCTCGTGCCCGGCCTGCGCGTCGCTTCCGCCGCCGACGGTTCGGTGCCCGGCGACGTGATGCGGGGCGAGGAGACGCAGATCATCGGGGCCCTGGGCCTGCTCCCGCCGACCTACGGTCCACTGACCATCGTGCTCCCCGGAACGCACAGCAAGTGGGCACGCGTCGAGGACCACAAGATCGTCTCGTTCGCGACGGCGATGTCCGGCGAGTTGTACGGCCTGGTGATGGAGCACGGCATCCTCGGCCGCACCGCAACCACCGGGGTGCGGGACGACGCCGCCTTCGGTCGCGGCCTCGCCACGGGAACGTCGGTACAGTCCCGCGGATTGCCCGCCGAGTTGTTCGGGGCGCGGGCGCTCGTGCTCGACGGACTCCTCGATCCGGCGTCGCTGCCCGACTACGTCTCCGGCGTGATCATCGCCGACGAGGTCCGGCATCTCCTGCCGCACTACGCCGCCGGGCACCGAATCCTGCTGTGCGGAAACGCCGATCTCTGCCGTCGTTATGCGGCGGGACTGCGCGTCCACGGCGTGGCCGCCGACATCGTCGCCGAGGAGGCCGCCGCGCATGGTTTGTGGCGCGTGGCGATCGACGCGGGACTGCTCGACCCGGACGCATCCACCATTCCCGAGAAGGAGACCCTGTGAGCACCTCTGCCACCACGACGACCACCGGATTGATCGCCATCCTGCGGGGCATCACCCCGGAGGAGGTCGTCGCAGTCGGTTCCGCCCTCGTCGACGCCGGCTTCACGACCATCGAGGTCCCCCTGAACTCCCCGCGGCCGTTCGACTCGATCGAGCGGTTGGCGACGGCCGTCGGCGACGTCTGCGTCGTCGGCGCCGGCACCGTCCTCAGCGTCGACGACGTGATCCGCTCCGAGGCGGCCGGGTCCCGGATCATCGTCTCCCCCAACAGCGACGTCGAGGTCATCGGCGCTGCCGTCGCCCGGAACCTGCACCCGTACCCGGGAGCGGCCACCCCCACCGAGGCCTTCAGCGCAGTGGGTGCGGGAGCGCGCAGCATCAAACTGTTCCCCGCCGACTCGGTCGGGACTGCGGGGATGCGGGCGTGGCGGGCCGTCCTGCCCGCGGAGGTCGAACTGCTCCCCGTCGGCGGCGTCGACCGGACCAACCTCGCCGAGTGGGCCGCCGCAGGCGCGGGCGGCGCGGGACTCGGCACCTGCCTCTACCGGCCCGGCGACAGCGCCGGCACCGTCCGCGACCGCGCCCTCGCCTTGATGAACATCTGGTCGGCCGACGCCGCCTGAACCGACACCGACGACGACCGGGGCCACCACCACGGCCCCGCACAGGAGGACTCCATGAAGATCAAGTCACTCACCACGTACGCCGTGCCCCCACGGTGGCTGTTCCTGCGGATCGAGACGGACGACGGCGTGGTCGGCTGGGGCGAGCCGGTGCTCGAAGGCCGGGCGGCGTCCGTCGCCGCCGCGGTCGAGGAACTGTCCGACTACCTGGTGGGGCAGGATCCGACGCAGATCGAGGATCTGTGGACGGTCATGTACCGGGCCGGTTTCTACCGCGGCGGCGGTATCCACATGAGCGCGCTGGCCGGCATCGACCAGGCCCTGTGGGACATCAAGGGCAAGGCCCTCGGCGTGCCGGCGTACGAACTTCTCGGGGGCCGGGTCCGGGACCGGATCAAGGTCTACTCCTGGATCGGCGGCGACCGTCCCGCGGACACCGCGAAGGCGGCGCGCGAGGTCGTCGACCGCGGCTTCACCGCGGTGAAGATGAACGGCACGGAGGAACTGCAGTACCTGGACTCCTGGGACAAGGTGGACCGGTGCCTCGCCAACGTCGCCGCGGTGCGCGACGCCGTGGGCCCGAACATCGGCATCGGCGTCGACTTCCACGGCCGGGTGCACAAGCCGATGGCCAAGGTGCTGTTGAAGGAACTCGAACCGTTCCGGCTGATGTTCGTCGAGGAACCCGTGCTCTCCGAGCACGTCGACGGTTTCGTCGACGTGCTCCGGCAGTCGCCGATCCCGATCGCACTGGGTGAGAGATTGTTCTCCCGCTGGGATTTCAAATCCGTTCTCGCTTCCGGGGCCGTCGACATCATCCAGCCCGACCCGTCCCACTGCGGCGGCATCACCGAGGCCCGCAAGATCGCGCACATGGCCGAGGCGTACGACGTGGCGCTCGCGCTGCACTGCCCGCTCGGGCCGATCGCCCTGGCCACGTGCCTGCAGATCGACGCGGGCTGTTACAACGCGACCATCCAGGAACAGAGCCTCGGCATCCACTACAACACGTCGAACGATCTCCTCGACTATCTCGTCGACCCGTCCGTGTTCACGTACGCCGACGGTCAGGTCCGCATCCCGACCGGCCCCGGGCTGGGCATCGAGGTGAACGAGGAGTACGTAATCGAACGGGCGGCCGAGGGCCACCGCTGGCGCAACCCGGTGTGGCGGCACAGCGACGGCTCCTTCGCGGAGTGGTGAGGGCAGGAGTGGTGAAGGAAATGGTGCAGACCCAGAACGGCCGCTCCACGTCGGTCGCGGCGCAGGCGTCGAAGGCGCGCGTCCTCATCGCGGTCATGCTGTTCGTGACCGTCGTCATCAACTACATGGACCGGGCGAACCTGTCGATCGCGATGCCCGCGATCGCGGACGAAATGGACCTCTCCAAGGCCCAGCAGGGTCTGCTGCTGTCCGCGTTCGGGTGGACGTACGCGGCGCTGCAGATTCCCGGCGGCTGGCTCGTCGACCGGATACCCCCGAGAGTGCTCTACCCCGCCTGCCTCATCCTGTGGTCGATCGCGACCGCGTTCATGGGTGTCATCGGCGGATTCGTGGCGCTCATCGCGTTGCGACTGCTGGTCGGCGTGTTCGAGGCGCCCGCGTATCCGATCAACAACCGCGTCGCGACGGCCTGGTACCCCGAGCGTGAACGGGCGACGGTGATCGGCTTCTACACGTCCGGACAGTTCATCGGACTGGCCCTGCTCACCCCGTTCCTGTCCTGGCTGCAGTCCGTGCTGTCCTGGCACTGGGTGTTCATCGTGACCGGAACGGTCGGAGCGGTGTGGGGCGCCGTCTGGTACGCGTTCTACCGCGAGCCACGCGACTCCCGCGCGAACGACGCCGAGATCGACCTGATCCGCGACGGCGGCGGACTCGTCGACCTCGTGGACGAGCAGCAACCGGAACGTCCGGCCGTGACGCGCACCGACGTCGCGACCGTCCTCGGCAGGCGCAAGCTGTGGGGCATCTACCTGGGGCAGTTCTGCCTCACGTCGACGTTGTGGTTCTTCCTCACCTGGTTCCCCACCTACCTCGTCGAGTACCGGGGGATGGATTACATCAAGTCCGGATTCCTCGCGTCGCTGCCGTTCGTCGCGGCGCTCGTCGGTGTGCTGTTCTCCGGGGTGTTCTCGGACTTCCTGCTGCGCAAGGGGGTCTCGCTCGGAGTCGCCCGGAAGGGTCCGATCATCGTCGGACTGCTGCTGACCGTCGCGATGATCGGCGCGAACTTCACCGACTCGACCGCGATGGTGATCGTGTTCCTGTCCATCGCGTTCTTCGGCAACGGACTCGCGTCGATCACATGGTCGCTGGTGTCGGCACTCGCACCGGAACGGCTGCTCGGGCTGACCGGCGGAATGTTCAACTTCATCGGCAATCTGTCGTCGATCGCCACGCCCATCGTCATCGGGTTGCTCGTCACCGACGACAGTTTCGCTCCGGGATTCGTCTACATGACCGTGGTGACCGCAGTCGGGATCGCGTCCTATGTCTTCCTGGTCGGACGGGTGGAGCGCGTCCGCAGCTGATCACTGACGACGAAACCGGGGTGAGCGCCGAACGCACTCACCCCGGTTCCACGTCAGTACCGGTTCCTCGTCAGTACAGTGCGGCGGCGAGTTTCCGGCGCGCGGTCATGACGACCGGTTCGGCAGGGTCGAACAGTTCGAACAACTCCAGCAGACGCGTCCGCACCCGCGTCCGGTCGTCGCCGGCGCTGCGGGCGACGACACCGATGAGGCGGGCGAACGCCGCATCGGGTGCCTGGGAGTAGAGCTCCACGTCCGCCGCCTGCAGCTGGGCGTCGATGTCGGCCGGGGCGGCGTCCGCCACGGCGACGGCACCGGGATCGACGGACTGCACGCGGGCGAGGAAACGCACCTGACGGATCGCGCCCTGCGCCTCCGCGTTGTCCGGTTCCGTGTCGAGGATCTTCTGGAACTCGGCTTCGGCCGCCGCCAGATCGCCCTCGTCGAGCGCTGCCTCGGCGGCGACGAAACGCGGGTCCTCCGGCTCGGGCTCCTCCGTGTCGCCGTTACCGGCAGGAGGTCCGGACAGTTTTCCTGCGACCGCCTGCTGGACCGCGGCGAGCCACTGGCGCAGTTGCGGTTCGGGCTGTGCGCCCTGGAAGTCGGCGAGCGGCTGACCACCGGCGATGGCGACGACGGTCGGGACGGACTGGACACCGAAGGCCTGCGCGATACGCGGGTTGGCGTCGACGTCGACCTTGGCGAGCACCCAGGTGCCACCGGCCTCGTGTGCCAGCTTCTCGAGCAGGGGTGAGAGTTGTTTGCACGGCTCGCACCAGGTAGCCCACAGGTCCACGACGACCGGGACCTGCTGGGACCGGACGAGGACCTCCGCCTCGAACGTCGCCTCGGTGACGTCGATGACGGGTGTGAGGCCGGTGCCGCCGGGGGCGGCCGGAGCGGCGCCGTCCCCGGAGGGTGTGGGCGCGGGCGGGGGCGGAGCGGCCGCACGCTCCTTGAGGGCGGAGAGATCGACTGCTCCGCTCATGGCTGCGGCCACTGCTGAGGAACGCGCTGACGGACGAGAACCTGGTCGAGTCACGTCCACCAGTTTGTCACGATTCGAGCGGGCGCCGGAATGCGGGCCGTGCCTACCGCGAACTTGGTCAGACGAGCGACGGTTCGCCCTTGACCGCGCTCGTCCGGGACAGTTCAGCCATGCGGCCGGCGCGGGCCGCCCAGACCTCGAACACGACGGTGCCGAACGGCGGGACGCTGGCGACGAGCGCCCAGAACGTGGTGACCAGGTTCCAGCTCAGCTTGCGCGCGGTCCACAGCGAGACGAGCAGGTACAGGACGAAGACGCCGCCGTGGATCGGGCCGAAGATCTTCACGCCGATCTCGTTGCCGTCGGCGGGCAGGTACTTGAAGGCCATGCCGATGAGGAGGCCGAGCCAGGTGAATGCCTCCAGAATTGCGACAAATCGGAAGCGCTTGGCCGTGGTGCTGAGATCGAAGACGTTCGCCATGCCGACCATTGTGCCCGACCATCTACGACAGCCCGTAGTGGTGTGAGGCACACCACCACGGACCGTCGTCTGTCACGCCTTGGGGACGCGGACGATCAGGGCGTCACCCTGACCGCCTCCACCGCACAGGGCCGCCGCGCCCACGCCGCCACCGCGACGGCGCAACTCGAGCGCCAGATGCAGTGCGATCCGCGCACCCGACATCCCCAGCGGATGCCCCATCGCGATCGCGCCGCCGTTGACGTTCACGATCTCCGGATCCAGTCCCAGCTCCCGCGTCGACGCGATCCCGACCGCCGCGAAGGCCTCGTTGATCTCGACCAGGTCCAGGTCCTTCGGGTCGATCCCTTCCTTGGCGCACGCCTTCGCGATTGCCCGCGCCGGCTGTGACTGCAGCGTCGAATCCGGGCCCGCCACCACCCCGTGCGCGCCGATCTCCGCAATCCAGGACAGCCCCAGTTCCTGAGCCTTCTCCTTGCTCATCACGACGACGGCGGCCGCGCCGTCCGAGATCTGCGACGCCGACCCGGCGGTGACGGTGCCGTCCTTGCTGAACGCCGGCCGCAACCGGGCCAGCGACTCGGCGGTCGTGTCGCCCCGCACGCCCTCGTCGGAGCCGACGAGCAGGGGATCGCCCTTGCGCTGCGGCACCGGAACCGGAACGACCTCGTCGTCGAAGACCCCGTCCTTCCAGGCGCGCGCCGCCTTCTGGTGCGACGCCGCCGCGAACGTGTCCTGCTCCTCCCGGCTGATCCGCTGCCCGTCCTCCGCGTTCTTCGATTCCGTCAGACTGCCCATCGCCTGATCGGTGAAGATGTCGTACAACCCGTCGAAGGCCATGTGGTCGCGCATCGTGACGTCGCCGTACTTGAACCCTTCCCGCGACTTCTCCAGCAGGTGCGGGGCCCGCGACATCGACTCCTGGCCGCCGGCGACGACGACGTCGAACTCGCCGGCCCGGATCAGCTGATCCGCCAGCGCGATCGCGTCGATCCCCGACAGGCACACCTTGTTGATCGTCAGGGCGGGCACGTCCATCCCGATCCCGGCGGCCACGGCGGCCTGCCGCGCCGGGATCTGACCGGCCCCCGCCGTGAGCACCTGGCCCATGATCACGTATTCGACCTGTTCGGGGGCGACGCCCGCCTTCTCCAGCGCACCGCGAATCGCCACCCCACCCAGATCGGAACCCGACACATCCTTCAACGAACCCAGCAACCGGCCCATCGGGGTCCGGGCTCCGGCGACGATCACAGAACTGGTCACGATTTCCTCCGCGTGAGACGAATGGGCGGGTGCCGGGCGACGGAAGTCACATCCCGACGAGAACTACCGAAACGGTAGCGCTAACGTCGGGACCATGACACAGTCCTCTCCCACCCAGTCCACGTCGCCGCTGTCCTCGGATCTGGTGACCGCCATCGACCACGTCGGCATCGCCGTTCCCGACCTCGACGCCGCCATCGCGTGGTACTCCGAGCACCTCGGCATGGTGTCGACACACGAAGAGGTGAACGAGGAGCAGGGCGTGCGCGAAGCGATGCTGAGCGTCGTCGGCGCTCCCGCGGGCAGCACCGCACTGCAGCTCCTCGCGCCGTTGAACGAGAACTCGACCATCGCCAAGTTCATCGATCGCAGCGGTCCCGGTCTCCAGCAGCTGGCGTACCGCGTCACCGACATCGACGCCATCTCCGCCCAGTTGCGCGAGCGCGGCGTCCGGCTGCTGTACGACGCACCCCGCCGCGGAACCGCCGACTCGCGCATCAACTTCGTGCACCCGAAGGACGCGGGCGGAGTTCTCGTCGAGCTGGTCGAGCCGTCGGCGACCCACTAGAGCTGTGACCGGCCGCCGGGTACCAGGCGCAGAGACAAGTTCTACTTTGCCCAGGTAGATTGGCGGCCATGGTAAACGAGCAGGACCGTGGTTCGATCCCCCTTCCCTTCTCCACCGTGCGTAAGGGATTCGACCGGGACGAGGTACGCAACTACTTCGAGCGATTCGACGCCGAGCTCCGCGTTACTGCCGCCGACCGCGACGCCGCGGCGGCGCAGGCGCGGGACCTCGCCAAGCAACTCGACGACGCGCGGGACGAGATCGACGACCTCCGCAAGGACGTCGACCGCCTGTCGGTTCCGCCGACCACCGCGGAGGGAATGAGCGACCGCATCTCGCGCATGCTCCGGCTCGCGTCGGACGAGGCGTCCGAGGTGCGCGCGAAGGCCGAGGCCGATGCCGCCGAGATGATCTCCGTCGCCGAGCAGGAAGCCGCGCAGCTTCGCGGCCAGTACGAGTCGCTGGTCGCGGAACTCGAAGACCGCCGCAGCGCGCTCGAGATTCAGCACGAGCAGACCATGGCGAAGGCCCGCACGGAGGCGGCGAAGATCGTCGAGGCCGCGCAGTCCGAGCGCGACCGCCTCGCCGCCGAAGCCGAACTGCGTCGCTCGCAGGTTCAGGAAGACTTCGACCTCTCGATGTCCGAGCGCCGCCAGAAGACGATCACGGCGGTGAACGAGCTCGAGGCCACCAGCAAGGCCGAGGCGCAGCGTCGTCTTGCGGATGCCACGCACGAGGCGGAGCGCAGGCTGCAGGCGGCCACCGACCAGTCGGAGCGCAAGATCGCCCACGCCAAGGAACTCGCGGAGGAGCTTCGCGTGCTCCGCGGCCGGATCCTGGCGCAGCTCTTGGGCATTCGCGGGCAGCTCGATTCCGTTCCCGCCATGTTGGCGTCGGTCAACCGGGAGAGCGAACTCCTCGACGCGCAGCCCGACACCGCGGCGTCGAACTCCGAGAAGCGACCGAACGAGAACCCGAGCGGCAAGTCCGCACCGAACGGCACAGCGGACCGCAAGACCGAGTCGGGGTCGAACGATTCGGTGAAGAAGTCCGAGGACGAGACGGACAACTCGGACGAGGACACCGCGGTGCTGTCCACCGTCGAGAAGACCCAGGCGAACCGGCCTGCGGGTCAGCGGACCGTGAAGGCCGGAAGCTAGGACCACCTGCGGGTGAGGCCCCGGGTGCTGCGTCCCGACCAGCACCCGGTGTGCCAGTGCCGCCGGTCCTCGGCTCCGCCGTATTCGGCGGGCCAGGTGACGAGGTGGGCGACACCGGGCCGGATGTCGTGATCGCAGCCCGGGCACCGGTACGACTTGGTCGCCCGCGCCCCGGGGATGGTGCGGACGATGTAGCTCTCGTCCGCGTCGCCGGCGGGACCGGATTCCTGACGCATCAGCGCACTGCCGAACAGCGAGCCCTCGGAGTTGTCCGGGGGCGCGCTGCGGCGTGTGTTCTTCCGCTGCGGTTTACGACGGGGCACGGGTTCAGCCTAGGCCCTCAGAAGAGCCGGAACTCGGTGCTCTCGGTGCCGCGCAGCGCTTCGTAGTCGAGCACCAGGCACCGGATTCCGCGGTCGGTGGCAAGGGTTTTGGCCTGCGGCTTGATCTGCTGGGCGGCGAAGACGCCGCTCACGGGCGCGAGCAGCGGATCGCGGTTGAGCAGTTCGAGGTACCGCGTGAGTTGCTCGACACCGTCGATGTCGCCCCGTCGCTTGATCTCCACGGCGACGGACGCGCCGTCGGCGTTCCGGCACAGCAGATCGACGGGACCGATTGCCGTCATGTATTCACGCCGGACCAATGTGTAGCCGTTGCCGAGCGTTTCCACGTGTTCGGCGAGCAACTCCTGCAGGTGAGCTTCGACACCGTCCTTGACGAGCCCGGGGTCGACCCCGAGTTCGTGACGGGAGTCGTGCTCGATCTCCTCGATGGTGATCCGCAGTTCCTCACCGGCCTTGTTGGTCACCACCCACAGGGCTTCGGCGTCCTCGACGGAGTCCTCGACGAGCCAGCAGGGCGGGCTCATCCAGTTCAGGGGCTTGTAGGCGCGGTCGTCGGCGTGGATGCTCACGGAACCGTCGGCCTTGATCAACAACAGGCGACGAGCGGTGGGCAGATGTGCCGTCAAACGGCCTACGTAGTCGACTCGGCATCTGGCAATCACTAGGCGCACCCGCCCACCCTAAGGGATCGCGCCGACTAGTCTCGAATGACTATGCGCAGCCCTCGCCGATCCGTCGCCCCACTGGGGTCGTGGTTGCTGGGATCGCCGGACGAGAGTCCCCGCAGGCGCCGTATCCGTGTCCAGTTGCTGCTGACCGCCCCGCTGGTGTTCACCAATCTCGTCGGTGCGGTGATCACCTGCCTGCTCATCAGCGTCGTCGTGCCCGGACCGAGCGTGTGGGCGAGCGAGTTCGCGATCGCCAATTTCGTGGCTGTGCCGGTGTTCGTGCTGTGCGCGGTGCTGATCGGCGTGACCTGGGGCACCAAGCGACTGGTGTCGGATCTGCGATGGGCGACGGAGGACGACGTGCCCACCGACCACGACCGGTCGGCGGCGTTCCGCGCCCCGTGGCGCCTGACCCGGGTCCAGGCGGCGCTGTGGGGCATCGGGTTGGTCTTCTTCACGACGCTGTACGGCCTCATCGATCCCCAGACCATCCCGAAGGTCGCGTTCACGATCGCGATGGCCGGCATCACGGTCTGCGCTTTCTGCTACCTGCTGACGGAGTTCGCGCTCCGGCCCGTCGCCGCCCGCGCACTCGGATCGGATGGACCGCAACCCCGCCGCACGCTCGGCATCACCGGCCGCACGGCGCTGGCGTGGATCCTCGGGACGGGCGTTCCGGTGCTGGGCCTGATGCTCATCGCGATCTTCAGTTTTATCCGTCCGGCGAGCCCGACCAGCCTCGCGGTGTCGATCCTCGCGCTCGGCGGGGTGATCCTGGTGTTCGGCCTGCTGCTGGTGGTGATCAGTGTGCGCGCCACCGAGGCGCCCATCCGCTCGGTGGCGCAGGGCATGGCGAAGGTGGCCGACGGCGATCTCGAGGCCGAGGTCGTCGTGTACGACGGCACCGAACTCGGCGCACTGCAGACCGGGTTCAACCGGATGGTCGAGGGACTGCGCGAACGGGAGCGGATCCGCGACCTCTTCGGGCGGCACGTCGGGCAGGACGTGGCGTCGCAGGCGCTTCGGCACAACCCCGAACTCGGCGGGGAGGAACGCGACGTGGCAGTGCTGTTCGTCGACATCATCGGGTCCACCACGATCGCGGCCACCCGGTCTCCGGCGGAGGTCGTGGATCTGCTCAACCGGTTCTTCAACGTGGTCGTCGACGAGGTCGACCGGCGGGGCGGGTTCGTCAACAAGTTCGAGGGCGACGCCGCACTGGCCATCTTCGGGGCACCGATGGCGCTGGACGACCACACCGGTGCGGCCCTGTCCGCCGCTCGGGCACTCCGCGCACGGCTCACCGCCGAGGTGCCGGAATGCGATGCGGGAATCGGGGTGGCGGCCGGTCGCGCCGTGGCCGGAAACATCGGCGCCCACGAACGTTTCGAGTACACGGTGATCGGCGATCCGGTGAACGAGGCAGCGCGGTTGTCCGAGCTCGCCAAGAATGTTCCCGGGCACGTCGTCGCGTCCGAGCGGGCGATCGACGCGGCGTCGGAGGACGAAGGCGCGCGGTGGCAATGCACCGACACCGTCACCCTGCGCGGACGTCTCGAGCCGACCACGCTGGCCGTTCCCGCCGAACTAATCCCCGCCGGTTCCGCCGCCGACGATGAGGGCGCCGACTCCGTCGAGTAGCCGGGCGAGACCGAATTCGAAGGCGTGGGCGGGCGAGAACGCGGCGTTGTGGTGCTCCCCTGCCGTGGCCCCGACCCGGGCGGCGAGCGGAAACCGCTCGGGGTCGAAGACCTTCTCGAAGTGCGGCGCGACGCTCTGCCACCACTCGCTGTCCGCCTCACCCCGGGCGGCGAGCGCGGCCGCGTCCACCGCCGCCCGCGCCGCGCCGGCGACGAAACTGTCGAGGAGTGTGACGACGGAGTCCATGTCGAGGTCCGGCAGTCCCAGTCCCTCGACCGCGCGCAGTTCCCGCTCGTACTTTGCCATCCCACCGGGCCCGAGGACCGGCCGGCTCAGCGCGACGACTCCGAGCATCCACGGGTGCGCGCACAGCAGTTGGAAGTAGTCGTGCGCCGCCGCGGTGAGACGGTCCCGCCACCCCGTGTCGGTGTCGTCGCCCGGTTCGAGCGTGGACAGCGCGCGGTCGAGCATCACCTCCACCAGTTCCGTCTTCCCGGGAACGTGCGTGTACAGCGACATCGCGCCGACGCCGAGTTCGGCTGCCAGCCTGCGCATCGAGACGGCGTCCAGCCCTTCTGCGTCCGCGACGGAGACGGCGGCCTCGACGATCCGGTCGAGCGTCAGGCCGGGTTTGCCGTTGCGGGGACGCGAGATCGGCGCGGTGCCGCCACCCCACAGCAACTCCATGGTGTGGGCGGGGTCGCCCTCCGGTGTCGCGCTTCTACCCATGCCGAGATCTTCCCACGGCGCCCGGGAACAATTCCGCGCGCCGCCTCGTTGACGTACGGCGTACCATAAACCCGGCGAAAGGCGCAGTAGTGACAGCAGAGTCCACCCTCGCCGGCTGCGCGGCCACGTTCACCCCCGCCGATCCTCCCCGCGACTCCCGCCTGCTGTTCTGGAGCGATTCACCGAACGGGCCGCGGCCTCCGAGTGCCGATTCCCGCACCCTCATCGCCGCGGGTGGAGCGGTGAACGGCGTTCCGACGCAAGTTGTTTCCCTCGCCGACGCGCTGCCGATGCTGCTGGCTCTGGACCCCGGTGACACGGCCCATCGATCGGTCGCGTTCTGGGCTGCCTGCGCCCGCACCGCCGTCGGTTACCTCGGAGCGGGCAAGGTCCTCCCCTCGGTCACACCGCACGGCCGCGACGTCTGGCGGCTCGGCGCCCTCGACGACGAGGACGCATCGCACCTGCGTCTGCTGGCCGCCGCACTCCCGCCGGAAGCCCGCGCCGTCCCGCTCGGGGATCCGCCTGCCGAGGAAGTTCGCCTCCCCGCCGCCGTGGACGTCCTGCGCAACTTCCTCACCGCGGTCGTCGACACCGTCCCGAGACTCGGCTCGCCCGCCGACGCGGGCCCCTACCTGGCGTGGGATGCCGAACCCTCCCCGGAACTGCGGGCGTGGGCGGACGCCCTGACACCTGAGGCGATCGCGCTGTCGTTGCGGATCAACCCCGTCGATCCCGGCGCGGTCGATCTCTCGGACAGCGAGTTCGACGCCACGGTCCAGGTGCACGGCGTCGCGCGGCCCGGAGTGGTGTGCGACGCCGTCGATCTGTGGCGGCATCCGACGCTCGCCGAGTCCGCGTTCGCCGCCGACCCGCGGATGGAGGTTCTCGGTGCACTCCACCGCGCGGCCGAGGACTGGGCGCCTCTCGAAGATCTGTTGCGGGCGGAGGCGCCGCACCGCATCCGGCTCGAGGACGACGACCTGGCTTCCCTCGCCGCGGACGCCGGCCGTCGGCTGCGCGAGCGGGGCGTCCAGATCCATTGGCCGCGCGAACTGGTCGCCCAGACGTCGACCCGCATCGTCCTCGGCGACCCCGGATCCCGTGAGGGCGCAGCCGCTTTCGGCGGTGACCGTGCATTCGACTTCGACTGGCGCGTCGCGGTGGGCGAGGACGTGCTCACGCGCGAGGAGATGGAAGAGCTCGTGTCGGCGAAGCGGGCAGTCGTGAAACTTCGCAACCGGTACGTCGTCGCGGACTCCGACACGATTCGAAAGACCCTTCAGAGGCGGACCGGAACGATGACGGCCATCGAGGCGCTGCGGGCATCGCTGACCGGCCGGGCCAGGCGCGGCGAGGACGACGTCCGCGTCGACTCCTACGGGGCGGCCGCGGCGGTGGCGCGGGAGCTGTCGGACGGGGATCCGGAGGCCGTGCCGGTCCCCGCAGCCTTGCGCGCGCAGTTGCGGGACTACCAGCTGACCGGATTCCGCTGGCTCGCCGGGCTCACGTCGCGGGGCCTGGGTGCCTGCCTCGCCGACGACATGGGCCTGGGAAAGACGTTGACCCTCATCGCGCTTCACCTGCACCGGCAGCAGGACCCGGACACGGCGGGACCCACGCTGGTGGTCTGTCCCGCGTCCCTGCTGGGGAACTGGCGGCGGGAGATCGAACGTTTCGCACCGGGCACCGGTGTCCTCGTCCACCACGGCCCGAAGCGCCGGCCTCCCGGTGAGACGGTCGCGGACGGCAGCGACACCGTCGTCCTCACCACGTATGCGACGATGCGGCTCGATTGCGAAGTCCTCGCAGGCACTGCGTGGAGTCTGGTCGTCGCGGACGAGGCGCAGCACCTGAAGAACCGTGCCGCTGCCGTGACGCGGGCGCTGCGCATGATTCCGGGACAGGCGCGCGTCGCCCTCACCGGCACACCGGTGGAGAACCGGCTCAGCGACCTCTGGTCGATCCTCGACGGCGTCACCCCGGGTCTCCTCGGTCCGTACGCGCAGTTCCGGCGCCGCTACGACGACTCGGCCGGCGAGGACGGGCCCGACCGCGCGGCGGAGTTGGCGGCGTTGATCTCGCCGTTCGTCCTCCGGCGCAGGAAGTCGGATCCGGGGATCGCTCCCGAGCTTCCACCGAAGACGGAGATCGACCTCGACGTGACGCTCACCCCGGAGCAGGCCGGCATGTACGAGGCGCTCGTCCGCGAGGCCATGGAGCAGATCGAGACGAGCGAGGGCATCGGTCGGCGCGGCAGCATCGTGTCGCTGCTGACCGGTCTCAAGCAGATCTGCAATCACCCCGCCCAGTACCTCGGCCAGGAACACGCCGCGCTCACCGGCCGTTCCCACAAGATCGGTCTGCTCGACGAGCTGATCGACACCAACCTGTCGGAGGGCGGGCGTTCCCTCGTGTTCACCCACTTCACCACGATGGGACGGCTGCTGCGACGGCACCTGACGACGCGCGGGGTGGCGTGCGAATTCCTGCACGGAGGCACGTCCGTCGCGGCCCGGGAGAACCTGGTCGAACGCTTCCAGAACGGTGCTATCCCTGTCCTGATCCTGTCCCTCAAGGCCGCAGGCACCGGTTTGAACCTCACCCGGGCCGATCACGTCGTCCACTTCGACCGCTGGTGGAACCCGGCGGTCGAGGATCAGGCCACCGATCGCGCGTACCGCATCGGTCAGACGCACCCGGTTGTCGTGCACCGCCTCGTCACCGCGGGAACCATCGAGGAACGCATCGCCGCCATGCTCGCGTCCAAGCGGCAACTCGCCGACTCGGTCCTGTCGCACGGCGCCGACGCCTTCACCGAGTTGACCGACGGCGAGCTCGCCCGGCTGGTTGCCCTGAGCCCCGACTACGACTTCGGAGGTGACCTGTGACCGACGCCGTCACGCATCCCCGATTCCCTGCGCAGAAGGGCCGCCGCACGCGCGGCAGGACGTGGTGGGCGCAGCGCTGGGTCGACGACGTCGAGCAGGCCGCGCTCGATTCGGACACGCTCAAACGCGGACGCGCCTACGCCCGTGGCGGACTGCTCGGTCCGCTCACGTTCGCGCCCGGGCTCGTTTCCGCAGACGTGCACACCGACGACGAGAGCCTGCACGTGCGGATCCGGGTGGACCCGCTCGACGAGCGCCAGTGGGGCGAGGTGCTCGCGACCCTCGCGTCGCGGAGCGGTCACGTCGCCCAGTTGTCGAGTGGCACGCTCCCTCGCGAACTCGACGAGGATCTCGCGGCCGTCGACGTGTCACTGATTCCGTCGATGTTCGACGCCGACGCGACCTGCACGTGCGAGGAGTGGGACGTGCCGTGCCGCCACGCCGCCGCGGTGCTGTATCAGGCCGCGTGGGTGCTCGACGACGACCCGCTGCTGTTCTTCCTGCTGCGCGGACGCGAGGGACAGGAGATTCTGCAACTCAGGCACGGCGCGGATGCGGAAACATCCCGGTCATCCTTCGACGATTCGTGCGTACCCGTGCCCGCGTCGGATGCCTACGCCGCAGTACCCGGACCGCTTCCGGCGCCGCCGCGACCCGGCGGAAGCCTCGTGCGGCCACGCTGGCTCGACGCCGCTCCCCCGGAAGTTCGGGCCGACGCCGTCTGGTCTGCGATCGTCACTGCGATTTCGCGATACGGAGACCGTGTCTGAGGTCGTCCGCCGGCCCAGGCACCAGGCTGGGTGCGACCACCCGGGCCCCGGTCGCCGGATACGGCGTGCAGATCTGGACGTCGTGCACAAAGCACCAGCGCCAGTTGTCCCCCGCGTGGAGCGACTGGACGATCGGATGACCGCTGCGTTCCGCGTGATGTCGCGCGTGCCGCATCGGTGATCCGTCGCTGCACCCGACATACCCGCACGTCAGGCACAACATCAGGTGCTCCCAGCGGGTACCGAGTGCGAGACAGCCCTCGCACCCGTCCGACGTATGCGCGACGACATCGCGAACCATGTTCAGATCGGGATCGTGCCAATTATTGGATTGGGTCATAAGTGCCACCCCTCAGTTACCAAGATTGGCGGCTGATCCGTCTCGCCACATGGTCACGGCGGAACGAAAGAATCCCCCGAAATCCGGCCCCGCCGGACAGCGTCCCGGTTTCGACGGCGCAAAACGGGGTAGTTCCATGCCATGGATCTGGATGCAGCCCCAGACCCGAGGGTCGATCACACCCCGCGGGCCACGAACCTGTCGGCGGTGCTGGCCGTGACCGCACACATGCACGACTGCGGGAATCGGGACGAGATCCTGTCCCTGCTCGCCGAGGCCCTCCCCGAACTCGGCCCCTTCTCGGTCGAACCCGTCAGCGTCCTGACGGGCGAGGTTCCCGACGACGACGTCTGGCGGCACCGCGTGCTGCTCGACGATTCGTGGTCCAGACCGGTATCGCTGACACTGCGGGCCGACTACCCGCCGACACCGGTGCAGGCGACGCTCCTCGAGTTGTTGATTCAGCACGTGGGGTCGGCCCTGCGCGCCGCGTCGCTCAGCTCCCGGGCCGCCACCCAGGAACGCCACCTGCGCGAGGCCACGGACGAGATCACCGTGATCGGCACGAGGGCCGCGCGACTCGAGGAGGAAGCGAAGATCCACCGCACGTTCGGGCGACTCGCCGCGACCGGCGCCGACGAGACCGCCATTGCCGAGACCCTTCACCAGGTGACCGGACTCGCCGTCGGTATCGAGGACGCGTTCGGCAATCTTCGCGTCTCGGCCGGGCCGGACACGTCCGTCCCGGCACCCCGGTACCGCAAGGTCGGCGGCGGGAACCGGGTCGACGTCCTGCGCCGCGCCGCGATGGAGGGGGGCCCGCTGCGGGACGACAACCGGATCGTGCAGTTGGTCCGGCCCGGACAGACACTTCTCGGTGTCCTGTATCTGTCGGACCCGGAGCACAAGGCCACCGAACTCGACGCTGTCGCCCTGGAGCACGCCGCGACGATGCTCGCCGTCGACATGGCGCACCGCAGATCGCTCGCCGAGACGGAGGCGCGGCTGAGCCGCGACCTGGGAGCCGACCTACTGGCCGGCACCGACGACGACAGCGCCTACTCGCGGGCCGACGCCCTCGGCTACGACCTGCACACACCGCAACGCGTCCTGGTCGTCCACTGGGGTCCGGACACGCCCGTCGAGTCCGTCACGGAGGCGTTCCGTCGCCACCTGACGGCCACCGACTCGTCGGCCCTCCTCGTTCACGGCAACGAGCACCGAACCGGTGTCCTCGCCGCCGTCATGGACGCGAAGACGGACGTGAACACCGTTTTCGCAGCGTTGGAGAAGTCGCTCGGCCCCACGGTCGGGGTAGTCGGGGTAGTCGGGGTCGGATCCGAATGCACCTCTCCCAGCACACTCCCCGACTCGTACACCCACGCGATGCGCGCCCTCGAAATCCGCAAGCAGTCGAATTCTCCTCGCGGTGTGGCACTGTTCGACGAACTCGGCGTCTACCGCATTCTCGACTCGCACAGCACCACCGGAGATGTCGAGGCGTTCGTGCAGGAATGGCTGGGCCCCCTGCTCGACTACGACCGGGAGCACCGCAGCACGATGACGGCCACGCTCGCCCAATACCTCGAATGCGGCGGCAAATACGACGAGACCGCGCAGGCCCTCAGGATCCACCGCAGCACCCTCCGGTACCGGATGTCCCGCATCCACGAACTGACCGGCCGTGATCTCCGCAGTGTGGACACCCGCCTGAATCTTCATCTGGCGTCACGGGCGCTGCAGGTCCTGGCCGGCGGTGCATCGGGGTGAAAAGGTCTGTGCGGCAACGGCTGCGGCAAAACTGTTCTGAAATGCCGAAAGCCCCCCAACAAGTGTTGGGGGGCTTTCGGTAACGGATGTTCGGCGGTGTCCTACTCTCCCACACCCTGTCGGGTGCAGTACCATCGGCGCTGGAGGGCTTAGCTTCCGGGTTCGGAATGGGACCGGGCGTTTCCCCTCCGCTATGGCCGCCGTAACTCTATGAAACTGTCACACACATGCTCCGCATGTGAATCGAGTGAACGCTGACCCCCATCACAAGACAGGGGCTTCGCCCACACACGATTCCCCGAAGAGCATGGTGAATCGTGTGTGTTGTTTCAGATACTGCACAGTGGACGCGTAGCTTCTTTGTGGTAAGTCCTCGGCCTATTAGTACCAGTCACCTGCACCAGTTACCTGGCTTCCAGTTCTGGCCTATCAACCCGGTGGTCTGCCGGGGGCCTTACCCCCT